>CAIYDT010000269.1 GCA_903924985.1 uncultured Acetobacteraceae bacterium
ATGAACAGCGCGATCGGAAGCAGCAGGCACGCGGCCACGAGGGCCTGGCCGGCGCGCCGGGGTTGCCATTTGCCGGCGCTGGGGGCTGGCTCCAATCGCGACATATCCCGCACGCCATGGAGCTCGGCCGATGGTGCGGAGGAGGGGGATGGATGGCTCAGATCGAGCGGCACCGGCGAATCTGGCATTGCTTATCCCAAAATGACTAAGAGCAAGCGCAAATGACTGTGAACGAATGCGAACGACTACGCATTCCCTACCATGCAATTCATTGATGTGGATCAAAACTCACTGTCTGTCAAGGGAAATGTTTAGGAAGATCCCTGACAATCGTCTGGCGATGCTAGAGAACAGGTCCCTGACAATCGTTCGGCGATGCGAGAGAAATAGGGTGCGGGAACAGTGCGATGGCCCTACCAACGGTATCGCTTAGTGCCGGACGATGACAAATTGGAAATCGAGGCTTTTCCCCCACGCCCACCGTCCGCTACCATATCCCTACCATGCCCCACACCCCTGCCGAAGACCTCCCCCACATGCGCGCCGCCCTCGCTTTGGCGCGGCGAGGCCTCGGCGCGACCTGGCCCAACCCCTCGGTCGGTTGCGTCATCGTCAACCAAGGCCGCGTCGTCGGACGGGGCTTCACCGCCACCGGCGGCCGGCCGCACGCGGAGCCGGCGGCGCTGGCCATGGCGGGGTATGCGGCCAAGGGCGCCACCGCCTACGTCACCCTCGAACCCTGCTGCCACTGGGGCCAAACGCCCCCCTGCACCGACGCCCTGATCGAAGCCGGCATCGCCCGCGTGGTCATCGCCACGGGAGATCCCGACAAACGCGTCGACAGCCAGGGTATCGCCCGCCTCCGCGAAGCCGGAATCCAAACAGACGTCGGCCTTCTCGAAGCCGAGGCCCAGGAAATCCTCGCCGGGTTCATCCAAAAGACCACGACCGGCCGCCCGCTGGTCACCCTGAAGCTCGCCACCACGCTGGATGGCAAAATCGCCACCCACGCCGGCGAAAGCCAATGGATCACCGGCCCCGAGGCCCGCCGCATGGCGCATGCCATCCGCGGCCGGCACGACGCCATCATGGTCGGCGTCGGCACCGTCCTGGCCGACAATCCAGAGCTCACCTGCCGCATCCCCGGCTACGAAAAACGCGCGGCCGTCAGGGTCGTGACCGACAGCCACCTCCGCACCCCGCTGACCGCCAGAGTCATATCCACCGCCCGCGAAACGCCTACCTGGATGCTCATCCGCCACGGCACCGACCACGCCCGCCAACAAGCCTTTACCGAGGCCGGGGTAATCCTGATTGAAATCCCCCCCGCCTCCGCCGGCATCGACATAAAAAAAGCCCTGCAAGCCTTGGGCAAAGCCGGCATCACCCGCCTGATGATCGAGGGCGGCGGCCAAATCGCGGCAGCCCTGCTTCGCGCCGATCTTGTGGATCGCCTCGCCTGGTTTCATGCTCCCGCGACCATGGGCGGCGACGGCTGGCCGGGGGTGCAGGCGTTCGGTATTGAACAACTCGCCGACATGCCCCGATTTACCAGAACCCGCATTACCCCGCTCGGCAACGACCTGCTGACGGAATTCACAAGGCGCTGATAAAAAATGTTCACCGGCATCATCACCGCGCTCGGCACCGTCCGGGCGATCGAGCCTTTGGGCGATGGTAAGGACATGCGCCTGGTCATCGCCGCGCCCTGGGACGACACCGCCGCCATCGCGCTGGGTGCCTCCATCGCCTGCTCCGGCTGCTGCCTGACGGCGGTGGAACTCCGCCCCGATTGCTTCGCGGTGGACGCCTCGGCCGAGACTTTGGCCTGCACCACCCTCGGCACATGGGTTCCCGGCACGCGGGTCAACCTGGAGCGCTCCCTGAAGGTCGGCGACGAGCTCGGCGGCCACATCGTTTCGGGGCACGTGGACGGGGTCGGAAAAGCGATGTCCAAGACACCGGAAAACGGCTCCATCCGCTGGCGCTTTCAGGTTCCGAAAGACCTCGCGCGCTTCATCGCCGCCAAGGGCAGCGTCGCCATCGACGGGGTGTCGTTGACGGTGAACGACGTCCAGGGCGATACCTTCGGGGTGAACATCATACCGCACACCGCCAGCGTCACCCGCTTCGGCACCCTGGCCCCCGGCGATGCGGTCAACATAGAAATAGACATGCTGGCGCGCTACGTCGCTCGGCTTGCGGAGACCAAGTAACATGGAGAACCTGGCACTGCAGGAAGTGCTCGTCCGAGCCGAGCTGTCGACCTACCTCGCGAGCGCGGAAGAGCTGATCGAGGAAGCGCGCAACGGCCGCATGTTCATCCTGGTCGACGACGAAGACCGGGAGAATGAGGGCGACCTGATCATCCCCGCCCAGTTCGCCACCCCCGACGCCATCAACTTCATGGCGAAATACGCCCGCGGCCTGATTTGCCTCGCCCTCACCCAGCAGCGGGTCGACAAGCTGGGCCTCGCGCTCATGAGCCAGCAGAACGGCACCCGTCACCAAACGGCCTTCACGGTGTCGATCGAAGCGCGGGAAGGCGTCACCACCGGCATCTCCGCCCATGATCGCGCCCACACCATCGCCGTGGCGACCAACCCCGACAGCACCCGCGACGACATCACCACCCCCGGCCACGTCTTCCCACTGCTGGCGCGGGAGGGTGGCACCCTGGTCCGCGCCGGCCACACCGAGGCCTCCGTCGATATCGCCCGTAAGGCCGGCCTGTCCCCCGCCGCCGTGATCTGCGAGATCATGAACGACGACGGCACCATGGCGCGGCTGCCCGACCTCGTGACTTTCGGCCAGCGCCACAACCTGAAGCTCGGCACCATCGCCGACCTGATCGCCCACCGCCGCCAGACCGAACGCCTGGTACGGAAGGTGGAGGAAGGGCCCTACCAGCACCCCGCCGGCGGCGAGTGGAAGGCCATGGTGTATGCCAACACCGTCGAGTACCAGGAGCATCTGGTGCTGGTGAAAGGCGACATCTCCGGCCCCGAACCGGTGATGGTGCGCATGCACGCGGTGGACCTGCTGGACGACATGACCAGCGCACCGCACTGGATCGCCATCCACAACGCCATGCACATGATCGCCAACGAAGGCCGCGGCGTGGTGGTGCTGATCCGCGAGCACCACAAGACCGCCCTCGCCGAACGCGTCCGCCTGCTGGGTACCACCCCCCGCCCGCAACGCGCCCTGCGCGACTACGGCATCGGCGCGCAGATCCTGCTGGACCTCGGGGTCAAGGACATGGTGCTGCTGACCAACCGCCGCCGCACCGTCGTGGGTCTCGAGGGCTACGGCCTGAACATCGTCGAGCAGCGGCCCATCCCGAACATCGTCAACGAGAAGCCCAAAGCATGAGCACGCAGGACGCCGCACTCCCCGCCGCCCCGAAGGTCGAGGGCGCGCCGCCGCATGTGCTGATCGTGCGCGCGCCGTATTACCGCCAGGTGGTGGATGGGCTGACGACCGGTGCGGCGCGCATCCTGACCGAGGCCGGCGCCACCCACGAAGTCCTGGACATCGCCGGCGCCTACGAGCTGCCGCAGGCCATCCGCCTGGTCGTGCGGGGGGTGAAAAAATTCGACGCCTTCGTGGCGCTGGGCTGCATCGTGCGCGGCGAGACCGACCACTACGACTTCATCTGCAAGGCCACCATGGACGGCATGATGAATGTTTCTCTCCAGTTCGGCCTGTGCACCGGCACCGGCCTGCTGACCTGCGACACGCTGGCTCAGGCGGAAGCGAGGTCCGGCCAGGACGGCTTCAACAAAGGGGCCGAGGCTGCCTCCGCCGCATTGCTGCAAATCAACGCCGCCCGCCGCTTCGGCGCGGCCTGATGGGCGTTACCCCCAAAACCCGTACCCGCACGGCGTCACGGGTCGCGGCTGTACAGGCCCTGTTCCAGAGTGAGCAGGCGGGCGACTCCGCCGAGACCGTCATCGACCAGTTCGTCCGCCACCGCCTGGGCTCCCTGGCCGGGGACGACGACTTCGAGGACGGCCGCATCCCCGACGCCGAGGTCCCCCTGTTCGCCGCCATCGTCCGCGGCGCGGTGCGCCAGCAGGACACGATCGACGCCATGCTGTCCGATTCCCTGCCAGCCGACTGGCCGCTGATGCGTATCGATCCCGTGCTGCGCGCGCTGCTGCGCGCCGCGGGCGGGGAGCTGGCGGGCACCGGCGGCGCCCCGGCCAAGGTGATCATCAACGAATACCTCGACGTGGTGCGAGGCTTCCTGACCGGGCCGGAACCCGGGATCGCCAACGCGGTGTTGGATCGTCTGGCGCGGTTGTTGCGGCCTGGGGAGTTCTGAGGGGTAGGTGCTCTGAGTTTCGACGCCTTTCGCCGTCATCTCACCACCACCTTCCGGTCCACGGCGACCGGTCAACCCCTTGGCGCGGATGCCGCCACCGACTACCGGTCCCGACTGCGCCGCCTGGAAGCCTTGCTGCAAGTCCCGGTCGAGAATGCGCCGCCTGCTGTTCTGCGAGCCCTCGCGGACGGGTTGCGGCAGGATTCCCGCGTCACCGCGACCGTGCCGCCCAAAGTCATCGGCGACATCGGCGTTGCACTGCGAGCCTACGCCGGCTTTCTGGATGCCCGCCCCGACATGAATGCGGGCAGGTCGGGGTTGGATGCCAAAACGGTCATTAACGAATTGCAAATTCTTGGCTTCGCCATCGATCGCCCGGCAACGATTGGCCCGGTTCGGCTGGCTCTGCGCGATTTGGTCGTTTATGTGCGCAAAAGCAGTCCCGAGCCCCTGGTTATTCATCCCATTTTCGAATCGTATCACGCCGCACTCAGTGTCGGCCCGCATGGTCCGATCAATGACGGCATACGCTTCTCCGACGATCCCGCTTTCGTGGATTTTCCCCAACGTCAGGACGGTGGCGAAGCCACTCATTATGGCATCCCCTTCGGATTTTCCGACACCACCGCCCTTCGTCAGTTTGTCGGTGCATTGCAGGACGCTGCAACGGCCCCAAATCTTGCCGAACCCGACCGCACCGTGGCCGATGAAATTAGCGCTCCGGACACCGACGCCAGCGCCCTGGTAAAGGCTCGGCGCGGGCAGGGGCGGTTCCGGCTGAATTTACTCAGGATGTGGCAAGGGCGCTGTGTGCTGACGGGCGTAACCCGCCCCGAATGTAAGCGTCGCCGGCGCGGCACGGTGATGTTGACTTTACCCCGTGTCAGCCTTGGCTGCACCGTTTTCCGCCGGCCAGTTCCATGGCAGCAGAGTTTCCAGTGCATTCCGCTTGGTGCGACCCGAGACGATGCGTTCCAGC
>CAIYDT010000270.1 GCA_903924985.1 uncultured Acetobacteraceae bacterium
GGCAGCGCCTCCGCCCGTCCCTCGCGGAAGCCAGCTTCATCGCCTGCCCGCATTGCGGCGGCACCGGCCACGTCCGCAGCACCGAGAACGCCGCGATCCACGTGCTGCGCGGCATCGAGGAAGAAGGCGGCAAGCGCCGCGCCGCCGAGATCGTGGTGCATGTGGCGACAGCCATCGCGTTGTACCTGCTCAATCACAAGCGCGACCGCTTGCAGGAGATCGAGCAGCGTTACGGCATGCGGGTGATTGTCGCCGCTGACGACGCCCAGACCGGCTCCGACTACCGCATCGACCGCGTGCGCGTGCGGGCCGAGGGCGAATACGTGCCGATCGCGGCCCCCGCCGGGCTGCCGGCGCTGTCCGCCTCGGCCCACATGGAAGCCGCCGAGGACGAAGACCTGGTCACGGACGCCGAGGACGAAGCCGACGAGACCGCTGCCCCGGCCGCGGCTGCTCCTGCCCTTGCGGAAACCGCCGAGGAAGCAGCCGAACGCGGCAAACGCCGCCGGCGCCGGCGGCGGCGGAGCGGACGGCGGGAGGATGGCTCCCCGTCGCAGCCGGGCGATGTCGAGGCCGGCGACGAGGCGGAAGGCGAGGAGTCGGCTTCCACCGAGGACGCTACCGCGGCCGAACCCGGTGCCGAACCGGAAGCACCCGCCGCCGCCGAGGAAGGCTCACCCGAAGCCACCCCAGAGGTCGCCCCAGAGGTCGCCCCAGAAGCCGCCGATGGCGATGAGGATGGCAAGGGCCGCCGGCGCGGACGCCGCGGCGGACGCCGCAAGCGCCGCGATGGCACCGAGGGCGACCTGCTGGCCGTTGCCGAACCCGACGCCGAACAGCCCGAACTGCCGCCGGCCTACGCCGGCCCCACCCCCGCCAATCCGTTCGGCGGCGAGGTGTTCGACATCTTCGACGTGCTGGAACAGGCCGAACAGCGCGCCGCCGCGGCGGTGCATACTGTGGAGCCGACGCCGGAGCCGGTCGCCGAACCTGAGCCCGTGGTTGCCGCCGTTGAGCCGGAACCCGTCGTTATCGAGGCCGCTCCGGAACCCGTGGCCGAGGTTGTGCCGGAGCCCGTGGTTGTCGAGGCAGCTGCGTCGACACCCGAGCCTGCACAGGAACCCGAACCCGAGCCGGTCCCCGAACCCGTGCTGGAACCCGTGGTTGGCCCCGCGATCCAGCCCGTCGTGATCGGCGAGGCTCCACCCGCCGAGAAGAAGCGGGGCTGGTGGCGCCGCTAACAGCTTCCACTCCCGTCATCGCCGGACTTGATCCCATACGCGCTAACTTTGGCGGTTTGGGGTTGAGCCCGGACCTCTCCACCCATCATGCTCGGGCTTGACCCGAGGATGACGAAAAGGGGCGTGCGGTGCCTCATCCGGCACCCAAAGTTAGCGCGTATGGGAATTGCTCCGATACTGATACATTAAGGGCTGCGACCATGTCCTCACTTACTATGCCCAAACTCGGCCTCGGCACCTATCGCATGACGGGTGACGGGTGCCAGGCGGCGGTGGAGAGTGCCCTCTCGTTGGGTTACCGGCATATCGACACTGGGCAAATGTACGGGAATGAGGCTGAGGTCGGGGCGGGACTTTCCGCGTCGGGTCTCCCCCGTGACGCCTATTTTCTGACCGGCAAGGTCTGCCACGCGCTGGCGACACCGAATGAAGCTCGCGCGTCGCTGGACGAAACGTTACGGCGGCTGCGGACGGATTATCTGGACTTGTGTTTGCTGCACTGGCCGCGCGCCGGCCTGGATATTCCCGATATTCTGGAGATGCTGACCCGAGCACGGCAGGACGGGCTGGCCCGGCGCATCGGGGTGGCGAATTTTCCGTTAGGTTTGTTACGGACGGCGGTGGAGGACGTTCGGGCCCCCATCGTTTGCAATCAGATCGAATATCACGTGCTGCTCGATCAGACTGCGATCCTTCAGTATTTGCGTGCTCACGACATGACGCTGATCGCGCATGTGCCTTTGGCGCAGGGACGGTTGGCCGAGCACCCCGGTCTGGCGCGCATTGCCGCTCGGCATGGAGCGACGCCGGCGCAGGTGGCGCTGAAATGGTTGCTGGATCAGGATGGCGTTGTGGCGATCCCGAAGGCGGGGCGGGACGTTAGCCAGCGGGAGAATTTGGCGGCCCTGGATTTGATGCTGGACGATGCGGACCGGTCGGCCATTGCCGCCTTACCGAAGGACCAGCGGTTCGTGAACCCGCCGTTCGCGCCGGTTTGGGATTAAACAAAAAAACTGGAACCGCCGATAAGGGTCCGTTTCGAAATAAACGAATCGGTCGTGGCGAGCGTCCACTCTCTCAACGTCGGTAGTGCACCCTGAGCCGATGGCGGCGACTTACGCACATTCCTATCCAGAAGCAAAGCCGTGGGGACTGCCCCTGATCGTCCACCCGTTTGCCCCCCACCCCACCTCCCCGCTATCCTCCCCTCCCCAACGGGAGAACAACCGCCATGAAAATCACGTCCGCCGTCGCCACCACCCTCGCCATTCCGGAAGATGACCCCCTCGCGAACATGCCGGAGGAGGAAGGCCGCACCCGCCCCGTCGTCATCCTGCGCCTGCGCACCGATAACGGGATCGAGGGCATTGGCATCACCTTCTACGGCGGCAAGATGACCGGCAGCCTGCGCACCGCCGTCGACGAGCTCGCCGCTCTGACCATCGGCGAAGACCCGTTGTGCATCGAGAAGATCGTCAAGAAGCTGCGCGTCGCGGCCGGCGATAATTGCGGCCCCGGCGGCATCTTCACCCTCGCGCTGTCGGCGATCGACGTGGCCCTGTGGGACATCAAAGGAAAATTCCTCAACCAGCCGCTGTATAAGCTGCTCGGCGGCTACCGCGACCGGGTGCCGACCTACGCGTCGGGATCGCTACGGCGCGGCCTGACCGACAACCAGGCGCAGCGGGCGGCGCA
>CAIYDT010000271.1 GCA_903924985.1 uncultured Acetobacteraceae bacterium
GAGAGAGGCGGGTTTACGGAACTCTCAACCAGAGGTTGATCACCCGGCAGGGGAGCAGGAAAAACCGGAAGATATTGGCTCATGCCAGAATGGTGCTGGCGATTCTACCTCGCAGGCAAGCCCAACTGCCGGATTTAGGTTGAAGGGCAGCAGGCAAACGTCGCAGGAAAACCGCATGTGCTGCGTGCGGGCGGCCATGGCGGCGGCGACGGGGATCCAGGACGGCAGATACCCGTCGTCGACGAAGTGGTGTTCGGTGAACCACACGAGGTCCAGGCCGAGGCCGTCCAGCCAGACGACCTGCTCCATCACGGCGGCGTATAGGTCCTGCGTACGCATGCCGGATTCCGGCGGATTGCGGAAATCGTAGACCACCCCGAGGCGCAGTTTCTGGGCCATGGTTTTTCTCCCAATGTCTGTGCGTTTGGCGGGAACTGTGGCAGTGCGGGGCTTTGCCGGCAACCGAGGAGCCCGAGATGTCCGAATCCGTTCTGGTCCGCCGCGACGCGCGCGGTGTCGCCACGATCTCCATCAACAACGCGGCGAAGGCCAACCGCCTGGGCATGGAGACCATGAAGGCCTTCGTGGCGGCGGTCTCGGCGCTTGGCGAGGACCCGGAGCTGCGGGTGCTGGTGGTCACCGGGGAGGGCGACCGCGCCTTCATGGGCGGCGCCAATCTGTTCGAACTCGGGGAGCTGAACCAGGTCACCGCGCGCGCTTTCATCACGCAGGTTCACCTCATGAGCAAAGTGTTGCGCGATCTTCCGGTGCCGGTTGTCGCGCGGGTCAACGGCTGGAGCCTGGGGGCGGGGCTGGAGGTGATGGCGGCCTGCGACATGCGGGTGGCGTCGGACAACGCCATGTTCGGGATGCCGGAGGTGAAGGTTGGGCTGCCGTCGGTCGTGGAGGCCGCGCTGTTGCCGCAACTCATCGGCTGGGGCAGGACGAAAATCCTGCTCTACACGGCCGAGAACATCGATGCCGCCACGGCGTTCCAATGGGGCCTGGTCGAGAAAGTGGTCGCGCCGGCGGACCTGGACGCGGCGGTGGCGCACTGGGTCGATGCCATCGTGGACGCTGGCCCGCGCGCCATCCGGTTGCAGAAAGAACTGATCCGCGAGTGGGAGGCGATGCCGGTGAACGACGGTATCCAGGCGGGGATACGGTCGCTGGCGCGTGCTTACGAGACGGACGAACCGACCCGGTTGATCGGGGCGACCATCGCGCGGTTACGCGGCAGGGCCGGCTGAAAATAGATTGCTGAGGGCGCGCGCCTTCGCGCCGCGTCCGACAATGACGACGCCGTCGCCAGGTTCGATGCGTAGGTCGGGCGTAGGGCCGGTGATGGCCTCGCCTTCGCGGCGGTTGATTTGCACGATGAAGAAGGCGCCGTTGGCTTCCCGCTCCACCATCGCGATCGTCTGTCCGACGATGGGGCATTCGGGGGCCGCGGAAACCACGTCGATTTCGAGGCCGAGCGAATGGAGGACTTCCTCGAAGTCGCGCATGCGGCCGGAACCGCGGAGGAACTGGGCCGTTTCCTTGTAGAGTATCATTTCGGCGATCCGTTCCGCACCGATGTGGGTCGGCAGAACGACGTGATTGGCTCCGGCCTGGAGCAGCTTGCGTTCGGTGCTGGGGAGTTCGCCGCGGGCGATGATGTCCAGATTTGGGTTCAGGCTGCGGGCACTCAGGGTGATAAAGACGTTGGCGGCGTCGTTCGGCAGGACCGTTGCCAAGGTGCGGGCGCGCTCGATCCCCGCGGCACGCAGCGAGTCCTCATCCGTGGCGTCGCCTTGCAGGCAGAGGTATCCCAGGGTGCGGGCGTGTTCGACCTGGGTTTCATTCTGCTCCAGCACCACGAAGCTGGCGCTACCAGCGTGCAGATCGTGGGCGAGGACCGTGCCCAGGCGGCCGAAGCCGCAGATGACGACGTGGTCTTTGAGTTGGTCGATCCGCGTGTTCATGCGCTTGAACCCAAATATCTGCGTGAGTTGGTTGACCGTAATGAACTGCACCAGCGCGCCGGTGACGAAGATCATGCCGGTGCAGCCGAACACGATTGTGCCGATGGTAATACCGCGCAGCAGGGTTGTGTCGACGGGATGCACCTCCCCGTAGCCCACGGTGTAGACCGTCATCACCACCATGTAGATGGCGTCGCTCAGGTTCCATCCCGCCAGGCAGTAGGCCAGGATCGCGAGCGCCATGACACTGAGCGTGAAGCTTATGCCGAGGGTCAGGTTGCGGAGCGGCGAGCCCAGCAGTCCACGCGTCTCGGTCAGGCTTGGGCGGGGGGGCATCGGCGGGGTGGGCATCCTGCGTTGTGCGGTGACGGCCTTTATTCCCCGTCATGGTCGGGTTTTGACCCGACCACTGCCACAATCACCGACCGTGGTGGCGGCGGTCCTCGGGTCAAGCCCGAGGATGACGGAAGAAAAGGGTTGTTGCTCTAAACCAGCCTCCAATGCACCAGCGTATACGGCGGGTTCGCGGTGTCGTGGGGTTCGAACACGGCCTCTACCGCGCCGCCGATCGGAACCGCCTGCAAGGGATCGCCGAGCAGGTTGCCGACCATACGGACGTTGCCGTAGGCGGGGAGTTCAACGAGGACCGCGATGTAGGGGCCGTGGCTGTTCAGTGCCGCGTGCACCGGGTGATGCGGGCGTTCGTAGCTGTAGATACGGCCTTTGCCCTGGATTTCCTCCCAGGCAAGATCGAAGGAATGGCAGCGGTGGCAGATCCATTCCGGGCCCCATTGCCAGGCGCCGCATCCCTGGCACTTCTGGATACGGAGTTTGTTCTGACGTGTACCCTCCCAATACGGGGACGCGAGGCCGTCCGGGCCGGAGGATGGTGTGGGTAGCCCCTCGGGCAGATAGAAGTTGCTCATAGGGTCGCCTCCGAACCGAGAATAAGGGAGCTGACGGGCGTCACCATCGGACCTCCGATGATGATGGCCGCGTCGTTTTTCTTCACCTGATTGATCGCGGTGCCGCGGATTTGGCGCACCGCCTCGATCACCAGTTCCAGCCCGTGCATGTAGCACTCCGCCAGATTGCCGCCGCTGGTGTTCAACGGCATCCGGCCGCCTTCGACGATCAGGTTGTCCTTGACCAGGAACTCGTTGGCTTGTTCAGGCTGCACCAGGCCGTGCTCGACCAGGCTCATGAGCACGCCGCCGGTGAAGTTCTCGTAGCACTGGACGATGCCCATGTCGGAGGGGGACATCTTCGCCATCGCGTACATGCGCGGCGCCAGCTTGCCGAAATGCGAGCTGGGATAATTCGGCATGTTATGCACCGGCGCCGCGCTGCGGTGGTCGCCGCCCTGGCCGCAGGCCATGACGTAAGATGGTTTGTGTTTGGTATCTTTCGCTCGGTCCGCCGGCACGACGATCACCGCCGCGGCGCCGTCGTTTTCCTGGCAGCAGTCGTACAAATGGTGGAAGGGTTCGATGATCCAGCGGGAGGCGTCGTATTTCTCCTCATCCAGCGTGCGGCCGCGCATCACCGCGTTGGGGTTGTTCTGGGCGTGGTGGTAGCAGGCGAGCGCAATGCCGCGCAGGGCTTCCTGCTTGATCCCGTGATCGTGCATGAAGCGGGTGATCTTCATGGCGAAGCGTTGCGCCGGGGACATGACGCCGTAGGGGAACAGGAACGCGTCGTCTCCCATCACCGCCGCCGCCGCGCCGCTGCGCCCGTACCGCGCATACTGGCCTTGCGCGAGGGAGCGGAACGCCACCACGCAATCGGCCATGCCGGTCGCCACGGCCGCCGACGCGTTGCCAACGGCGCCGCAGACCCCGCCGCCGCCGCCACCCCAGAACATATTGGAAAATTTCAGCTCCTTGACGCCGAGCGCCGCCGCCAATCGAGGGCCATCCGAGCGGTCGTTGCCATAGCTGGCGAAGCCGTCGACGTCGTGCGGGCTGATGCCAGCGTCCTCGCAGGCCTTCACGATGGCTTG
Organism: uncultured Acetobacteraceae bacterium; assembly: GCA_903924985.1. Classification (GTDB taxonomy): domain Bacteria; phylum Pseudomonadota; class Alphaproteobacteria; order Acetobacterales; family Acetobacteraceae; genus Rhodopila. The sequence continues at coordinate 3,970 of CAIYDT010000271.1, forward strand.
CAAAGCGAGCTTGAACTCGCTGTCGGGGGATTGCCCGTGCTTGTAGTAAGTGGTTTCGCCGATGCCGGCGATCGCGGTCTTCCCGCGGAGGGTTCTGTCTGCCATGGGTTTCCCGCCCTGTCCTGCCGTGTTGGATCGGGACGATAAGACGGAAGCGGATGGGATGCGAGGGGGGGCGGGCTTTTGCTCGTGGTGGCGGCACTGTTGAGCGGGCATTCCCCGGTGACCGCGCATTTCTCGTCGGCGCTGGAGCGGGCGATGGTGTATATGCGGTCGGACCCGGGCGGAGAACGAGTGGACCACGGCGCCGCGCTAGATGGTGGCGTATGGCCAGTTCATGCACGAAACCGGGGCAATCCCGGTGGCGGAGGAACGGTGGCAGGATGTGCTTTTCCCGGAGTTGGTGGCCGGGGTTGGGAGTTAGGGGGATGCGCAAGTTCGGTGCTCGGGGCTGGATCATGCTCCCGCTGCTACTATGTGGCTGCCTGACGTCGAAGGGCCGGTTTCTGCCTGTCGAAACCGCGACGACGCCGCTGCCGCCCGGGCAGTATTATCGGATCGAGCCCGGTGACACGGTTCCCAATCTCACCGGCCCGATCGCTCTGACCGTCCAGGGCACGACGTACACGATGACCGGCGGCACCGACACAACGAAGTTTCATCTGATCCCGGTGGTAGCCGGCAAGGATATTTATGTCGCGCAGGAGGATCCAGGTCTTACCGGTCCGCAATTGGATGCGGCCAATGTCGGTATTTTGTTTGGTCCGGTTACAGAAGATGGATTCTGCGATTACAGCGACCCAGACAACGGCTTTTCTGGCGTGAACGGCAGCGGCGACATCGTGTCGAAGCCGCGGCTGCGGCAGTGGCTTATCAGCCATGTCGACACCATCGCGAAAATGAAACGCGGCGTGTGCTGGGTGAAGCTGACGCCTAACGTTCCGTCTAAATAAACTGCCGCCCGGTGAAAGGGGTGCTTGTGCGCCCCCGTGTGCCTTAGGGCCTGTTGAGCAACAACTGCTCCATCGATAGCGCACTGGCCTTTCAACGTCATGGCGGGCGGAGGCCCGCCATGACGTTGAGAGAGTGGACTCTCGCCACAACCAATTCGGTTATTTCAAACCGGACCCTTACCGCACCCCCGCCCGCTGATGCGCCGGCACCTCGATCCCGAACAACTTCGCCGCATTCAGCCCCAGAATCCGTGCCCGTTGCGTATCCGTCAGTCCCGGCATCGTGCGCTCAATGGCCTCGGCCGAGTGCGGCCAGGTCCCCTCATGGTGCGGGTAATCGTTCGCCCACATGAAGCACTCGTCCAAGCCCCATTTTTCCGCCAGAGCCAATCCCGCTGGATCCTCCTGGAACGACGCAAACCCATGCGCCCGATAATAATCGCTTGGCAGGCCCTGCAACTTCGGGCGCACCCACATGTGGTGCTTGCGATACGCCTCATCCATCGCGTCCAGCAGCCATGGGATCCAGCCGATGCCGGCCTCGATGGTCGCGAACCGAATCTTCTTGAATCGTTCCAACACGCCGGACGCACACAGATTCGCCACCGGTTCGATCGTTGGGCACAGCGAGTGAGTCACGTAGTTGATCACCGCCCCGCCATTGCCGCGCGCGGCCCGAGGGTCCCGTCCCGTCGAGACATGGAACGTGATCGGCAACCCACACTCCTCGATCAACGCCCACATCGGATCGAAATGCGGCAGGTTGTAGTTGACGTGATCTACATCGTGCCCGCCCCAGATCGGCTTGCACGGCAAAGTCAGCGCTCGGAATCCGATCTTTGCGACCCGCTCGATCTCCGCCATCGCTCCCGGCAGGTCGCCGGTGGCGATGGCCGCCACCGGCAGCATGGAGTCCCTATGGGCGCCGAACTGCTCCCATGACCACTCGTTCCACACCCGGCATTGCGCCTGGGAAAAAACCGGGTCCGGTGTGGCCCACATCGCCAGGCCCTTGTTGGGGAAGATGATCTCCACGTCCACGCCGTCGCCGCGGTTGTCGCGGATGCGGTCTTCCACCACTGCGCCGGATTGGGCGCGCAGCCAGTCCTCGCCCTCGAAGCTCATGACGCGGACGCGGTCGGGGCGGTAGCCCTCGGTGTAGCGCCACTGCACGCCCTTTTCGTCGGTGATGATGCGAGGGGCGCGCTCGCGGTACTGCACCGGCAGGCGGGTGACCCACAGATCGGCCGGCTCGTTCGCGTGGCTGTCGGTGGAGACCATGAAGTATTTGCGCGGGTCCTCGACGCGTGCGGTGCGCTGCCAGCCGGCGTGACCGGGTGTTTCCAGCCGCCAAAGATTGGGGGGATTGATGGTCGCGGCCTGGCTCATCTTGGTTCCTCCGTGTTCTTACTGGAGAGTAGCTTACACATGGGGCGCGGCCGGCAACAACACAACTCTGTCGCGCGTGCCGCCCAAAACGCGGCGATAGGCGGCCTCCGCCTGATCCAGCCCGTAGCAGGCGTCGGGCACCACGGGGAATGGGCGCAGCGCGCCGGAGGCGAACCCCGGCAACATGGCCCGCAGTGCGGCGGCCGAGGCCACAGCGTCCAGCGCCAGAGTGTCGATTCCGAAGTAGCTGTGCCGGCCCCGGTAGAAGGTGAAGATGTCGAACGGCACGGGGCGTTCCTGCGTGGCGATCAGGATTTGCCGCCCGCCATGCGCCAGAGCCTGATTCGCGGCGGCGAAATAGGGGCTGCCGACGGTGTTGAACGCGATGTCGGCGCCGTGGCCGCCGGTCGCGTCCCGGACTGCCGCCGCGACATCGTGCACCGACGCATCGATCATGGTCACGCCGGTGCCATCCGGTCCGGCAAAGGGTTCATCCCGTCGCACGACTCCGAACACCCGGGCGCCGAGCATCGCGGCGATTTGCACCGCCGCTTGTCCCACCTTGCCGTTCGCGGCCAGCACCAGCACGACCTCGCCCTCACGCGGCATGCCGGCCCGGGAAAAACCCTCCCACGCGGTGACGAAGGGGACGCCGAGCGTGCCGGCCTCCTGGGTGGTGAGCCTGTCCGGACGGAGGACGACGGCGTTCTCGGGCAGCACCAGATGCGTGGTGTGCGATCCGTCGCGGGTGATGCCCAGGTCTCCGCCGGAACCGAACACGCCTCTCCCAATCAGCGCCGGTGCACCGGCGACCACCGTGCCCGCCCAATCCCGCCCTGGCGTTCGCGGCCACACCGCCTGCGGCATGGCTCCGAGCGCGGCGCGGCCGTCTGATGGGTTTACGCCCGCGGCCTCGATGGCAACGGCAACCTCTCCCGGGCCGGGTTGCGGGCTCCCCACAGTCTCCAACGTGAGGCGGATCGCCTCTGGGGAGGCGGCTTTTTCGGTCAGGCGGAGACGGTGCATGGACGAGTCCCTGGCGCAAGCGTTTCAGGCAGGTTTTCCCGCACCTTCCCAGGGAGTATGAATGGGCGCAACAGCCGGGGGAACGCGCATGAACTTCGATTTTTCCGACGATCTCAAGCAGCTCCGCGATCAGGCGCGCCGGTTCATGTCGGAACAATGCACGCCCGCGGTCGTGCGCCGATCCCTGGACGGGCAGGAAACCTTCGCCGCCGGCCTGTGGAAGGAAATGGCCGAGATGGGCTGGATCGGCGCCGCCATCCCGGAACAATACGGTGGCGCTGGTCTCGGCTACGAAGGCCTGTGCGTGCTGGCGGAGGAGATCGGTCGGGCGGTGGCGCCGGTGCCGTTTTCGTCGTCCGCGTATCTGGCGAGCGAGGCCATCCTGATGGCCGGGACCGAGGCGCAGAAGAAGGCCTGGCTGCCTCGGTTGGCGGATGGGTCGGTGATCGGGTGTTTGGCGCTGGCGGAGGGGACAGGGAACCCGGACCCTCGCGACGTGCGCGTCCGGGTGGTCAGCGGGCGGTTCAGCGGCGCCAAATGGCCGGTCGCGGACGGTGGCATCGCGCATATCGCGGTCGTCGTGGCGCGGGATGAAGCGGGAGAGATCGCATTCTTCCTGGCCGATCTGGCGCATGTGCCCAAGCGCACGCTGACCACGCTGGATCCGTCCCGCGATCATGCTCGGTTGGACCTGGACGGAGCGCAGGCTGAGAAGCTCGGTGCTGCCGGCGGTTGGGCCAGTGTGCAGGCGTTGCTGGATCGCGCTGCTATTTTGCTGGCGTTCGAGCAGGTCGGCGGCGCCGATGCATCGTTGCAGATGGCACGCGGCTACGCGATGGAGCGGTTCGCGTTCGGACGCCCCATTGGATCGTTCCAGGCCATCAAGCACAAGCTGGCGGACATGTATGTGGCGTTGGAACTGGCGCGGTCCAACGCGTACTACGGCGCTTGGGCGCTGTCCGCCGGGTCCTCGGAAATTTCCCTTGCCGCCGCGGTTGCCCGGGTTTCCGCCACCGAGGCATTCCATCAGGCCTCGAAGGAAAACATCCAGACGCACGGCGGGGTCGGCTTTACCTGGGCGGTGGACTGCCACTTGTTTTACCGGCGGTCGAAGAACCTGGCTTTGGCGCTCGGCGGGCCTCCGTTCTGGAAGAACCGGTTGGTCGACCTACTCGAAACCCGTAACGTGGCGTGAAGGAGGCTCCCATGGACTTCAACGACACCCCGGAAGAAGCCGCATTCCGAGCAGAAGCGCGGGCGTTTCTGGCCGCCAACGCCGAACCGAAGGCCGGCTCGCGCCCTGCGTTGCGGCTGGGCGGCATGGACGCGGAGGCCGTGCGACGCTGCAAGGAATGGCAGGCGAAAAAAGCCGACGCCGGCATGGCGGGCCTGACGTGGCCGAAGAAATTCGGCGGGAGGGAGGCCTCGCCGATTTTGCAGGTGATCTACAACCAGGAAGAGGAAGACTTCACCGTCCCTCGTGGCCTGTTCGAAATCGGCCTGGGCATGTGCATCCCCACTATGATGGCCTACGCCAAGCCGGAACAACTCGACCGCTACGTCAAACCCGCGCTGCGCGGGGAAGAAGTGTGGTGCCAGCTGTTCAGTGAACCGGCCGGTGGGTCCGACCTTGCCGCGTTACGCACCCGGGCGGAACGGGATGGCGACGGTTGGATCGTCAACGGTCAGAAAATCTGGACCTCTGGCGCGCATCTGTCCGATTTCGGCATCATCGTGGTGCGCACCGATCCGAACGTGCCGAAACATGAAGGGCTGACCTTCTTCTTCCTCGATATGAAATCCCCCGGCATCGAAATTCGCCCGATCCACCAGATGTCGGGCGCCCGCCATTTCAACGAAGTCTTCTTCACCGACGTCCGCGTGCCCGATACGCAACGCCTGGGCGGAGTGGGGCAGGGGTGGAAAGTGTCGCTGACGACGCTGATGAATGAGCGGCTGGCCGTCGGTGAGACGCCACGCCCCGATGTCGACGATCTGCTGGCTCTCAGTCGTTCGGTGACGCTGGATGGCGAACCGGCCATCCGCGACTCCGCTGTGCGGGAGCGCATCGCGGAGTGGTATGCGCGTTCGCAAGGTCTGAAATTCACCCGCTTCCGCACCATGACGGCGCTGTCGCGGGGCGAGACTCCGGGGCCGGAGAACTCCATCGCCAAGCTGGTGAATGCGTCGAAGCAGCAGGATATCGCCAGCTTCGGTCTGGACCTGATGGGTCAGGGTGGGCTGCTGATCGACGACGACCTGGCCGAGGCCTACGCGATGTTCCAATCGGGGCTGCTGTCGTCCCCCAGCCTACGTATCGCCGGCGGATCGGACGAAATCCTGCGGAACATCATCGCCGAACGCGTGCTGGGGCTGCCGCCGGATATTCGCGCGGACAAGGGCATCCCGTTCAACCGGGTCCCGACAGGGACGCGGTAGGCGGCCCCCTTGAACAACCGGGCAACACGGACCAACTTCCCCGGCATGACCCAAAAACCGCCTATTCTGGAAATGACCATCGAGGGTGATTTTGTCACCCCGACCCCAGACCCCAAGCCGCCGCTCGGCACGCGGGTGCTGATCTGGGCGGTCGTGGTCGCGGCTATCGCCGTTTCATGTGCCGTCGCGGTGTTCGCGCTGTGGCTGCTGGCTCTCCTGATCCCGGTCGCGCTGGTGGCCGCCGCGATCGCCTATGCGGTGTTCCGCTATCAGATGTGGCGCAACGGCGGTTCAATCCAGGGCGGCACGATCCGCTGGGTTCGGCGGCGTTAAGCCGAACTCCTTCGCCAGCAGGGTGTAGGACCGCCGGCGCGCCTCTGGGTCGTGCAGGGTGGACAGAATGGCGATTTCCTCGACCTGATACTCCGTGGCCAAGGCACGCAGCCTGGCGCCGACGCTGGCCGGGGTGCCGTAAAACGCCCGGGACCTGATGCGCTCGACACGCGCCATCTCATCCGCCGAATAAGCGTAGGATGTTGCTTCTTCAGGGGAGGGCAGGGCAGAAAACTCCCCGCGATCCCGCCGCAGCCGCTGCAATGCGCGGGACGAGAACAGGCGCGCCGCTTCTTCCTCTGTCTCCGCCGCCATCCCCCAGACGCAGACCGCGGCGTGGGGTGTCGGGTGCAATGCGCTCGGCCGGTAACCTTCCCGGTAGGTCGCGAACGCCTGGTCGGCACCCTGACCGTCGCCGATGAAATGCGCGTAGCAGAACGGCAATCCGAAATAGGCCGCCACCTGCGCCCCGTAGTCGGAACTGCCGAGGATCCACATCTCGGGCATCGTGGCCGCCTGCGGCTGGGCGCGAATGTCGCGGAAGGGGTGCCCCTCCACCAGTTTTTCCCCCGCGATCCAGTGCATGAGGTCCCGCACCTGGGCTGGGAAGTTATCGGCGGCGGTTGCTGCTTGTGGGTTCAGCGCATAGGCGGTGCGCCCGTCCGATCCTGGCGCCCGCCCGAGGCCCAAATCGATCCGCCCCGGTGCGATGGCGTCCAGCACGCGGAACTGCTCCGCTACCTTCAGCGCCGAATAATGCGGCAGCATCACCCCCGCCGACCCGACCCGGATTGACGTCGTGGTGGCGGCGATGGCGGCGATCAGAATCTCCGGCGCCGTCCCCGCCTGGCTGTCGGAGTTGTGGTGCTCGGCGCACCAGTAGCGGTTGTAGCCCAACGCCTCGCAATGCCGCGCCAAGCGGATGCTCTCCCGGATGGAGGTGTCGGGGGAGCGCCCGGTCACCACGGTCGATTGGTCGAGCACGGACAGGCGGATCATCGGCGGCTCCTGAAGGCGGGGCGGTTAGATGAACCTCGCGGGCAGGAAATGCGCAAGCCCTTGCCGCCGACGCGTTCTGCCGCCAAACGGGGCCGATAAACGCCCAGGAAGGACTGCCCCATGCCGCCGAGTCCAGTCGCCCCCAGCCATGATGCAGGGCAATCGCATTTCAGAAGAGCGCCAAAAGACGGGTGAGATAGGCGTCGTTCCAACCGGCTCGCTTGAACTTGCCTCGCAAGGAGCCTTTTGATCCTTCTTTCTGCATTGCGTTGATAGCCATGTGACGAAGAA
>CAIYDT010000272.1 GCA_903924985.1 uncultured Acetobacteraceae bacterium
CAAAAGAGTGCCGCTGACCGGGGTCGCCATGGGAAGCCCTCCATTCATGAGGCTCCCTACGAATCGAACTTTCAGCCGCGCCGGAAGATACCCCCCCTCAATTCAAGCGATTGCCCTGCTACGACAGTCTATATGTGGCGTTCGCGTTGGCCGTGGGGGCGGAGAATGTGGTGGCCGCGGACGGGCTTTTCGTAAAAGCGATGCAAGCCCATCTGGACCCCGCGGTGTCTGGGATGTTGCTGCCGCTGGCCGCCTGGGACAGCGGGCATGGGAGGTAACAGCGCGAAGTTCGTCACCGCATTCGAGGGGGTCGCCGGGATAATCCCCCAGAACGCCTCGCTCTCCTCTTCCATCACCCCCCTCATAGCGGCAGCGGTGCGTCCTTCATGCGCTCCATGCTGAACCGGCTACTCACGTTGCGCAGCGGGATGGCGGCAATCAGCTTGCGGTAGAAATGGTCGTAGGCCGCGATGTCCGGCACCACCACGTGCAGCAAATAATCGACGTCCCCGCTCATGCGCCAGGCATCCACGATCTCCGGCGTCTCCGCGACCACCTTCGCGAAGCGGCCCAGCCAGTCGGCGGAGTGGTCGGCGGTTTCCACCGCCACGAACACCGACACCGGCAATCCCACCTTGGAGGGATCCAGCACCGCGACCCGGCGCTGGATAATCCCGTCCTGCTCCATGCGGCGGATGCGCTTCCAGCACGGGGTGGGGGTCAGGCCCACCTTGGTCGCGATCTCCTGCAACGAGAGCGAGGCATCGACGGAGATCAGCTTCAGGATCTCGCGATCCAGCCGATCCATATCCTTATCAGCGGCCATGCATGGTCCCCTTGCCTGATCCACCATTTTCGTGGCAGAAAATTTCCTGCCAGCCGTTTATATGGTTCTTCGAGAGAAGAAAATGCCAAATCTTCAGGGAACAGGAGTCTTTAGATGCCCCGCCTGCCGCTTATCGCCCTACTCGCCGCGCTCAGTGCCGGCGGGACCGCCGCCGCGCAACCTCTGGTGCAGCCGGAATGGCTGAAAGCGCACCTGAGCGACCCCAAGGTCGTCGTGCTGGACATTCGCCCGCACGAGCAAGCCGCCGGTAACCACATCCCGGCCGCGGTGCCGGCCGACTACGAAACCGCCGGCTGGCGGACGAAGACCTCGGACGGGGCCGGCGGCGCCCTGCCCCCGATTGAGCAAATCAGCACGGCCATCGCCAGGCTGGGCGTCGGCGACACCACCCATGCGGTCATCGTCGGCGACGATTTCGGCGCCACCGCTCGGATTTACTGGACCTTCAAGGTGCTGGGCCACACCGACGTGTCCATCCTGGACGGCGGCTGGAAGCGCTGGTCGGCCGGCGGCAACCCAGTGGAAACCGCCCCCGTACCCCAGCGCCGCGCCGCAACATTCACCCCGCGCTACGATCCCTCGATCCGCGCCGAGTTGCCGGAGGTCGAGACGACTTTGGCGAGCGGCAACCGCACCCTGATCGACGCCCGCCCGCCCGGCCAATGGTTCGGGACCGCGAAATCCCCAGCGGTGAAAGCCTTCGGACGCCTGCCGCACGCCGTCTGGATCGACCAGTCGGACGCGCTGATCGCCGACGGCACAGCGCTGAAGCCGAAAGCCGAGCTGATCGCGCTGTTCGGGAAGGCGGGGGACGCGCCGATCACGACGTACTGCAACACCGGGCATCTCGCCGCGACCGACTGGTTCGTGCTGTCAGAGGTTCTGCATCACCCCGACGTGCGCCTGTATGACGCGTCGCTCTCGCAGTGGGCCAACGATCCGTCCCGCCCTGTCGTGCGATGAGCGCATCCGCCCTACCCCGCTCCGCCGCCGATCTTCCCGTACTGGCGGCATCTACCGCCGCTTTGGGCAGCGTCGTGGCGGTCCTGGCCCATGACGGCGCTTGGCGGTCGGCCGGGCTGCTGCTGGTGGCCGCCGCGCTGGGCGCGGTGTTCCTGACCACGAACTTCGGCTTCACCGGCGCCTTCCGGTCCTGGCTGACCCGCCGGGACGGGTCGGGTCTGGCCGCCGGCATCACGGTCGCGATGGTCGCGGCGCTGGTTATCGTCCCAGTGGCAGCTCTGGCTCCCGGCTATAGCGGCTTCGAAGCCCCCATTGGCCTGCCGCTGATCGGCGGCGCGATGCTGTTCGGTGCCGGCATGCAATGGGGCAACGGCTGCGGCTCAGGTACGTTGTACATGGCCGGCGGCGGCTCCCGCCGGATGTGGGTGGTGCTGCCGTGCTTCTGCCTCGGCGGGCTGCTGGGGTCGTTGGCCCTGCCGGCGGCCGTCGCTCTCCCGGCCTTCCCCGAAATTGTATTCCCGCGGTTGTTCGGCCCCTGGGCCGGCCTAGCCGCGACCTTGGTGCTGTCGGTGGGCCTGATCGCCCTGGTGCTGGGACGCGGCCCCCGCCCCGACGCGCGCCGGCTCACGGCCGCCGCCGCGATCGGTGGGCTGGCGGCGCTGGCGTTCCTGCTATCCGGGCAGCCCTGGGGTGTCACCACCGGCCTGACGCTGTGGGGCGCCAAGGCCGCCGCCGCGCTGGGCTTCGACGTGGCGCACACGATTTTCTGGTCCTGGGAGGGGCCGAAACAAACGCTGGTGGGATCGGTTCTGGCCCAGGGTTCGTCGTTGATGGACATCGGCATGATCCTGGGTGCCACCATCGCGGCGGCTCGCATGGGGACATTCCGAGCCCAAGCCATACCGCCCCTGCGCGGTTTCGTCGGCGCCGCGATCGGCGGGTTGCTGATGGGGTTCGGCGCTCGGCTTTCATTCGGGTGCAACATCGGCGCCATGGTGGGCGGCATCGCGTCCGGCAGCCTGCACGGGTTCGTCTGGTTCTTCGCGGTGCTGCCCGGGTGCTGGCTGGGTATTCGTTTGAGGCCCTGGTTCGGTCTCAACTCGCAATAGTTACCGCATCGGCGGTAGCAGCGCCGCCGCGTAGGCCGCCGGATTGGCGATCAGGACGCGGGCAACCGAAAGATCGGTGTCACGCCCCAACGCCGCGGGGCACACGTCGCGGATCGCGGGAACGCGGGCCGGCGGCAGCGGCGCGCGCGCGGTACGGTGGGCGATGATGGCGGCCTTCATCGATTGATCGCCCTCGGCCAACGCGGTCAATTCCTGCTGCAGCGCACCTCCGCCCAGGCTGGTGCAGACCTGCGGCATGACCCCAAGGCCCTGGATCGGCCAGCCGCGCGGCGCGATGATGCGGCTCCAGGTCACGAACAACTCCCCGCCGTCCGGCAGCGGGGCAATCGTCTGCACCAAGCCTTTGCCAAAGGTGGAGCTGCCGACCACGACCGCCCGCCCACGATCGGCAAGCGCTGCCGCCAGCACCTCGGCAGCGCTGGCGGTGCGGCCGTCCACCAGTACGATCACCGGCATGCCCTCGGCCAGTTCGCCCGGGGTGGAATTCCAGACGTGATCGGACTCGGGTGCCCGTCCGACCGTCGAGGCGACAAGGCCGTCCGGCAGGAACGTATCGGCCACCGTCACTGCCTGCCGCAGCAATCCGCCGCGGTTGCCGCGCAGGTCCAGCACGATCCCGTCCGGCGGGTGCTCCCCGGCCAGGCTGTCCTGTAGCGTGTGCGCCAGATGGGTGTCGGTGGTATTGTTAAAGCCCGTGATTCGGATCGCCAGCAGGTCGCCAACGCGTTCGCCGAATACGGTTTCCGGTGGAACAAGGACACGGACGAAGGCTGATTCATGCGGCTTTCCATCGCGGCCGCGCCAGGTGAGGGTGAAACTGGTATCCTCCGGCCCCGCCACCGACACGCCGACCGCCCCCGCGTCCCAGCCACGCACGGTTTCTCCATTGACGGCGACGATAGTGTCCCCCGGCCGGATACCGGCCGATGCCGCGGGGCCGTCCCGGGTCACCTCGGACACCACCACCACCTGCCCGCGTTGCACCAGCTCAATTCCGATGCCCGCCCGGCCGGCCCGTTCCTCCCGATCCTCGCCGGCTTCGAATGGCGGCACGTAGCGGGAGTAGGGGTCGAGATGGTTGAACAACTCGTCGAAAAACGCCTGCACGATGCCCACCGTCCCCGCACTGCGCACGGCGGCGGAGGCAACGGCGGCTGCCTTGGTGATCGCGATAGCGGCCGGCACCCAATTGGCGATCAACTCGTCTTTCGGCGCGGCCGTTTCGAACACGGCACCTCCCCGCTTCACCAGCCGCAGCTTGGAATCATGCAGTTCCACCGTCAGCCTGGGATCGAGCGCGGTGATGCCCTGCAATCCCCATTGCGTCAGCCGCGACACCGGTTCGGGATCGACGATTCGCGGCGCCATGAAGGACAAAGCGGCGGTATAGACGCTGGCCGCGACCTGCGCGTCGAAGCCCCCGACCGGCTGGGCATGCACGGGATGTGCCCCGAGTTGCGCGGCCAGCAGGAGACCCAACAGGATAACAGTACGGATCATCCGCGGCGGGACCGTTTCCCCGCCGGCACGCCCTGCATGATGTGGAAGACCAAGCCACCGGTCACGGGCGAGGCCTCCACCAGACGCACCTCGACGTCCTGCGCCAACTTGAACACCAGATGGCTCCGGCGGCCGGTCAATGTCTGCTCCCCCTCGTTGTGCTGCCAATAGTCGTCGGGCAGGCTGGAGATCGGAACGATCCCGCTGGCACCGCTGTCGGAGACTGTGACAAAGAGACCGAATCGCGTAACCCCTGAAATGCGCGCGGCGAAGCGTTCGCCCACTTTTTCCGCCATGTATGCAGCGAGGTAACGGTCCACCGCGTCCCGCTCCGCCAGTTGCGCCCGGCGTTCGGTGCCGGTGATGTGTTCGGCGGTGTCGGGAAACCGAGCGGTTTCTTCCGGTGCGAGCCCGTCCGTCCCCAGCTTCAGGCCGGCGATCAGCGCTCGGTGCACCAGCAGGTCGGCGTAGCGGCGGATCGGGCTGGTGAAATGCGCGTAACGCGTCAGCGCCAGACCGAAATGTCCGATATTGTCGGGGCTGTAGGCGGCCTGCGACTGGCTGCGCAGCATCACCTCATTGATCATTGAGGACTCCGGCGTGTCGGCGACCATTTTCAGCACGTGGTCCAGATCGCGGGGATGCACCTGGTTGCCGGGCGGCAGCGAAATTCCCAGGGCGGACAGGAAGGTGCGAAGATTCGCCAGTTTCTCTTCCGTGGGCGGCGCGTGGACGCGATACATGCAGAGCTGATGCAGCCGTTCGAGTTCTTCGGCCGCCGCGACGTTTGCGAGGACCATGAATTCCTCGATCAGCCGGTGGCTATCGAGGCGGGGGCGTGGGGCGACGGACAGCACCTTCCCGGCCTCGCTGAGGACCACTTTCCGTTCGGGCAAATCCAGGTCGAGAGTCCCGCGCCGCGTTCGCTCCGCGATCAGCGCTCGGTATGCGGCATAGAGGTGCGGGAACCGGTCCTGGTCCTGCTCGACCTGCTCGTAGGTCATGCGGGCGGCGCTGCGCATCAGGCCACGCCCGAAACGGTGGGACGTTTTGCGGCCGGCTGCGTCGATGCGCATTTCGACGAACAGGCAGCCACGTTCCTCGTCGGGGCGCAAAGAACACCAGCCGTTGGACAGAGCCTCGGGCAGCATCGGCACGACGCGGTCAGGGAAGTAGACGCTGTTGCCGCGGGTGCGGGCAGCGTTGTCGAGGGCGGAGTCCGTCCGGACGTAGTGAGCGACATCGGCGATGGCGACGATCAGGCGGAAACCTGCCCCGTCTTTTTCAGAAGGGGCGGGTTCGGCGAAGACGGCGTCGTCGAAGTCGCGCGCGTCCTCCCCGTCGATGGTGATCAGGGGGACGTTCCGCAGGTCTGTGCGATTGCCCAGGGGCACGCCTTGCGCCGTTTCGGCTTCGTGCACCGCGTCGGCGGGGAATTCGGTGGGAATGTCGTGGGTGTGGATGCAGATCAGGCTGACCGAGCGCGCGTCGCCCATGTGGCCCAGGACCTCGATCACGCGAGCCGGTTTCAGGCCCAGGCGGTGGTGGTCCGGCAGCGGCTCCGCCAGCACGATTTCCCCGTCCTTGGCACCGCTCTCCCCGCCGGCCGGCACGATCCATTCGGCTTTGGAGCGGCGGTCGGTGGGGACGATGCGGTGCTCCATCCGACCCAGTTTCAGAACGCCAAGGATGCGGGCCGGGGTTTCGGAGATGCGCTTGATGGTGCGTCCCTGGTAATGGCCGGGGCCGTCGGGGGACAGGTGCGCCAGGATCCGTTCGCCAGGGGCCAAAGCGGGGCGGCCGGGCTGCTCCGGGCGCATATGGATGATGGGGGGCGGCCCGAGGTCGGGGTCCCAGGTAACGGGACGCGCCAGGGCGTCGCCGTCGTTGTCAGTGCCGGTGATGCGGACGATGGCGGTTTCGGGAAGGTGTGCGCCATGGCGGTGCGGCGGTGGCTTGTGCCCCCGGTCCCGGTAGCCCGGCTGGGCGCGCTTCTTGCCGTGGTGGGGGATTTTTTTGGCCATCAGGCTGGGCGACGGCCACAACGCACCATGGCGGGCGCGGCCCCGCCATCCACGACACGACTGAACGCGGAAGGGCAAGACGTGGATGGCGGGCCTGCGCCCGCCATGACGGGGTGAGAGAGTGCCACCGCTCTATCTTTCGGACTGTTTGTATGATGCGAAGTGGGCCTGCGTGCCGCCCGTGTCTACTCCGCCGCCCGCCGAGTCGGCGTTTTGGCCGCAGCTTTCTTCTTAGCCGCGGCTTTTTTTTTGGCGGGAGCCTTCTTCGCGGCGGCCTTCTTCGCCGGGGCCTCCGGCCGAGCCGGAGCCGCTGCCTTGCGGGGGGCCTTTGCCGCCGCCTTGCGGGGGGCCTTGGCCTTTGCCGCCGCGCCCTTGCGCCCTGCCCCGCCGCGCGGTTTCAACTGCTTGCCCTTTTCGGCCAGCATCGCCACGGCTTCCACCAGCGTCACATCTTCCATCGCCACGCCGCGCGGCAGGTTCGCGACCGTCATGCCGTGCTGCACGTACGGCCCGAAGCGGCCCTTGCGCACCGACACCGGCGCCTTGTCGGCCGGGTGGTCCCCAAGCGTCCGCACGCTCGCCATTTTTTTGGCCACCAGATCGACCGCTCGGTTCAACCCGATCGCCAGAACGTCGTCGTCCTTGTCCAGCGAGCCGAAGATCGCGCCCATCTTTACGTAGGGGCCGAAGCGGCCGATTCCGGCCTCGATTTTTTCGCCGGTTTCCGGGTGCAGCCCGATCAGGCGCGGCAGCGACAACAGGCCCAGCGCCTGATCCAGCGTCATCTGGTCGCCGTCCATCCCGCGCGGCAGCGATGTGCGCTTGGGCTTGACCTTCTTGTCCTCGCCGTTTTCACCCTGTTGCACGTACAAACCGTACGGGCCGCGCCGGACGGTGATCTCCTCACCGGTCGCGGGATCGTGGCCCAGGGCGCGCATGCCCTCCTTCAACGTGTCGCCGTTTTCGTCGGAGGCGTCGATCGCCAGCCGGCGGGTGAACTGGCAGGTGGGATAGTTGGAGCAGCCGATGAAGCTGCCGTATTTCCCCAGCTTCAGCCCCAGACGCCCCTTGCCGCAGGCAGCGCAGACGCGGGGGTCGGAGCCGTCGTCGCGGGCGGGGAAGAAGTGCGGGCCGAGGTCCTCATCGAGGGCGTTGATCACGTCGGTGATCTTGAGTTCACGCGTCAGTTCGACGGTCTTCGAGAATTCGTCCCAGAAGGCGTGCATCACCTGGCGCCAGTCGCGCGAGCCGGCGGAGATGTCGTCGAGTTTTTCTTCGAGACCGGCGGTGAAGCCGGTGTCGACGTAATGCTCGAAGAAGCTGACCAGGAAGGCGGTGACCAGCCGGCCCCGGTCCTCGGGGATGAAGCGGCGCTTATCCAGGCGGACATATTTGCGGTCCTGCAGCACCGACAGAATGGACGCGTAGGTGGAGGGGCGGCCGATGCCGAGTTCCTCCATTTTCTTGACCAGGCTCGCTTCCGAGTAGCGCGGCGGCGGCTGGGTGAAGTGTTGCAGGGCATTGACGTCGCCGCGCTTCAGCCGGTCCTTGGCGGCCATCGGCGGCAGCATGCGGTTGTCGTCTTCAGCGGCACGTGAGTCCGACACGTCGTCGTCGGTATCTTCGCGATACAGCTTCAGGAAGCCATCGAACGCGACGATCGAACCGTTGGCGCGCAGGGTCTGGCCCTTGCCGTCGGTCACGTCGACCACGACCTGATCCAGCTCCGCCGACTGCATCTGGGAGGCGACGGCGCGCTTCCAGATCAGCTCGTACAACCGGCGCTGGTCGGTGTTCAGCCCATGAAGGACGCTGTCGGGGGTGCGGCTGGCCTCGGTGGGGCGGATTGCCTCATGCGCCTCCTGGGCGTTCTTGATCTTGCTGACGTATTCGCGCGGCGCGGCGGGGATGTAGTGGGTGCCGTAGGCGCTTTTCACGTGCTCGCGGATGGCGGCAACCGCTTCCCCGGCCATCTGAATGCCGTCCGTCCGCATATAGGTAATGAGGCCGGTGGTCTCGCCGTCGATGTCGATGCCTTCGTAGAGCTGCTGCGCCAAACGCATGGTCTGCTGCGCGCCGAAGCCCAGTTTTCGAGAGGCTTCCTGCTGCAACGTCGATGTCGTGAAGGGTGCCGGCGGATTGCGCCGAACCCGCTTCTTTTCCACCGATCCGACGGTGAACTGCCCGGCTTCGACCGCAACCTTGGCCAGGAGCGCCGCCGTTTCGTTGTTCAGGTCGAACTGGTCGAGCCGCTTGCCATTGAAATGGGTTAGGCGCGCGGTAAAGGGCGCGCCGGAGGGGGTGACGAACACCGCCTCGATCGTCCAGTATTCGCGATTCCGAAAAACCTCGATCTCGGCTTCGCGGTCGCAGATCAGGCGCAGCGCCACGGATTGCACCCGCCCGGCGCTGCGGCTACCCGGCAGTTTCCGCCATAGTACTGGCGACAGGGTGAAGCCCACCAGGTAGTCCAGCGCGCGACGGGCCATGTAGGCCTCGATCAGCGGCTGATCGAGTTCGCGCGGGTGCTTGATGGCGTACTGAATGGCGTTGCGGGTGATTTCATTGAAGGTAATGCGATGGACGGTGACGCCCTTCAGCACATGCTTGTCCTGCAGCATGGCGCGCACGTGCCAGGAGATCGCTTCGCCCTCGCGATCCGGATCGGTGGCGAGGTAGAGCGTCTTGGCGCCTTTCAGTGCCTTGGCTATGGCGCCGACCTGACGCTCCCCGCGCGGGTCGGATTCCCAGTCCATGGCGAAGTCCTGGTCGGGGCGGACGCTGCCATCCTTTGGTGGCAGGTCGCGCACGTGACCGAAACTGGCCAGGACGGTGTATCCGCCACCCAGATAGCGGTTGATGGTCTTCGCCTTGGCGGGGGACTCGACTACGACAACGTCAGACATGGGAATCCGTGCTAAAAAACCTACGATTCGGCGGACGGCGACAAGGCAACCCGGTTCCCCGGCAGCGCTTCGACGCGGCCCGCGAGTTCCAGTTCCAGCAGTGCCGCCATGACGGCGGACGCAGAGAACTGGCAGCGCCGTAGCAGGTCGTCAACCGCCGTCGGTGTGGGACCCAACAGCGTGAGCAGGCTGGAGCGGGCGGTGGAGGGGTCGGGATCGGGCGTTTCCGCCCTGTGGGGCGGCGGTTCGGCCAGCACCAAGGGCAATCGCGGCTGGCCGGAAGCCCGAGGCTGCAACGGCAGGTTCGCCAGTACGTCGGCGGCGGTCTCGGTCAGCACCGCGCCCTGACGGAGCAGGTCGTTGGCCCCGCGCGACCGGGGATCGAGCGGCGATCCCGGCACCGCGAAAATCTCCCGCCCCGCGTCCTGAGCGATGCTCGCGGTGATCAGACTGCCCGATTTGGGGGAGGCTTCGACGACGACGACCCCGAGGGAAAGGCCCGCGATGATGCGATTGCGGCGGGGAAAGTGCCGCGCCTGGGGGGTGGTGCCGGGCGGTGCCTCGGTCACCACGGCGCCGGCTTCGGCGATGCGGGACTGCAAATTCTCGTGACCGGGCGGATAGGTGACGTCCAGGCCGCTGGCGATGGCCGCGATGGTCTTCCCAGCGGTGAGCGCGCCCTTGTGCGCGGCGGCGTCGATGCCCCGCGCGAGGCCGGAGACCACGACCAGGCTGGTGGCCAGCGCCGCCGCCAGCGTTTCCGCCATGCGTTGCCCGTTGGCCGAAGCGTTGCGCCCGCCGACGATGGCCACGGACCGCGCGCGCAGCAGCCCGACGTCACCCTGCACGGCCAGGCATGGTGGCGCGTCGTCCAGCATCGCGAGTAGTGGCGGGTAGTCCGGATCGCCCCAGAAGATCAGCTTACCGCCCAGCTTCGTGGTGCGCTCGATCTCTCGCTCCGCGTCGTCCGCCGCCGCGATCGGCGATTTCGTCAGGCCGGGCAGCGCGGCCAGCGCGGCGGCGGCGGAGCCGTAGCGCTCCATGAGGCGGCGGAAAGTGATGGGACCGACGCCCTCGGTGCGCACGAGGCGCAGCAGGTCGATCGTGTCCTTGGCGGCGGTTTTGCGTTTGGTGGCACGCACGCGGGGCTTCCCTTCGCGCCGCCGGCTTGGGTGCCGGCGGGCCGGCCTACGCCTTGGGCTTCTCAGCGCGGCCGATGCGCGGCTCGGTGCCCGCGAGGATGCGCCGGATGTTGGCGTGGTGGCGAAGCCAGATAAGCACGGCAATGGTTAAGGAAAGGTAAACGACGGGCAAATCAGTCAGCCAAAACGCGAAAATAGGTGCGGCGGCGCAGGCGACCAGTGCCGCGAGGGACGACATCCTGAATGCGGCGGCCATGACGACCCAACTGGCGCATGCCAGCAGCGCGACGGGCCAGGCGACGACGATCAGCACCCCGAAACCGGTCGCCACCCCTTTGCCGCCCTTGAACTTCAGCCAGATCGGAAACATGTGGCCAAGGACGGCGCCCAGCGCCGCCCAAAGCCCGGCGTCGTGCCCGGCGGGACCCAGCAGCGCACCATGCGCCAGCATGACGGCCACCGCGCCCTTCGCCCCGTCCAGAAACACCGTGGCGGCCGCCAGCTTCTTATGGCCGGTCCGCAACACGTTGGTGGCGCCGATGCTGCCGGAACCGATCGTGCGGATATCGCCCAGCCCCGCCGCATGGGTCAGCACGAGGCCGAACGGGATCGAACCGAAGAGGTAGCCGAGGAGGATGAAAGCGAAGGGGAGCATGGAAAGAACCCGCTTTTCCCGTCATGGTCGGGCTTGACCCGACCACCTCAGGCCTGTGA
>CAIYDT010000273.1 GCA_903924985.1 uncultured Acetobacteraceae bacterium
ACCAGCATCAGCGGGCCGTTGATCGGCATCACCTCATCCAGGAACACGGCGATGTTCATCGCCCGAGGCTCCGGCATGCCGTCGTCGCGCGCCCAGGTGCCGTAGTCCTGGTGCCACTGCCAGACGTCGCCGGTGAAGGACGCTTTGGCGTTGACCTTGTATTGGTGCATGTAGACCTGCTCGCCGAACAATTGCTCGACAGGGCGGATCATGCGGGGGTGTTTGCCGAGCAGGCCGAATGCCTCGTTATACAGATGGGCGGCGAAGGCGGTGCGGGGCGCGCCGGAGCGCTCGCGCCAGACTTCCGGGCGCTGCTGGGCGTAGACGTTTTCCGCTTCTTCGCGCAGGACCGCGACTTCCTCCGGCCGGAAAGTGTCGGGTAGGAACAAATAGCCTTCGTCGTGAAACTGGCGGATCTGGGTTTCGGTCAGCATGGGGTTTGCTCCTGCTTGGCTGGGGCGCTGGGCGGGGAGATAAACCCGCCGGCGCCGCGTGTCATCCCACCGTCGCGCGGGTGGCGGGTGCCGGCTGCCTCATAATACAGCTTCGCGCCATCGGACTGGATGAAGGGCATGGGAGCCTCCTTTGCCGAGCAAGAGGATCAGGTGCGGGGTTCGCTGGCAAGCGCGCTTGACGGATGTTCGGCTGGCCGGGAAGCTTCGTCCAACTGCCGGAGGAAACGAACATGGCCCAAACCCCGCTTCCCGTCCTGACGCATCCGCTGCCCAACCCCGCCTGGCTGGCGCGGCTGACCGAAGACGTCCTGGAACCCGACCTGCCCATCGTCGACCCGCACCACCATCTGTGGGACCACGGCGGCAGCACGTATTTCCTGGATCAGCTACTGGCCGACACCGGATCGGGCCACAACATCGTCGCGACGGTTTTCCTCCAGTGTTTCTGGGCATACCGCACGTCCGGGCTGGAGGAAATGAAGCCGGTAGGGGAAACGGAATTTGTTGCCTCCGTTGCCGCCGAGGCGGAACGCCGGCGCGTGAAAACCCGGGTCGCCGCGGGCATCGTCGGCTACACCGATTTCCGCATGGGGGAAAAAGTGGACGCGGTGCTGGAGGCCCATATCGAAGCCGGCGCCGGCCGGTTCCGCGGCATCCGGCAGATCACCGCGCGTCACCCCGCGTTCCTGGCCAGCATGTCCACGCCCCCCGATTTCGGACTGATGGCCGATCCGGCGTTTCGAACGGGCTTCGCGCTGCTGGAGAAATATGGGCTGTCTTACGACGCGTGGCTGTATCACACGCAGATTGGCGAACTGGTCGATCTCGCGCGCGCCTTCCCGGAGGTGCCCATGGTGCTGAACCATGTCGGGGGACCGTTGGGCGTGGGACCGTATCGCGGCCGTCGCGACGAGGTCTACGCGGAGTGGCGCAAGGCCATCAAAATTCTGGCCGGCTGCCCCAACGTGCGCATGAAGCTGGGCGGGCTTGCGATGGTCGTGAACGGATTCGATTTCCACGAGAACGTTCTGCCCCCGTCGTCGGGGGAACTGGCAGGGGCCTGGCGTCCCTACATGGAGGCGCTGATCGAGGATTTCGGCGCGGATCGCTGCATGTTCGAGAGTAATTTCCCGGTGGACAAAGCGATGTGTTCGTATCCGGTACTTTGGAACGCATTCAAACGGATCGCGTCCGGCTGCTCGGACGCCGAGAAGGCGGCGCTGTTCCACGATACGGCGGCGGGGTTTTATCGGTTGGGATGAGGCCGGCAGAACTCTTCCCATCGTCCGTCAAACAATAACTGCATCGTTTGGGTGATGCGTCTGCCTCTCATCGTCCTGGCGGGGTGATCCAACCATTACGATGAGAGGCAGACACCGTGAATCTGAGGCGTTTACTTCCTGGCGTGGCTCCATATAGGTGGGAACCTTGTCCGGCTGCGGATCGGCGTGCTGGTTCACCGGCTTCGCCATCGCCCCGATCGCGATGGTGCGCGCGGTCGGGCAGGTGGAGATGGTGTTCACCCTGCTGTTCAGCGTCTCATACCGACCGGCGCTGCGACTGACACACAGTTCGTGCAACACCGTCATGCCGGCGCAAGCCGATAGGTGGATTCACATTTGAAGTGCAACAGGTACTGTAGGAGTACCTCGGCTGGGCTACCCCAGCCCCTTTAACCTTCAGCTCTGCAATTCGGGAATGATCCATAGCGGCTTCTCGCCTCGGATGACCCGCTGGCAGTTGTCGAACGCGTTGCGGAACCGGGAATACTGTGTGTCCCAGGTCGGTCCGGCGAAATGCGCCGTCAGCACGACGTTCGGCAGATTGAACAGCGGGTTGTTCGGCGGCGGCGGTTCCTGGTCGAACACGTCCAGGCCGGCGCCGGCGATGGTCCCATTGGACAGCGCCTCGATCAGCGCCGGTTCGTCCACCACGGGGCCGCGGCAGGTGTTAATCAGATAGGCCGACTTCTTCATCAGCTTCAACTGCTCGGCGCCAATCATGTGCTTGGTCGCCGGCAGTAGCGGCACGTGCAACGACACGATGTCGGATGTCCGCAGCAGCTCCTCCAATAGCGCGAAACGTACGCCGATGCTCTCCGCGTGTTCCTCGCTCAGGCGGGCGACGTCGTAATATTGCACCCGCATGCCGAACGCGCGGGCGAGCTTGGCCGTCTTCCGGCCGATCGTGCCTAGCCCGACAATGCCCAGGGTCTTGTTGTACATCTCGTACAGCTTGACCTCGGACGCGTTATTGCCGCGCCACCGCCCACCGGACACGTTGGCATGCTGCCAAACCAGGCTGCGGGACACTGCGAGCATCAGCATGATCGCGTGTTCCGACACCGCGGTTGAGTTGGCGCCGCCGTTGTTGCAGACCGCCACAGCGGCCCGACGAGCAGATTCGATGTCGATCCGGTCGTAGCCGGCGGAGAGCAATTGTACCAGCTTTAGCTTCGGCGCCCGCTTGTAGAACGCATCGTCCATACTGCCGTCGCCGAAGCCCACCAGGCACTCGGCGTCGGCCAAAGCCGCATTGAACTCCGCGCTGCCATGCTTCGCCACGACGGCGTCCAAGGTTGGCGGCAGCAACTCTCGCGCGATTGTGATTTCGTTGAGCGGATTGTCCGCGATGATGATCTTACCCATTTGTTTCCCCTTTCGGCGGCGTGTGTTGTAAGCACGATACCGTGTCTGGGAGAGTTGGCACAGGCCCCGGCCGCCGCCTTTTCGATTGTCGATCTCTCCCCAGACGGGCATCAACCCATGCTGTCGGCCGGCGGCCGGTTCGTCCTGGCGCTGAATGGCGAGATCTACAACGCGGCTGAAATCCGGTCCGAAATCGCCGCCATGGCCGCGCATCTTTTCCCCCGGGCCAGCCCGGCGTAGGGTCCGAGCCCCGACCGCAAGGCCCGCGCCCCGCCCGTGTGCACCGTCACGATCCTGATACGCCCCGGCCACGCCTGGCCTCTGATCCTCGCTGCCCATCGCGATGAGCGGCTGGACCGCGCCTGGGATCCGCCCGCCGCATGGTGGCCGGACCGGCCGGGCGTCATCGCCGGGCGGGACCATTCGGGCGGCGGCACCTGGATGGGGATCAATGCGCCCGGTGTGGTGGCGGCAGTGCTAAACCGGCCGGGGAGCCTGGGGCCGGCGGCGGGCAAGCGCAGCCGCGGCGAACTGCCGCTCATGGCGCTGGAACACCAAACCGCCGCCGCCGCCGCTCGGGCAATGACCGAACTGGATGCTGGGCAGTGGCGTGGGTTCAACCTGGTGCTGGCGGATGCGGACGGCGCCATCTTCGTGCGCGGTGCCGGGCACGGGCATCCGCGCGCGTTTCCTTTGGCGCCGGGCTTGCACATGGTTACCTCGCACGACCCGAACGATCCTGAAAGCCCGCGCGTCGCCAAGCACTTGGAGCGGTTCCGCCAAGCGGTCCCGCCGGAACCGGGTGACTGGCGCGCCTGGATGGCGATCGTGGCGGATCGGTCCGGCGTAGCGGGGGAGCAAATCAACGTCGTTCCGCGCGGAGGGTTCGGCACGGTCTGCTCGTCGCTGCTGGCGTTGCCGGCAGATGGCCCACCGGTCTGGTTATTCGCCGCGGGCGCCCCACATGAGGCTGTCTTCCATCCCGCCTTTCGTACCTAGGGCGTGGCTGCTATACCCCGCCTTCGTTCTGTCCGGCCCCCGCCGGAGGGGACCACCAAAGGATTCCACGATGGCCCGCCGCCGCCAGCTCTATGAGGGCAAAGCCAAGATCCTGTTCGAGGGACCGGAACCCGGCACCCTCGTGCAGTACTTCAAGGACGACGCTTCCTCCGGCAACGGCGCCAAGAAGGGCGTCATCACCGGCAAGGGCGTGCTGAACAACCGCATCAGCGAGTACCTGATGAGCCGGCTGGCCGAGATCGGCATCCCCACGCACTTCGTCCGCCGCCTGAACATGCGCGAGCAGCTGATCCGGGAGGTCGAGATCATCCCGCTGGAGGTCGTGGTGCGCAACGTCGCTGCCGGAAGCCTGTCCACCCGCCTGGGCATCGCCGAGGGCACCCGCCTGCCGCGTTCCATCATCGAGTACTACTTTAAGAATGACGCCCTGAACGACCCCCTGGTGTCGGAGGAGCACATCACTTGCTTCGGCTGGGCCGGCACCGCCGACCTGGACGACATGGTCGCGCTGACCCTGCGCATCAACGATTTCCTGATGGGGTTGCTGCTGGGCGTCGGCATCACCCTGGTCGACTTCAAGCTGGAATTCGGCCGCCTGTGGGAAAACGACGAGATGCGCATCATCCTGGCCGACGAGATCAGCCCGGATAATTGCCGCCTGTGGGACAGCAAAACCAACGAGAAGATGGACAAAGACCGCTTCCGCCGCGACCTCGGCAAGGTCGAGGAAGGCTATCAGGAAGTGGCCCGCCGCCTGGGCATCCTGCCGGAAGCCGGCACGCGCGACTTAAAGGGTCCGGAGACAATGCAGTGATCCTCCTCACTTGTCATGGCCGGGCCTGACCCGGCCACCTCCGGAAACGGGGGCACCTACACGCCAATTCCAAGGACCAGCCCTATGAGAGCCACCGTCACCGTCATGCTGAAAACCGGGGTTCTGGACCCGCAGGGCAAAGCCATCGCCCACGCGCTGGGCACGCTGGGGTTCGAGGGCGTCAACGACGTCCGCGCCGGGAAGGTGATCGAGATCGAGCTGCAGGAAGCCGATCCCGACAGGGCCAAGGCTCAGGCGGAGGATATGGCGCGCAGGCTTCTGGCGAACGGCGTGATCGAGAGTTTTCGGGTCGAGGTCGGATAATTAAGGGCCGGTCAGGCCCATTTTCGTCCCGAGGCACACGAATCCCACCCAAGTGCATCGATCACTGTGTGGTCGACTGACTTCGGCCGGCAGATTTTCTTGTTTGAAACGGCCGGTTGAAGGCAGTAGCTACGCTGATCGTGGCGTTTGCTATGAGACCTACCGTAGTACCTCCAACTATGGCATCGAATATTTTGGACAGGGCCAGCACCTCGGCACCGAGACTTTGACAGCTTGTGGGGCGAGGCGGCCGCCGTGTTCCGGACCGTCCATGAGTCGGGATGGCCCCCAGATTCCCCTTGGCGCGGCATGTCCGTTAAGTTAGATATTCGGACGTAACCGTTAGTTAAACCCGCCACCACCCAAGGCCCAGCATGACCCCCAATCCGACCGACCCCTGGCGATCCCCCCCATCCTTCAAAGGCATGGAGGAGGCCCTGCGCGACGCCTGCGAGCGCGCCATGCA
>CAIYDT010000274.1 GCA_903924985.1 uncultured Acetobacteraceae bacterium
CGCCGAACACCTGCTCGTCGGAGGTGGTTTCGGTCCGGCGTACGCCCAGCACCAGCTCGGGCCGGACATCGCCGAAGTTCCAGTGCAACCCGACCAGAAACCGGGTCTCATTCACGGCCCCGTACAGGGGTGAAGCCGGCGGGGGCGTGGCGTTGGCGGAGCCGCACGAGAGAGCGGCGCCCATGAGCCCGGTAAACAGCATGATTTTTAGTCTGGTCACGCGGTTAAGACTTTCTTTGAGTTGGGTTTGCAATCGGTTAGCGATTGTTAGTATGGGCAGCCCCTGGGCATGTCAACCGGTTGGGGGCCCCGGATCGCTGCCGACCCCTCCCCAGAACGGTTGCGAGACGCTGGCGCACGTCCTATGCAAATGCCGCCATGGATGAGATTTCCGCCCTCGCCGACGTCGCCCATACCCACGTCACGTTCGACGATGGGATCGTGCTGGATTGCGGCGTGATGCTGCCGAGCCATACGGTGGCGTTCCGGACGTATGGGACGCTGAACAGCGAGCGCTCCAACGCCGTGCTGGTGTGCCACGCCCTGACCGGCGACCAGTATGTGGCGGAGCAGAGCCCCGTCACCGGCAAGCCGGGGTGGTGGGACCAGGTGGTGGGGCCCGGGCGGCCGGTGGACACCGACCGGTTTTTTGTCATCGGCGTCAACGTGCTGGGCGGCTGCATGGGCAGCACCGGCGCCCGCAGTGCGAAGGACGACGGGTCGGGGGAGGTTTGGGGCACCGATTTCCCACCGGTCACCATCCGCGACATGGTGCGGGCGCAGAAGCGGCTGATCGACCATCTGGGGATCGAGCGGCTGTTCGCCGTCATCGGCGGGTCCATGGGCGGTATGCAGGTGCTGCAATGGGCGGCGTCGTATCCAGACTCGGTTTTCGCTGCCCTGCCGATCGCGACGGCGGCGTACCACTCGGCGCAGAACATCGCCTTCCATGAGGTCGGAAGGCAGGCGATCTTCGCGGACCCCAACTGGAACAACGGCCAGTACTGGCGGGACGGGCGCATCCCCGCGCGCGGCTTGGCGGTGGCGCGCATGTGCGCCCACATCACGTACCTGTCCGAGGAAGCGCTCACTCGCAAATTTGGCCGCCGGCTGCAGAACGCCCCCAAGGACAGCGGCGAAGTCATGAGCCTGTTCGGGGAAATGTTCGAGGTCGAGAGCTACCTGAGGCACCAGGGCAGCACCTTCGTGCAGCGCTTCGACGCGAATGCCTACCTGACCATCACCCGCGCCTGCGATTTTTTCGATCTGGCGGCGGATTACGGCGACGACCTGGCGAACGCGTTTCGGGGGACGCGGACGCGGTTCTTGCTGGCGTCATTCTCGTCAGATTGGCTCTACCCAACGGCCGAGAGCCGCTCCATCGCTCGGGCGCTGAACCGAGCGGGGGCGAACGTGTCGTTCGTGGAGTTCCCGACGGATAAGGGGCACGACGCGTTCTTGCTGGATGAGCCGGATTTTCACCGGACTCTGGCCGGATTTCTGCGCGGCTGCGCCATGCATGCGGGGCTGCCGGTTTAGGTTGGGCTCGGCAGAATGTTGCGTGCCAGACCATGCGAGGCTTGAATCAGCCGGTCGTCGTTGGTCCACAATTCGTCGCAGCGATGGTGTTGCGCGCAGGCCAAATGCAGCGCGTCCGGGGTCTTCAGGTGGAAGCGCGCGCGTAGTGTCGTAGCCTGGAAATAAACGTCTTCCGGCATATCCAGCGGCGCAAGAACCGCGAACAAATCGGTGTAGGCGCGCTGCAAGACGGGATCGCCCCGCCGAATCGGGCCTAGCAGACATTCGCATTTGACCAAGGGCGAAATGCCGAAGCGTGCCTCGGGATTTTGCGACAGGGCCACGCCCACCGCCTCGCCCCAGGACGGATGCTTTTCGACAAAATAGATCAGCAGACAGGTGTCGAGGTAGATCAGTCCCACGCGTTGCGCTCTTCTTCGATCGCGGCGTCGATCTCCTCCGCGGTGCGTCTTGCATGGGTGGGCAGTGGGTGATCTCTGAGCCAGCCGAGGATCGCGGCCGGGCTACCGCGTTCGGCCCGACGCGGCGGCGCCTCCTCAGCCGGCACGATCCGAGCGACGGGTTTGCCGCGGTTGGCGATGACGACGTCCTCGCCGGCCTGGACGGCCCTCAGGAGTTCGGAGAGCCGGTTTTTCGCCTCGAGGATGTTGACCTGCATGGGGTGGCTCCTGATTCTGCCCAAGGCAATCTAATGGTGGTACCGACTTATATTTTCGTCATCCTCGGGCTTGACCCGAGGACCGCCCGAGGCATGATTCGGTGCAATTTTCCTCCATTTTCGCGAGGACGGTGCGTGCGGCGGTCCTCGGGTCAAGCCCGAGGATGACG
>CAIYDT010000275.1 GCA_903924985.1 uncultured Acetobacteraceae bacterium
ATCCACCCCTTGCGCCTGCCAGATACGGTCTGAAACGCGGTCCAGCCAGCACGGCGGAGGCGCGTCCATTATGTTGCGTATGGTTAAATATTATGGTGCCGTCTCATGACCCCGAAACGCGATGAATAAGATGGGCTAAATCGGTCAACTTCTTCAACAGTCCATTGACCTCTGCCTTAACAGCTGCCTCAATCTGAACAGCCTGGCGTTCGCCTCCGACCGGAACAATATTGCAAACCCTATCCGCAGCATCGGTGATGGCTGCAAGTGCAGGTTTGGTGTTCGTCTCCGCTCTAGCAGCGGATACCGTGAGGCAGAAAACGCCAGCCACGACGCTTAAAAACACCTTCATTCGAACCTCGAAATTGTGCAGGGCGAATTTGTGCAGGAAATGACATTATAGCTAAGCACGCTCCTCAGCACAATCTCATGCCGCCTCGCGCTGCAGAGCGCGATAGAGCGTCGCACGACCTATGTCAATGATCTTCGCGGCGTCGGTCGGCGTCGTGCCGCTGTTGATCATCTTTCGCGCATGAGCGAGCCGGTCAGGTGTCGGTTTCGACTTGCGCCGGAATTTTACGCCCCGTTTCTGCGCGGCTTTCACACCGCGCGGGTGCGTTCCACGATCAACGACCATTCCAGTTCCGCCAGCACGCCGATCATCTGCCACATGGCGCGGCCTGTAGGCGTCTCGGTGTCGATCGCCTCGGTCAGTGACCGGAACTTGATGCCCTCCTGCTTGAAGCCGTCCAGCATGTGGATGAGGTCACGCAAGCTGCGGCCTAACCGGTCGAGCTTCCACACGATGAGAGTGTCGCCGGTCTTCAGGGTCTTCAGGCAACGGGTGAGGGCAGGCCGCTTGACGTGAGCGCCGGTCACCTCGTCCTTGAACACGGTTTTGCATCCGGCCTTCTTCAGGGCGGCGAGCTGCATCGCCGGTTCCTGCCATGTGCCCTCTTACCGTACGATTTTGTACAGATCGTCTGGTAACCCCGATTTCTTTGACCGGTTTGCCACGGGGCGCCGGGCCGGCGATGATGGGCGTCACCCAATCCGATCCGGAGTTCAGAATGTCGGCTACCCTACCTCTCGACAGCGCGACAGCGCTGCTCCACCAGCGCAACCGCAACGGCACGATCGCCGCCCCCGAGCAGTGGAACGAAACGCTTGCGACCATTTTGAACCACCGGTCGGTGCGCGGCTTCTTGCCGGACGCGCTGCCCGAAGGAACGCTTGAAGTGCTGATCGCCGCCGCGCAGTCGGCCTCCACCTCCTCCAACCTGCAAGTCTGGAGCGTCGTGGCGGTGCGGGACCCGGAACGGAAGTCGCGGCTGGCGGAGCTGGCGGGCAAGCAGCAATTCATCCGCGACGCGCCGCTGATGCTGGTATGGCTGGCCGATTTGAACCGCATCGAGCAGATCGCCGCCGACCGGCAAACCCAGGTGGAGGCGACGCATTACACCGAGGCCTTCATCCTGGGCGTGGTGGATGCGACTTTGGCGGCCCAAACCGCGTTTGTCGCCGCCGAGTCCCTGGGCCTGGGCGCGGTCTATGTCGGTGCTGTCCGCAATTTGCCGGAACAGATCGCCGCGGAGTTGAACCTGCCGCGGCATGTGTTCGCGGTGTTCGGCATGGCCGTCGGCTACCCCGACCCGGCGAAGGAAACCGGCATCAAGCCGCGCCTGCCGCGGGACATCGTGCTGCACAACGAACAGTATGACTCCGCCCTGAAGCGCGACGCGATCGAGCGCTACAACGGCGTCGCCCGCGACTTCATGCGGGAGCAGGGCATGAAGGAGCAGGATTGGACCCAGCAGGCCACCGCCCGCCTGAAGGACATACCCGCGATGCACGGCCGCGACAGGATGAAGGAGGCGCTGCTGAACCTCGGGTTCGAGCTGCGTTAGACCGCATGAGGCAACGCTACGTGCCCGGCACGTAGCGTTGCAGCCACACCGTATGCCCCGATGAACCCCATGCCGACCCACCCCTTGCGCCTGCCAGATACGGTCTGAAACGCGGTTCAGCCAGCAGCGCCGGAGGCCTGTCCATTATGGTGGGTATTGGGAAATATGATAATAACGTATCATACCAACGCGAGGCGATGAATAAGATGGGCTAAGCTCCATTTTGTTGATTAGCGCCGGCACGGCAGATCCAAACCAATGCCAGAGACGGAATAACAAGCGACTGTGCCAGCGGCGCGAGCCCCTGGAGCAGACATCAAAACCCTCCTTAGAAAAACAAGATCACTCCCGCGCCGCCAAAAGGTCGCGGTCTCACAACCGGGCCGCCTTCAGACGCAGCGCATTGCCGATGACAGACACCGAACTGAGCGCCATGGCGAGAGCCGCGATGATCGGACTCAGCATAAGACCGAAGGACGGATAGAGCACGCCCGCGGCGATTGGAATGCCGATCACATTGTAGGCGAAGGCGAAGACAAGATTCTGGCGGATGTTGCGCATCGTCGCTCGGCTCAGCGCGCGCGCGCGGGCGATACCGGCAAGGTCACCCTTTACGAGCGTGACTCCGGCGCTCTGGATCGCCACTTCCGTGCCGGTGCCCATGGCGATCCCGACATCCGCTTCCGCGAGAGCCGGTGCGTCGTTCATGCCGTCCCCCGCCATGGCGACAATCCGTCCCTCGGACCGGAGCGAGCGAACAATACGGTGCTTGTCTTCGGGCAGCACGTCACCCTGCACGTCATCGATGCCAAGCTTTCGTCCAACCGCCTGGGCCGTCGTCTTGTTGTCGCCGGTCAGCATCACGATCCGCACGCCATCCGCGCGCAAGTTATCGAGCGCGGCCTGGGTCGTGCCTTTGATCGGATCGGCGATGGCAATAACGCCGCCGGGTTTTCCGTCCAGGGCGAGGAAAAGCGCCGTTGCGCCATCACGCCGAAGTTCGTTGGCGCGACCTGCTAACGCGCCGAATTCAATGCCGAGGTCTTGCATGAGCTTCGCATTGCCAAGGGCTACAGCACGTCCGTCGACCGATCCGGTAACACCCTTGCCGGTCACCGACGCGAATTCGCCTGGGTCTTTGATCGGAAGTGAGCGGTCGCGCGCCGCCGCGACGATCGCCGCGGCAAGCGGATGCTCGCTCGAACGTTCGAGACTCGCGGCGAGAGGGAGGATCTCAGCTTCCGTCAGCCCTGACGCCGGTACAATCGCAACCACGCGGGGCTTGCCTTCGGTCAACGTGCCGGTCTTGTCCACGACCAGTGTGTTGACCTTCTCCATGCGCTCCAACGCTTCGGCGGACTTAATGAGCACGCCGCCGAGGGCGCCCTTGCCGACGCCGACCATGATCGACATCGGAGTCGCCAGCCCGAGTGCGCATGGACAGGCGATGATGAGCACCGACACGGCGGCGATCAGGCCATAGGCAAGCGCCGGGGCTGGGCCGAACACAGCCCAGCCGATAAAGGCCAGCACAGCCACGGCGATGACGACCGGCACGAAGTAACCCGACACCGTATCGGCCATGCGCTGGATCGGCGCGCGGCTGCGCTGCGCTTCGGCAACCATCGTCACGATCCGCGCCAGCATGGTGTCGGCGCCGATCTTGTCCGCGCGCAAGAGCAGCGCACCCGTGCCGTTGACGGTGCCGCCGATCAGCTTGTCGCCCGATTGCTTGATCACCGGCATGGACTCGCCAGTGACCATGGACTCGTCAACGGCGCTCTTGCCGTCCACGACCTCGCCATCGACCGGCACGCCCTCGCCGGGACGCACCCGCAGCTTGTCGCCAAGCTGCACTTGTTCCACCGGGATTTCTTCGTCATCGCCAGCGGCTGTGAGGCGTTGGGCCATCTTGGGCGCGAGATTGAGCAGCGCGCGGATGGCGCCCCCGGTCTGCTCGCGGGCGCGCAATTCCAGCACCTGCCCGAGCAGGACCAGAACGGTGATGACGGCCGCCGCCTCGAAATAAACAGCCACGGTTTCGTCCATCCCGCGGAAACCGGCCGGAAAAATGCCGGGGAGGAATGTCGCAATCAGGCTGTAGAGATAAGCGGCGCCAGTGCCGAGCGCGATCAGGCTGAACATATTGAGGCTGCGCTGAACAACCGAGAACCAGGCGCGCTCGAAAAACGGCCAGCCCGCCCACAGCACGACGGGCGTTGCGAGTAGGAACTGAATCAGAATGGAAAGCTGTGGCGCGATGAGGCGATGCAATCCAAGCGCGGGAATATGGGCGCCCATTTCCAGCACCACGACGGGCGCGGTCAGCGCCAGCCCGATCCAGAAGCGTCGGCTCATATCGATCAGCTCGGCGTTCGGACCGGTTTCGGCGGCCACGGTCACCGGCTCCAGCGCCATGCCGCAAATCGGACAGGTCCCGGGTCCTTCCTGACGGATCTGGGGATGCATCGGGCAAGTGTAGATCGCGCCCTTGCGTTCCGGCTGCACGGCTTTTGTCGGCGGTGTCACGTAGCTGGCGGGGGCGGCGACAAATTTCTCGCGGCAGCGCGCCGAACAGAAATGGAATTGCCGGCCATCATAGCCGAACCGGTGAGGGGAAGTCGCCGGATCGACCTGCATGCCGCAGACCGGATCGGTTACCGATGCGGTGGTTTCTGCCGTGGCGCCAGGATGACCATCGGTATGCCGGTGATGATCGTGAGTGGGGCTGACTGGGCTGTCCGGCATTGATGACGCTCCGCTTGCATCTGCACGTCCGGAAGGGCGTGACATCAGGCGCCTGGATGGTATATACCCCTGGGGGGTAAGGTATCAAGGGAAGTACAGGCGTGCATGACAAAACCAAGGCCGCCGTCGTCGGTCGGCTCCGGCGGGTTGAAGGACAGGTGGGCGGTCTGATCCGGATGGTGGACGAGGATCGCTATTGCGTGGACGTCTTGACGCAGATCAATGCCGTCCGCGCGGCGCTGCATAAAGTCGAGGAGCAGATTTTGCGGGATCACGTCTCGCATTGTGTCGCCGGGGCGTTCGCTTCCGGCGACGTGATTGAGCAAAGGCAGAAGGTTGAGGAGTTGATCGAGACGGTCAGCCGGATGACGAGGTAGCTGAGTGCGAAATTGGTCGAACAGATTGAGACGGCTTGCGGCGGGGCTTGCTCTGTTGGCCGTGCTTGCGCTATCTTTCGGCCAAACGATCGCCTCTCCTTTGGCCGACATGTCCTGTTGTGACGAAGCCGTTCACAACGAAGTGGTTTCTCTCTCTCCGCCGAATATCGGGCATCCTGATTCAGGATCACCACACCAATACCCGGGTGGAACGCACGGCCTGGATTGCTGCATCGGTGGAATCTGCTCGCTGCTTTCACATGCGCTTGTTGTCGCTG
Source organism: uncultured Acetobacteraceae bacterium (assembly GCA_903924985.1). Lineage (GTDB taxonomy): Bacteria > Pseudomonadota > Alphaproteobacteria > Acetobacterales > Acetobacteraceae > Rhodopila. The sequence goes on from CAIYDT010000275.1 coordinate 5,311, forward strand.
CCCCGCTAATCCCGGCAGTTCCCGAGGTGGCGGCTTATCGGTACGCGCTCACGGCCGTGCCCGAAAGCCTGGATGCCGTCCCGGCCCTTCCTCCTCCCCGGCACACGATCTGATCCGTAGCTGACGAACAGGCTCTCGCGGGCAAAGCCCGGGGATTCCTGCCGCCGCCAGCTCCGCAGAACCGCGCATCCATTATGGCGCGCGCGGTCATGATCGATCGATGTTCCAAGGAGACAACTATCATGTACACGGTCCTCAGCGAATATCTGAATACCGTCGTGCGCCGGTCATGGGCTTACACCGAGTGGATGCCGACGCTGCCCTGGCTGGGTACCGGCGTCGCGCCGTTGGCGCAGTGGGTGTTCGTGCCGGCCGTCGCTCTGACTATGGCGCGCAAGTGCGCGATACCCGGTGCGGTGCTGCTGCTCGCCGCCTCTGTGATCGTTTCGCCGGCGCATGCCGATCAGGCGATCAGGGCGGCGGTCGAAGCCAGCGCGCAACCCGGCGCGACGTTCGAGAGCGTCATCGCCATCGCTCACAGGCTCAGTCCACAACTCGCCGCACGCGCTCTCGATGCGGAAGCCGCGCGCGCCCGTGTCAACGTCGCCGGGTCTTTGCCCGATCCTGTCCTCAGGATCACCTCGGACGAACTCGACCGGATGTCCGGCCCGCGCCAGAACAAGATGATCTACGGGGTCGAGCAGGAGATTCCATTGTGGGGCAAGCGGGCGCTGCGACGTGAAGCCGCCGAAGCCGATGTGAGTCAGAAAACGGCAGAGTTGAAAAACGCCGAGACGGAACTTGTCGAGCGGGTCAAAATCGCTTTCGCGCTTTATTACCAGTCGGATCGGACCTTGCAGGCCACGCGCGCGTTGCGCCCGATTGTGGACGGCATCATGCGGGCTGCGCGCGAACGCTACACGCAAAACCTGACGCCACAGCAAGATGTCATCAGGGCCGAGCTTGAGGCCACGCGTCTGGCCAGTGAGATCGCGCGTCTGGAAGGTGTCGTTCGCAGCGCCACGGGTCGGCTGAATACGCTGCTGTTGCGCCCGGCCGATGCGCCGCTGGCTGCGCCTCAAACGCTTCGTTCGCTTCCGCCCGGGGATCGGCTCATGCTTCCGGCGCTGATTGAGCGGGCTCGTTCGGTAAGCCCGTTACTGGCTGCCGGGAAAGCTATGATCCGCGCCGCCGATCGCAACGCGCAGTTGGCGCGGCGCGAGTGGTATCCCGACGCCACGGTCAGCCTTGGCGCGATTGACCGCACCGGCAACGGACCGAACGGCTATGTAGCGTCCATCGGCATCAAGGTGCCCCTGCAATGGGGATTGCACGACGGTCAGGTGCGCGACGCCGCTGCACAGGCCGGTGCGGCAGAGGCGCGGCTTGATGCCGCCGAACAGCAAATCCAGGGTGATCTCGCCGAAGCGACGGCGACGCTGGAGGCCAGCCGCCGCAGTGGGGAATTGAGCCGGCAACGCATGATTCCTCAGGCGAATGCGGCGCTGCGTTCCGCGGTCGCCGGCTACGGTGTGGGCAAAATTGATCTCGCGAGCGTGCTGCAAGCCGAGCGCGATCTCGCCGCGATACGCATCGACCTCTTTGCCATCGAATTCGAACAACAGCGCCAGTTGGCAACAATCGAGCGCCTGATTGGAGGTGAGCTGTGAACGTTCGTCACATCGCTATCTGCGCCGGCCTGACTCTTCTGCTTGGCACAGCGTCTACGGCATTGCTGGCCCAGACGGCTGATCCGCAAGCAAGGCATGATGGTGCTCAGGCAGAAGCCGGTAATACCCGCCGCATTCTCTATTATCAGTCGCCCATGGGACCGGAGACATCACCGGTTCCGAAGAAGGACGGGATGGGGATGGACTATGTTCCCGTCTATGGCGATGCGGTTTCATTGCCACCTGCGGTCGTCGCAGCCGATCCGTCACCGCCCGCGAAATCGGCCGCGCCAAGGCGCATTCTTTTCTACCGCGCGCCGATGAGCGCCGACACCTCGCCTGTTCCCAAAAAAGATCCAATGGGAATGGATTATGTGCCGGTCTATGAGGATGCGGGCGGAAGCGCCGGCACGATCACCATCGGCCCGGAGCGGGTGCAACTCCTCGGTGTGCGGACGGAAGCCGCCCGGGCGCAGTCCTTCAGCAAGTCCATTCGCGCTGTCGGCACGGTGGCGGCCGATGAACGACGCATCGCCGTGGTGGCGCCGCGCTTCGAAGGATGGATCGAGGAACTCTTCGTCAATTCGAACGGTCAAACCGTAAAACGCGGCGATCCGCTTTTCACCTTTTACAGCCCGGACGCCGCGGCGTCCGGGCGCGAATACCTGGTCGCGCGTCAGGTCTCGGGTGTACTGGCGGATGCGGCAGTGGCGAAGCTGCGCAATATGGGAATTGCGAGCGACCAGCTCATCCGTCCGGCGCAGCACGACAAGGCGGATGTGATGACCATCCGCGCGCCGATTGACGGCACGGTCACGGAAAAAGCCGCCCTTATGGGATTACGCTTTGCCGCCGGGGACACACTCTATCGCATCACCGATCTGTCCACGGTGTGGGTCCTGACGGATGTGTTCGAGCAGGACCTCGCAATCGTCCACGCAGGTCAGGCCGCGAGCATTCGCTTGACCGCGTACCCCGGGCGAGAATTTATAGGCAAGGTCACGTTCGTCTATCCCACTCTTAATCCGGCAACGCGCACCGCCAAGGTCCGCATCGAACTGGCCAATCCGGACGGCCTTTTGAAGCCGGACATGTATGCGACCGTTATGATCTCCGCCGACGATGGCGGCCCGGACATTCTGACCGTGCCGGAATCGGCCGTGCTGGATGACGGCGTGCGGCAGATTGTGCTCGTTGAGCGCGGCATCGGCCGCTTTCAGCCGAGACCAATTCTTATCGGGCGCCACGGTAACGGCGCCGTCGAAGTTACGAGCGGACTCGCGGTCGGTGAGAAAGTGGTGGTGGGAGCCAATTTCCTGATCGATTCCGAAAGTAATATTCGAAGTGCCCTGCTTGGATTCACCACGCCTGAGACGGAGAAGCGGCCATGATCGCCCGCATCATCCGCTGGTCAGCCGCTAATCCGTTCCTGGTGCTGCTTGGCACGCTATTCATCGTCGCAGCCGGTGTCGTTGCGGTGCTGAACACGCCGCTCGATGCGATCCCCGATCTCTCGGATACGCAGGTCATCGTCTATACCGACTATCCCGGTCAGGCGCCGCAGGTCGTCGAAGACCAAGTGACGTATCCTTTGACGACGGCCTTGCTGACCGTACCGCGGTCGAAGGTCGTGCGCGGCTATTCCTTCTTCGGCTCCTCCTTTGTCTATGTGGTCTTCGAAGATGGGACCGATCTTTATTGGGCGCGCAGCCGCGTTCTTGAATATCTGAACTTCGCCTCAAAGCGCCTTCCAGCCGGAGTGACGCCCACGCTTGGCCCTGACGCAACCGGTGTCGGCTGGGTCTTTGAATATGTGGTGACCGGCGCACAGCGGACCCTCGCGGAATTGCGCTCGATCCAGGACTGGTTCGTGCGCTTTCAACTCGCCAAGGCGGACGGTGTGGCGGAAGTCGCCAGCATCGGTGGCTTCGTGCAGACCTATCAGGTCGTCATCGATCCACAGAGGCTGCAAGCCTATGGACTTTCACTTGCCAAACTCACGGACGCCATCCGCGCAAGCAACCGCGATGTCGGCGGGCGTTCGATCGAGATGTCGGAAACCGAATATCTCGTGCGTGGGCGAGGCTATCTGCGCAACGCCGATGATATCGGCCTGATTGTGTTGGCAAGCCAGGGCGGCACACCGGTGCTGCTGCGCGATGTCGCGCATGTGCAGCTCGGTCCCGACGAACGCCGTGGCATCACCGAGCTGAATGGCGAAGGCGAAACGGTGAGTGGCATCGTGCTGCAACGTGACGGACAAAATGCCCTCGCCGTCATCAACAGCGTGAAGCAAAAAATAACCGAGATCGCCGGCAGTCTGCCGGCCGGTGTCTCGATCACGCCGGTCTATGACCGATCCAGTCTGATTTACCGCGCGATCGACACGCTGAAACACACACTGCTCGAAGAGAGCGCGATCGTCGCCCTGGTCTGTGTTGTCTTTCTTTTGCATCTGCGCAGCGCGCTGGTCGCGATCGTCATGCTGCCGGTCGGCGTGCTGATCGCTGTGGGTCTGCTCCATTTGCTTGGCCTCACCTCCAACATCATGAGCCTCGGCGGCGTTGCGATCGCGCTCGGCGCCATGGTGGATGCGGCGATCGTGATGATCGAGAACGCGCATAAGCATCTCGAACGTTCCGACGGGCAATCCCGCATCAAGGTATTGACTGAGGCCGCGATCGAAGTCGGGCCGGCGCTGTTCTTCAGCCTCGCGGTGATCACGGTCTCGTTCCTGCCGGTGTTCACCCTCGAAGGTCAGGAAGGCCGCATGTTCCGGCCGCTCGCTTTGACGAAAACATTCGCCATGGCGGGCGGAGCGCTGCTGTCGGTGACGTTGGTGCCGGTGTTGATGACGCTGTTCATCCGCGGGCGCATTCTTCCGGAGCGACGCAATCCGCTCAACCGTCTGTTGATCTGGCTCTACCGGCCGTTGATCGCCGGAGCGCTGCGCGCGCGGGTTCTGGTCATCCTTCTGGCTGTCGTCTTACTGGGCGCAACGGTCTGGCCCGCCATGCGTCTCGGCAGTGAGTTCATGCCGACCTTGAACGAAGGCACATTGCTGTTCATGCCGGTCAGCCTGCCGGGCCTGTCGATCACGAAAGCGGCCGAGCTGCTGCAAACGCAGGACCGGATCATCAAGAATTTTCCCGAAGTCGAAAGCGTGTTCGGCAAGGCAGGACGGGCCGGCACCGCGACCGATCCGGCGCCGGTTGAGATGTCGGAAACCATCATTAACCTGAAACCGGAAACCGAGTGGCGGCCGGGCGTCACGGTTGACTCGCTTATCGCCGAGATGGGCAAGGCGCTGGAGATGCCGGGGGTAAGCAGCGCCTGGACGATGCCTATCAAAGCCCGCATCGACATGCTCTCGACCGGCATCCGCACGCCGGTCGGCATCAAGGTTTACGGCGCCGACCTTACGGCGATCGACCGGCTGTCCCGCGAGATCGAGACAGTTGTCCGGCAGGTGCCCGGAACCACGAGCGCCTTCGCGGAGCGGATCGAGGGTGGATATTTTCTGGAAATCGAACCGGATCGCGAAGCGCTCGCCCGCTATGGCCTGACCGTCGGCGATCTTCAGGAAACCATCAATACGGCGCTCGGGGGCGAACCGGTAACGGCGACGGTCGAGGGCCGAGCCCGCTACAACGTCAATGTGCGCTATGCGCGAGGCCTGCGTGGCACGCCGGAAGATATCGCCCGGCAGGTGCTGGTGCAGGCGGCGCAAGGGGCGGCGGTACCGATCGGGCAGCTTGCGTCCGTGCATCTCACGCGCGGTCCCGCCACGATCCGCACCGAGAACGCTCAACTCGTGAACTACATCTATGTCGATACGCGCGACAGCGACATCGGCGGCTATGTCGAAAAGGCGCAGCGCGCGGTTGGCAACCAAGTGCTCACGCCGCCTGGCTATCACATCGAATGGAGCGGGCAATTCGAATATATGCAACGCGCGAAAGCGCGGATGGCGGTCGTGGTGCCGCTCACGATCTTGATCATCTTCGTTCTGCTTTATCTCAACTTCGGCCGCCTTACCGAGACGCTGATCGTTTTGCTGTCCGTGCCATTCGCGTTAGTCGGCGGCATTTGGCTGATGTACCTGTTGAATTTCAATGTCAGCGTGGCCGCTGCCGTTGGGTTCATTGCGCTGGCGGGGGTCGCCGCGGAAACCGGCGTCATCATGCTGATCTATCTTGATCACGCCCTGCGCGAACGTGAGGCGCTTGCCGCAAGGGATGGGCGCGCGCTGACGCACGCCGACATTCGGGAGGCGGTTATCGCCGGCGCCGTCGAGCGGGTGCGGCCGAAGATGATGACGGTAACCGCGATCATGGCCGGTCTTCTGCCTATCCTGTGGAGCACCGGCACCGGCTCCGAGCTGATGCGGCGGATTGCCGCGCCCATGGTAGGCGGCATGGTGAGTTCCGCCGTGCTCACTTTGCTGGTGATCCCCGCGCTTTATGCGCTCGTCAAAGGCTGGGGTCTCGCGGCTCCGCGCCGGAGCGAAGAGGAGAAGCCACATGCGCTTTCAACATCGGCTGCCGATTGAGCGTGCTTGGTTTCAGGAACCGCAATTCCGTGGTTCCTGCTTGATGAGAACGATCATGCGTACATCCATGCTGCGTTTGGGAGGCGTAGCCGTTGCGATTGGCCTTGTGGCATCTGTCAGCCAACCGGCACAGGCGCAAGCGCCGGATACCTGCAAAGCCGCCATCGAGAAGACCAAGAGCGATTGGCAGGCGATTAAACTGCAACCAGCAAGCAAGCCAAGCGCTGTGTCGCACGGGATCGAGGGCCATCAGCACGTGCAGGCCGCCGTCGATTCGATGAGACTAGCGTTCGCTAGTGGTTTTCATTGACCGTGCCTTGCATTGATCCGACACCGATGAAGACCGGAACCGCAAGCCCGGCAGAAGACGATACCTCAGCCTCCAGGTGATCAGCCAGGACGATGCGACTCCGCCCGGCTGCTGATCAATCAGGCTCGAAACCCGAAATTGATGCCGCCACCGATGACATAGCTGACCATCGCTGCTCGCACGAGCGCATTACGATTTTGAGCCTAGTTTGAGCCTAATCGTGCTCTCGGGGAGAGATTGACTGCTAAGCCATTGAAAATAATTGGAGCGGGTGAAGGGAATCGAACCCTCGTGTGCAGCTTGGGAAGCTGCCGTTCTACCATTGAACTACACCCGCGTGCCGTTCTGTTCCCCGATATTAGGCGACCCGGCGGTGCGGTGCAATCGGGTGGTTTTCAGCCGAGGGCCTGAACCGCGATCCGCGCGGCGTCCTGCCCGCTGATCCAGGCGCCCGCCACCGTGCTGGCGAAGGGGACGTGGCAGGCCTCGCCCGCGAACAGCAAATGCCCGTCGGCCAACGGCTCCGCGAGGCGCCGGCGCGCATCGGCGTGGCCGGGCAGGCAACAGGAGTAAGCGCCGAGCGTCCAGGGATCGGTATCCCAGCGTGTGACCAGATGCCCGCCGCCCGTGAACAACCGGTCCACCCGCCCGCCGAACATTTCTCGCAACTGCGCCAGTGCGAAGTCCACCACTGCCTCCTCCCCGGCTTTGGCCAAATCCCAGGCAGTGCTGCCGCCGATCCAGCCTTGCACGTAGTCCCGGCCGAACGGCCAGCATTGGAAGGGCATGAGTGTGTCGCCCCCACGTGCGACCTGCCGGTCGACGGAGCAGTGCGCCGGCAGGTCCAGCCGGTCGGGTCCGTTGGCTCCGAGGGCAATCTTGAGCGCCAACCCCATTGGCAGGGCCTCGACACTGTCTTGTATGGACCCGGGCAACGCCGGATCGAACCGCAGCGCGCCGGAGGCAAGCACCCCAGTGGAAACCGTGACGATGCACGCACCGGCGGTCACGGTTCCGCCCGCGGTTTCTACCGTCACCCGGCCGCCGAGCCCGCCCCAGGCGATGTGGGTCGCCGGGCTGTTAAACCGAATATCCAGCGCGGCGGTGCAGCGGCGTTGGATGAAGGCGCCGATGCCGCCGTCAGCCACCAGATTGCTGCCGCCCAGGGCATTGTTGCGCCAATCGCGGGTGCTGAAGCGGTCGGCGTCGGCGACGCAGATGACCGGACCCTCCCAGGCTTCGACCGTGGCGGCCCAGGGGTCGTTTGGAATGCTTTGCGCGATGGCGCTGAGCGGCACGTCGGCGTGTTGGGCCAGCAAGGCCTCGGCGGCGGCTTCGTAGCGGGCGAACGCGCCGTCGTACGACGCCAGCTCCGCCGCCGTTGCCGGCCGGCCGCCGACATAGGTGCGTTCGGTGCGGACTTCGTCGGAACGCAGAAGGGTGTCGCCGGCAGCCTCGGCGATGCGGACCAGCGGGTTATGCTCCGCGTCGTGGAACCACACCGCGCCCATGTCGAACCACACGCCGCCCAGCGCCGCCGGATGGGTGGTCCAGGCTCGGCCTCCGGCGCGGCCGGAGGCCTCCAACACCACACAGCGTTTGCCTGCATCCCGCAGTGCCGTTGCCGCGCCCAACCCGGCGCAGCCGGCGCCGATCACGACGACATCGGTGTCCATCTGTCTCTCCCGCATGGCTCACGCGGGAGAATACCGCTCAGGCGATGGTGCGCGCCACCTCCTCCGGCTGGCGGATGACCAGGGCGTCGTAGCCGCGCATCAGCGTCTCGGTGATGCGGCCGGGGGTGTAGCGGTGCGGGCCGATTTCACGGACGGCGGTGACCTCGGCGGCGGTGCCGGCCAGGAAGACTTCCGACGCGTTGGCGATCTCCGCCGCTTCGATCGGGCGCTCCACGACCGTCATTTGGTGGCGGCGGGCGAGGGCCATCACGGTGCGGCGGGTGATGCCATCCAGGAACCCCTCGGGGGTGGGGGTGTGCAGCGCGCCATCGATCACGAGAAAAATGTTGGCGCTGGTGGTTTCCGCCACCTGGCCGCGCCAGTCGAGCATCAGGGCGTCGCTGTATCCTTGGTCCTCAGCCTGGCGTTTCGACAGGCTGCCGATGGTGTACAGGCCGGTGCACTTCGCCATGGTTGGGGCGGTCTCGGGGGAGGGGCGCTTCCAAATGGCCTCCCCCATTCGGATGCCGCGCATACGGTCGTCGCCGTAGTAGTTGGGCCAGGGCCAAGCGGCGATCGCCAGTTGCACCGCGGCGCCGCGCGGGGAAATGCCCAGCACCTCCGACCCCAGCCAGGCGATGGGACGGAGGTAGCCGTCCGTCATCCCATTGGCGGTCAGCACCTGCTGGCACGCGGCGTCGATCTGGTCCGCCGTCCAGGGGATTTCGAAGCCCAGGATGCGGCCGGAGGCGATCAGCCGGTCGGTGTGATCGCGCAGCCGGAAGATGTTACCGTTATAGGCCCGTTCGCCTTCGAACACGGCGCTGGCATAGTGCAGCCCGTGCGACAAAACATGCGGCCTGGCATCCCGCCAGGGGACGAGGGACCCATTCCACCAGATCCAGCCGTCGCGGTCGTCGAAAGGAACTAACGTCATGATGCCACTCCTCACAGGATTATTGCTAAACAAGGAGGTCATAAGACATCAAACGCTAATAAGTCAATAATACTGACCTATTATCCTGAGATGCCAGATATGCCCGATTCGCGGAGGACCGCCGCCGACCGCACCGTCCGCCTCGCGCAGGACCTGCTGTTTTTCGCGTACCGCGACTTCACCAACGCCGCCGACGTGCTGCTGGAAGAGCTGGGTTTGGGCCGCGCACACCATCGGGTGCTGCATTTTGTCGGCCGCAATCCGGGGATGACGGTGTCGGAGCTGCTGGGAATCCTGCAGATCACCAAGCAATCCCTCGCCCGCGTGCTGGGGGAGTTGGTGGCGCTGGGCCATGTCGCGCAGGCGCCGGGCGGGGCGGACCGCCGCCAGCGCCTGCTGAGCCTGACGGCAACCGGCGCCGACCTGGAACGCCGGCTGTTCGCCCGGCAGAAGGCTCGCCTCGCCCCGGCGTTCGAGCAGGCCGGCCCCGATGCTTTCGCAGGCTTTGAAGCGGTGATGCGTGCCATCATGGATCCGGCGGCGCGATCCCTGTTGGATGCCGCCGCCGATGCCGGAGGCCCCTATGTCCGATGAAGCCCTTATTCTGCTGGTCGAAGACGACCCCAGGCTGCGGGAGCGGCTGGCCCGCTACCTGGCGAACGAAGGCTTCCGGGTCACCGCCGCCGAAAACGCCTTCGACGCCCGCACCAAGCTGTCGTTCATCAATCCGGACCTCATGGTGCTGGACGTGATGATGCCGGGGGAAAGCGGTTTGCAGCTGACCGAATCCATCCGGCGGGAGCATGGCCACGACCTGCCCGTGCTACTGCTGACCGCGCGCGGCGGGCCGGAAGATCGCATCGCCGGCTTCGAAGCCGGGGCGGACGATTATCTGGGCAAACCGTTCGAGCCGCGGGAGCTGCTGTTGCGGATCAGAGCGCTGCTGCGCCGGGTCGCCGCGCCGCCGCCCGAACCGCCCGAACCGCCTGGCGGGCCGGTCGTTTTGGGGGAGGCGGTCTTCGACCTCGACCGCGGCGAACTCCGCGGGCCCGACGGCATCATTCGCCTGACCGGGGGGGAAGCCGGATTGCTGATGGCCTTGGCACGCCGGCCCAATGAAGTGCTGTCGCGGGAAGACATCGCCTCGGCGGTGGAGATGGACGAAGCCGGGGAGCGTGCGATCGACGTGCAGATGACCCGCCTGCGCCGCAAGATCGAGGTCGATCCCCGAGAGCCCCGGTTCCTGCACACCGTTCGCGGCCGCGGCTATGTGCTGAAACCAGGGGTCTGACGCGATGCGCGCGCGCCTGCCCTGGTTCCGTAGTAGTGGCGGTTTGCGCCGGTTCCTGCCGCGCTCCCTGCTCGGGCGCGGGCTCCTGATGATCCTGGTGCCGCTGGTGCTGTTACAGGCGGTGGCTTTGTGGGTCTTCTACGGCACTCATTTGGACGTGGTGTCCCGCCGGTTGGCCGGCAGCGTCGCCGGGGAAATCGCTCATACGATGAGCCTGATGCGGCGCTTTCCCGGGCCGGACAATGCCGCCTGGATCCTGGATGACGCACGCCAGCATTATAATCTCACCATCCGCCTGAAACCGGATGAGGTGCTGAAGCCGAAACCCTGGGTCAATGTGCCGGGCCCCATGGACGACGATCTCGCGGCGGCTTTGACCGACCAATTGCAGCGCCCCTTCACGATGGACTGGTCGTCCGACCCGCGCTCCGTCGTGATCCAGGTGCAATCGCCCGACGGGCTGCTGGAGGTCGAGGCGCCACGGAAACGCCTTTACACATCGGCGGTTTATCTGTTCGTAATCTGGGTTGTTGGGTCTGCGGCGCTGCTTTTCGTGGTCGCCGCCCTGTTCATGCGCAATCAGGTGCGCGCCATCCGCCGGCTTGCCACGGCGGCGGAGGATTTCGGCATCGGCCGCGATGTCGGCCCAATCCGGCCCGAAGGTGCCACGGAGGTCAGGCAGGCGGCTGCGGCTTTCAACCGCATGCAGGACCGTATTCGCCGTTTTCTGGTGCAGCGAACCGAAATGCTGGCCGGCGTGTCGCACGACCTGCGCACCCCCTTGACCCGTCTGCGCCTGTCGCTGGAAATGCTGCCTCCGACCGAGGAGTTGCAGCAGGACATCCAGGAGATGACCGCCGACCTCGCGGAGATGGAGCGCATGATTGGCGCCTATCTGGCCTTCGCGCGCGGGGAGGGCAGCGAACAGGCCGAACCGGTGAATCTATCCACGCTGTTGGACGACGTTGCCGCCGGGGCTCGCCGAGCGGGGGCGAGCGTGACACTGACCGCGCCCCGCGATCTGAACCTGTCTTTGCGTGCCGGGGCGGTGCGGCGGGCCATTACCAACCTGGTCGATAACGCCAGCCGGCATGCGCGCCACGTTCTGCTGACCGCGGAAGGGCAAGGGCGGTCGGTGCTGGTGACCGTGGACGACGATGGACCGGGTATCCCCGCGGAGCGGCGGGAGAGCGTGTTTCGCCCCTTCGAAAGCGACACAGCCGGCGGCACCGGCCTGGGCCTGACCATCGCCCGCGACATTGTCCGCGCCCATGGCGGCGACATCGTGCTGGGCAAAAGCCCGATGGGCGGGCTGCGTGCGCAGATCCGGTTGCCGGTGTAGACGATGGGCGGTGTAGACGGTGGGCGGACAAGCAGGGGACCAATTGGTGACGCGTAGTGCGAACGACCACAGGCTGATCGGGATCGAACTCCTGCGTTTCGCCGCCGCTTTCGGCGTTTTGGTCTGGCACTATCAGAACTTCCTGATCGGCGGCCCCAACCCCGACTCCTTCGTGCGGGAGGCGCAACCGCTCTGGTTCCTGCTGGCGCCGCTGTATGCGTACGGCAATTCTGGGGTGGAGCTCTTCTGGTGCATTTCCGGCTTCATCTTTACCTGGAAATATCTGGAGCCGATCAACGCTGGCGGGGTGTCGTTCGGGCGGTTCATCTGGTTGCGGTTCTCTCGGCTGTACCCGCTGCATTTCGCGACGCTCCTGCTGGCCGCCGCGCTCAACGGGCTGTACTTCGCGCGCCATGGCGTGTACTTCACCTATGCCGTTAACGACCTGAAGCACTTCCTGCTCAACCTCGGGTTCGCCTCCTACTGGGGGTTCCAGGCCGACAAGTCCTTCAACGGCCCGATCTGGAGCGTGTCGGTCGAAATCCTGGTCTATTTCCTGTTCTTCGGTGTCAGCCGCTTTCGGCGGGGCAATCTCTGGACGGATATCGGCATGACCATCCTGGCTTCGGTGCTCTACGCCGGGCTGCGGCGGTTCACCGGCATCAAGCTGGAGGTCTTCGGCGCCATCACCTTTTTCTATATCGGGGCCGCGGCGTGCCGGATCCATGGCATGCTGGCATCCCTGCCCACCAACCGTCAGCACCGGGCGACGGCGGTTCTGCTCGGTATCGTGCTGGTGTCGTGCGCGCTGGTTGGCACCGGCGTGCTGAAGATCGCCGGGGCCAGTCTGGCGATGTTCCCCGCCGCGATCCTGTTCTCCCAGCTCGCGATCCGGCCCCGCGGCATGCGCACCGCCGCCGCGATCGGCGCGGTGGGCAACCTGACCTATGCCAGCTACCTGATCCACTTCCCTATGCAGATCGCGATCATGCTCGTCCTGGAGAGCTGGTCGATTCCGGTCGGCAGCCTGTTCTACGGCCCTTGGCTGCTGCCCGCCTACCTGACCCTCGTGCTCGGCCTATCGGTCCTGGTGTTCCACGGGTTCGAGCGTCCGGCACAAAACTGGTTGCGTGGCCTGGGGCGCCGGCGCGTTGTCGTGCTGTAAGGTCGTGACGGGGCTGCCCTGTCGCGCTATGCAACGCCGCCCTGTCCTGTCGTGCCGGAGTCATACCGAGATGCCCGCCTTCCGCCTGACCCGCCGCACCAGCCTGCTGCTGCCGTTCCTCCTCGCGGCCTGCGGGGGGGAGCCGAAAGTCTACAAGCCGCTGCGCTATGATTACCTCAGGCCGATCGATCTCGCGGTCAAAGCGATCGACATCGAGCAGCGCTTCGTCCCTTCCGGCGTCGCGCCGGATATCAGCCAGGAGTCCCCGGTCGATCTTATCGCCACGCTGCGTCGGATGGGAGAGGACCGGCTGAAGCCGCTGGGCGGTACCGGCCGCGCCGTGTTCTCGATTTCCGATGCCTCCCTGATCAAGCGGGAGGATCTGGTCCGCGGCTCGATGGAGGCCACGGTCGAAATCCTGACCGACGACGGCCAACACGCCGGTTACGCCCAGGCTCGGGTCACCCGCCGTCACACCGGCCACATCGATGACCTGCAGCAGCTGCTGTACGACATGGTATCGGGCATGATGGACGACATGAACATCGAGCTGGAGCACCAGATCCGGACACAGCTAAAGACCTGGCTGGCGGACGATTTGAACGCCATCCCCAAGCCGGTCGAGGCCGCGCCGCTGGCCCCGCCCCGCCGGTAGCGCCTTCCGGCATCCGCGATTTCAATCCCCGGTAATCGTGGTTCCGCGGTTGCCGATCATGGCCAGCAACTCCCGCCTTGTGTTGGCGTCGTCGCGGAAGGCGCCGAGCATGCGGCTGGTCACCATGGTGACGCCGGGCTTGTGGACGCCGCGGGTGGTCATGCACTGGTGCGCCGCTTCGATCACCACCGCGACGCCCTTGGGTTGCAGCACGTCCTGGATGGTGTTGGCGATCTGGGCCGTCAGCTTCTCCTGGATTTGAAGGCGCTTGGCGTAGGCCTCCACCACCCGGGCGAGTTTGCTGATACCGACCACGCGGCGGTGCGGCAGGTAGGCGACGTGGCAGCGGCCGATGATCGGCACCATGTGGTGCTCGCAATGGCTCTCCAGGCGGATGTCGCGCAGCAGGACGATTTCGTCGTAGCCGTCGGTTTCCTCGAAGGTGCGTTCCAGGAGGTTGACGGGGTCGATGGTGTAGCCTTCGAAGAACTCCTCATAGGAGCGGACGACGCGGGAGGGCGTGTCGATCAGGCCTTCGCGGGTCGGGTCGTCGCCCGCCCACAGCAGCAAGGTACGGACGGCCGCTTCCGCCTCGTCCCGCGTCGGGCGCGAGTCCGAGGCATTGTCGGCGGTTTGCGTCCGGGCGGGGGTTATAATATTCACCGAGCAGGTTCCTCCGGTTCGTCATGCTGACGTTATTTGGGTGGCCGACTGCCCGGTTACGAGATGACCGCCGGACCTAGTGCACCCTACCGCCTTGGTGCGGGCTGTCCAGACTGAACGCCGGGATGGCCACGTCGAAAGATTCCCCGGTTTCGGTCACGATCATATGGTAGGCGCCCACCATGAAGCCCGACGGTGTGCGCAGCGGGGTGCCGGAGGTGTATTCGTGCCGCTGCCCTGGCGCGAGGACGGGCTGCTTCCCAATGACGCCGTCGCCATGCACCTTTTGGGTACGGCCGGTGGCATCGGTGATTTCCCAGGTGCGTTTGAGCAGTTGCACGGGTTCGGGCCCGTGGTTCTCGATCCAGACGCGGTAGGCCCAGACGAAGCGGCTTTCGTCGGGTTCCGACTGGTCCGCGAGGTAGAATGACCGCACGGTGACGCGCACGCCTCGTGTGGTCAGGGAATAAGTGTCTTGCGTTGTCATGCTGCCCTCACCCCCTGGGTTGACCGGACAGGATTTTCCCGTCCGGTCTGGGGACTCTAGCGTCCGATACCAGGCACTTGTCCAGGGCCGGGCATCGTTTCACCCCAGCGTGGCCAGCGCCTGTGCCAGATCGTCCTTCAGGTCCTCCGGGTCTTCCAGGCCGATCGATACGCGGATCACCCCGTCGGTGATGCCCAGCTTCGCCCGTTCCTCCGCGCCTATACGCATATGGGTGGTGGTGGCGGGGTGGGTCGCGAGGGACTTGGAATCCCCCAGATTGTTGGATATCGCGATCAGCCCGAAGGCGTTCATAACCTTGAACGCGCCGTCCTTGCCGCCCGCGACCTCGAACGTCACGACGGTGCCGCCGCCGGTCATCTGCTTGCGGGCGAGTGCCACCTGCGGATGATCGTCGCGCATCGGGTACCACACGCGGGTGACGTGCTTCTGCTCCGCCAGGAAATCGGCGATCGAAGCGGCCGCGCGACAGCCGGCATCGACCCGCAGGCCCAGGGTCTCTATCCCCTTCAGCAGGATCCAGGCGTTGAAGGCGGACATCGCCGGGCCGGTATTGCGGATGAACGGCTGCAACACATCGTTGACCCATTTACGGTTGGACAGGATCGCCCCGCCGAGGACCCTGCCCTGGCCGTCGATGTGCTTGGTGCAGGAGTAGACGACGACATCCGCCCCCATGGTCAGCGGCTGCTGTAGCAACGGCGTGGCGAAGACGTTGTCCACCACCACGATGGCGCCCGCCGCGTGCGCCAGCGCCGCGACCGCCGGCAGATCGACAATGTCCAGCATCGGGTTGGATGGGGTTTCCAGCAGCACCAGGTTCGTCGGCTTGCTCAAGGCATCGCGCCACTGGTTCAGGTCGTGGCCGTCGACGAACACGGATTCGATGCCGAATTTCGGCAGTAACGTCGAAACAATCCAATGGCACGATCCGAACAGGGCGCGCGACGCGACCACGCGATCGCCGGTTTTCAGATGCGCCAATAGCGCCGCGTTCACCGCCGCCATGCCGGTCGCGGTGGTGCGGCATTCCTCCGCCCCCTCGATCAGGCACAGGCGCTGCTCGAGCATGGTCAAAGTGGGGTTGGCGAAGCGGGAATACTGGTAGTGCTCGACGGTGCCGGCGAAGGTGGCTTCGGCCTGGTCGGCGCTGTCGTAGACGTAGCCCGATGTCAGATACAGCGCTTCGGCGGTTTCGCCATGGTGGCTGCGTTGCACGCCGCCTTGCACGAGGTGGGTGGCGGGTCGGTAGGTTTTTGGGGCTTTGGTCACAGGGTAAGGTCCTTCTCACGATGGACCGACCGTCGAGCAGCTTCGGCCCATGGCATTTGGACCTAACGCTGGCCTCTTTAGCGCGCTTATTTCACCTCGCCGCAATCCGGCCGGACAAATCACGAGGGCTGGGCGTGCCCAGCGGAGAGGTCACTAGGGGATGATCTGGTTGGCGTCAACATGTGTGGCGTTGCTGGTTTGATTCAGGTCAATGTCGCCGCTCGCCCCAGGCTGGAGCCTGCGCCATGGCCACCGCCCTGACGTCCCCGCTGCCGCGCGTGATCCTGCCTGCCCGCATGGTCATGGCGGTGCCGATCGGGTTGTTGGCGCTGTCGGGGTTCGCGGTTGGCGCCGGCATGCGGCTGCTGGACCCGTTGCTGCCGCAGGTGGCGGACAGCCTGGGCGTCACGGTGGCCAAAGCCTCCGCCGTGATCGCCGGTTTCATGCTGCCGTATGGGCTGGGTCAGGTTGTGCTCGGTCCTCTGGGCGATCGGCTCGGCAAGCTGCGTGTCGCCTGCGTGGCGGTCGTTCTGTACGGCCTGTGCTCGGTCGCGTGCATGAGCGCCGGGACCCTGACGGCCCTCGTGGTGTGGCGGGCTGCCTCCGGTCTGTTCGCCGGGGCGGTCAACCCGCTGATGATGGCATACCTCGGAGACGCGGTCCCCTATGAGGAACGCCAGGCCACGCTCAGCCGGTTCCTGACCGGCATGGTCATGGCACAGATGCTGGCCGGGCCGATCTCCGGGGTGATCGGGCAGCATGCGGGGTGGCGCATGTCGTTCCTTGTGCTGGGCGTCATGGCGGTTGTCGTCGGCGCGGCGCTCGCGATCCGGTTGGGCGCGCGGGTCTGGCGTTCGGGGGAGGAAGCGGGCAGCCGTGTCCCCGGGTTGACCGCCTATATGTCGTTGCTGCACCGGTCAGCCGGGCGTTGGCTGCTGCTATCGGCCTTCTTCGACGGGCTGTGTCTGTTCGGGGCTGCCTTCCCGTATGTCGGAGCGTTTTTGATTCAAGAGTTCGGACTGACCGTCAGCTCAGCCGGGCTGGTCATCGCGGGGTTCGGTGTCGGGTCCTTCCTTTACACGCGGTTCGCGCGCCGTCTGGTCCGCCGCCTGGGCGAGGGGGGCCTGATGCTGTTGGGCGGTCTGGGACTGGCGGCCGGCTTGGCCGGTCTGGCGTTATCCCCGAATTGGATCGTCGCCGCCGGCCTGCAGATTCACCTCGGCCTGATGTTCTACATGTTTCACGGCGTGCTACAGGCCCGAGCAACCGAGGTCATGCCGGACGCGCGCGGTAGCGCTGTGTCGGCCTTCGCGCTGGCCTTGTTCCTGGGGCAAACCGTTGGGTCGCTGGCGTTTGGTGCGCTGTTGGCGTTCATCGGCTACCGGGCCGGGTTCGCGGCGGCGGCGATGGGGGTCCTGGTACTGGCGGTTTGGAGCCGGGTGGGACTGGGACGGTTGCCCAGGCCGGAGTAGCGGCGCGATGGCAACGGCCGCACCCAGCGCGCCTTCATGCGCGCACTCGCCCGAGCTGCCGGTCACACGCTGGATTTTACCGTCATCTCCCAAGAGCGCACGATCCAGGCCAGCATCGCCGCGCTACGGCGTGCGATCGATTTCTTTGCGTGGCAACAATATCGCTGGAACGACCATTATCTGGCGACACTGGAACCAGGGTATCCCGTAGAACTCACGTTAGCCGGCATCGCCGGCGATCAGTTCATGGCACGATCGGGAGCGGAAATCCTGATCGGGCAAACCACGGACCTACCTTCCCCAACGCCGGTGCACGACGAAACGTTCTTGTTCGAGGGGCAATCGCCCTGGGAATGATCGCCGGGCGATCAGGCCAACAACCCACCCGACAGCGCGGCCAATCCTGTCCCACTGTTCTGTTGCGCCTGCTGCTGCATCGTCAGCAAATACTGGTCCGTCAAGCTCGTCACGTAGCTCGGCTTCTGAAAATCCGCGATATTTACCCGCGACGACACCGCCTGCTCCTGCGCCGTGAGACTCTGAAACGCGATCTGTTGCGGGATACCAAGCGCGGTCAGCACAACGGCGCGGTTGGTCGGGTCGCCGAGAATTTGATCGACCGACGTAATCGAGCTGGCCTGCCCCAGAAACGTCAACGCGTTCGCCAGCCCGGGTGTCGCGGCATCGAGCGACTGGCGCCACAGCACCTCGGTATAAGCGTTGGTAATCGTGGACATGACCGTGGGATTTTGCAGCGCCGCCAAGCCGTTCTTCGCGAAATCGTAGGTTTTCGCCGCGTTCAGCAGGTTGGTATCGCCAAGCTGATTGACCAGCGAGGTGCTGACGCTGGGATCAGACATCAGGGCCTTCTGCGCCAGGGCCGGATACTGGATGTAGCTGGACAGGTTGTTCGCGGTCAGCAGCACCTTCATCACATTGGGGTTGGTCAGGGCGGATTGGAGGCTGGTGGCGTTCTGCACCGCCGTCTGAAATGCCGCGATATCGCGCGCCACCTGCGGCTGCTTCGCCTCCTGCGCCACGTCGGTCGTCTGGTTCGCCTGCGCCAGCCTCAGGTCGGTGATCGGATTGCCGGTGGACACCGCCGTGGAGGGCGGGTTGGGGTTATACAACGCGCTGAGGATCGCCGCCGAGGCGTTGCTGGCGGTGTTGTTCGAAAACAGCAAGGCGTAGTTCATTCCAGTGACGAGGTCGCTCACGTTGAACTCCATGGCAGGATGGTCCCGCCAGGATAGGCAGCCAACGGTTAAGGAAGCGTTAACAAGCCCACAAAAACTGACAGACCAGTGTATGTCTCTGGTAACAAATGGAGCCGCCTTCATGAAACTGGCCTTCTGGCGCAAGCCGCGCGTCGCGACGATCGAACTGCACGGACTGATCGCGCCACGCAAAGGTGCCCTGAACATCGGGGAACTGGCCGCGCCGATCGACAAGGCGTTCCGCTCCGCGGGCAAGCTGCCGGTGATCCTGGACATCGAAAGCCCGGGCGGCTCGCCGGTGCAATCCGACCTGATCGCGGTGGAAATCCGCCGTTTGGCGGACAAGCACAAGGTCCGCGTGTACGCGGTCATTCGCGAGGTCGGGGCCTCCGGCGGCTATTGGCTGGCCTGCGCGGCGGACGAAATTTACGCCAATCCCATGAGCCTCGTCGGCTCCATCGGCGTCCGCGGCGGCGGATTCGGCGTGCCCGCATTGCTGGAGCGCCTGGGGATCGAGCACCGCCAGTACACCGCCGGCAGCAACAAGGCCCGCTTCGACCCTTTCTCCCCCGAACGGCCGGAGGACGTGGTCTTCGCCCACGCGCTGATGGACGACCTCCACTCCCGCTTCAAGGACTGGGTGCGCACCAGGCGCGGCGCCCGCCTCACCGCCGATGAATCCGCCGTTTTCGACGGCAGTTTCATGCTCGGCGCAAGCGCGAAGGCGTTGGGTCTGATCGATGGGTTTGGGGATGTGGGCTCGCTGGTGCGGCAATTGGGCGGAGAGAAGGCGGTGGCGCGGCGGTTCGGCCCGGCGAAACGAAGCTGGTGGCGGCAATTGCCCAGGCTCGGTGTCGACGCGCTGTTGGACGCCGCCGACGAACGCGCCGGCCGGATCGAGTTGCGGTAAGGGGACCTACGCGCGGTTCGGAGAACCGGTTTCAGCACCTCTGGATGTTACCGATTCACCCGATACAACGGCAACGATGCCAGCAGCGTCCGCTCGTCCTTGCGAAAATCGTTCATGACCTTCGACTTTACGTCGAACACCATGGTGGCCCGATCCGCCGGCTTGAATGCCGGCCAGGTGGGCAGTGCCGGCGTATTGGGATTGCCGGACCGGGCAAACGCCAGCCACGCCGCGCTCATTTGATCCGCCAAAGCCTGGGGTTCGGTGCCGGTGCCAACCATCGCCTCGGACTTCGCCACGTTGTCGAACACGAACGCCAACTCGAGAGAATGGGGGGAGCGCCACTTGCCGCCCTCCACCGGGGTGGCCCAATCGACCTCATACAGCCAAACCGGCGCGGCGTTCTGCGCGGCCTTGCGCTCCGCCTGGGTCCAGGCCTGCTGACGGACGCGCCGGTCGGTGGAGATGGCGAAGAACAGGTCGGACGGGGAGGCATCCGGCATGCTGCGCCGAAACGCCGCCAGCACACGGTCGGTGTCTTTTTCCGGCAGCCAGGGGCCGAGTTTTTGCCGCAACCCGGCATCGTCCAAGGCGAAGGTGGAGGGATCGCCGTTGCCGATCAGCAAGGTGGTTTCGGTGCGGGTGGTCCCGATCATCATCGGCACGTTGGCCGAGACCGAGGGGCCCTCGGGTAGCCAGGGGCCTTTCGGCAGGATGTGCTGGTCCACGACGGGGGAATAATTGGGCTTCGCACCCGGTCCGGCGATCGCCTTCTTCATCCCGGCCAGGATCTGCTCCATCGGCAGTTGCCGCAGCTTGGGGAGGTCCTTTTCCTTCAGCCCCAGCGCGGTCATCAGCGCCACGGCGTGCTTTGTTGCCTCATCCGGCGTCAGGCCTTCCAAATGCGATCCGCTTTGCACGATCGCTCGGTGAAACAACCCGCGCGCCTGCGGCATGGCCATGACGGTGCTGACCTTCGCGCCGCCGCCGGACTGGCCGAAAATGGTGACATTGCCGGGGTCGCCGCCGAATTCCGCGATGTTGTCGTGCACCCAGCGCAGGGCCGCGATCAGGTCGAGCATGCCGGCGTTGCCGGACTCGGAAAACTCAGCACCCCCGACGTGGCCCAGGTACAAATGTCCGAACACATTCAGCCGGTGGTTGACCGTGACGACGACGACATCGCCCTTCTTGCAGAGTCGCGTGCCGTCGAACACGTTGCGCGAACCGGACAGCGAGGAGAACCCGCCGCCGTGGAACCACACCATGACCGGGCGCTTGCGGTGATCCCGCAGCGCGGGCGTCCAGACATTGAGAGAGAGGCAATCCTCGCTCATGTCCTTGTCGAAGGTCCAGGAGGCGAAGATGCTGGCGCGCTCGCTGGTGGTTTGCGGCGCCATCGGCCCGAAATCCAGCGCGTCGCGCACGTCGGTCCAGGGTTTTGGCAGTTTCGGCGGGCGGAAGCGGTTGTCGCCCTCGGTGTTGGCGCCGTAAGGGATGCCCTTGAATACCCTGATGCCGTCGGCGATGGCCCCGCGCACCTTGCCGCGATGGGTTTGGGCCACCACGCTGACCGGCATGTTGGACGCTTTGGCGGCGGTTTTGCTCGCGGCCGGGCGGGCGGCCGTTAGCACCGCCCCCGCCGCGATCAGTTCCCGCCGCCCCAGCACGTCTGGTCTAGCCGCGGCCGATCCAGGGCATCTTCGTCGCCATGATGGTGACGAACTGGATGTTGGCATCCAGCGGCAGATTGGCCATGAACGCCACCTGGGCGCCGACATGCGCGACGTCCATGCGCGGCTCCACCGCCATCTGGCCGTAGGGCTGCATCTGCCCGTTGACGGACCGCGCGGTCATCGGGGTGGCCGCGTTGCCGATGTCGATCTGGCTGGAGCAGATGTCGTATTGCCGCCCGTCCAGCGCGATCGACTTGGTAAGCCCCGTCACCGCGTGCTTGGTGGTGGTGTAGGCCGAGGATCCCGGCCGCGGATTATGCGCCGAGATCGAGCCGTTGTTGATGATCCGCCCGCCCCGCGGGGTCTGGTCGCGCATCGCTCGGAACGCGGCGTTGGCGCACAGGAACATGCCGTTCAGGTTGACGTCCACGACGCTCTTCCAGCCTTCCCACGTCATGTCGCCAAAATTGGTGGTGGGAACGTTGCCGCCGGCATTGTTGAACAGCATGTCCAGGCGGCCAAATTTGCCCAGCACCGCCGCGAACGTCGCCGCCACCTGCTCGGGGGAGGAGACATCGGTCGGCAGGATCAGCGAGTGACCGCCGGTCGCCATGCCGGCGGTTTCTTCCAGCGCGTCCTTGCGGCGGCCCAGCAGCGCCACGGACCAGCCGGTCGCCATCAGCGCCAGCGCCGAAGCGCGCCCGATTCCGCTGCCCGCACCGGTGATCACGGCCACTTTGTCTGCCATTGGGGTACCCTCCCGTTCAGTGTTGCTGGCGCCATTGTGGACCTTGGTTGCGGGCAGGCCAAGATGGTGCGAGCGTGGTGCGGAACAGGGGATGGACCACGGGGACGGATATGGTGCGCTTCGCGGCGATCGGGCTGGACCACCGGCATATCTACGACCTGACGGAGGGGCTGTTGGCCGCCGGGGCCGAATGCGTGGGCTACGATCCGGTGACGACTGACGGGCGGGTGCTGGCGGGGTTCCGGAAGCGGTTTCCCCATGTCCCCGCCGTCTTCCGCGAGCGGCTACTGGACGACAAGTCGATCGATTTCGTGGTAATTTCCGCCAAGCCTTCGGACCGAGCGGCGTTGTCCATCGCGGCGATGCGGCGGGGGAAGGATGTGCTGTGCGATAAGCCGGGCGTCACCACCGCCGAACAATTGGCCGAGGTTCAGGCTGCCGTTGCCGAGACCGGCCGGGTGTGGTCGATCTGCGTCGGCCGCGTTGCTTCCCCGTCGATCCAGGCAGCGCTCCGGGTGGTCCGGTCCGGCGAGCTGGGGCGTTTGGTGCAGGTGGTCAGCCTGGCACCGCACCGGTTGAACCGCGCGCTGCGCCCCGCGTGGTTCTTCGATAAGCCGGCGTATGGCGGGATTATCAACGACATCGGCGTGCACTCCATCGACCAGTTCCTGGCCTTCGCCGAGGTGGAGGAAGCCGAGATCGTGTCCTCCACCATAGGCGCCTTCGGCACCGAACCCGAGGGGTTCGAGGACTTCGCGGAAATCGTGCTGCAAACGCCATCTGTGCGCGGCTATTGCCGCCTGGATTGGTTCACGCCGGACGGGTTGCCGACCTGGGGCGACGGGCGGCTTTTCGTGGTCGGCACCCAAGGGACGCTGGAATTGCGTAAAAACCTGGATATCGAGGGCCGGCCCGGCACCGACCACATGTTCGTCGCCAACAAGACCGGCACCCGCCACGTCGATTGCAGCGGGCTGCCGGTGACGTATTACCGCGATTTTCTGGCGCGCGCGCTGCCTCAGGCGCCGGTTTTCACCATGTGCCGCATGGCACTGACCGCGCAGGCCCAGGCGACCCGTTTTGTTTCGGAGCACCGCCCATGATGGGGATCGCCATCATCGGCGTCGCCAACGGCTTCCCGCCGCACGCCCGCAGCCTTGTCGACCTGAAGGACCGGGTGCGCGTGGTCTGGGCTGTCGCCCGCACCACCGCGCGGCTGCAACCGGTGGCGGATGAATTCGGTTTTCCGGTGACCACCGATTTGGCCGCCGCTTTGGCCGATCCCGCCGTCGATGCGGTGCTGGTCCTGACCCCGGCCAATACCCACCTGGACATGGTTGAGGCCGCCTTGGCCGCCGGCAAGCACGTGCTGTGCGAGAAACCGCTGGAGGTGACGGTGG
Organism: uncultured Acetobacteraceae bacterium; assembly: GCA_903924985.1. Taxonomy (GTDB): domain Bacteria; phylum Pseudomonadota; class Alphaproteobacteria; order Acetobacterales; family Acetobacteraceae; genus Rhodopila. The sequence goes on from CAIYDT010000275.1 coordinate 28,772, forward strand.
CGCGCGCCGAGGCACTGGTCGCGGCAGGGCGCCGTTCGGGCCGGCGGCTGGGCGTCGTGTTCCAGCAGAGGTTCCGACCGGGGAACATGCGGCTGAAGCAACTGTTGACCGAGGGCGCGTTGGGCGAGATCCAGGCCGCCTGGCTGACCGTGCCCTGGTGGCGGCCGCAATCCTACTACGACGAGCCAGGGCGCGGGGTGTTGGCGCGCGATGGCGGCGGCGTGTTGATCACCCAGGCCATCCACCAGATCGATCTGTTCCGCTGGCTGGTCGGGATTTCGTCCGTCGAGGCGTCTCAGCTTCGCACCACCAAGGTGCACAGGATGGAAACCGAGGACTATGCCTCGGCCCTGATCCGCCTGGGCAACGGCGCTCCCGGCACAATCGTTGCTACAACGGCGGCGTATCCCGGCAGCGCCGGCGAAATCAAGGTCATCGGCACGCGCGGTTCCGCCACGCTGGAAGGCGGCAGCCTGTCCGTTTCGTTTATGGCCGGGACGAAGGAAACCCTGGAGGATAAAGGTGGCTCCGGCAGCGGCGTGCTGCACATGGCCTTCGCGCACGATGCGCACCGGGACCTGATGCGCGACTTCCTCGATGCCATCGAGCAGGACCGGGATACCTCGATACCCGGAGAGGAAGCGCTGGAGACCCAGCGGGTTATTCAATCGATCATCGAAAAGGGAGTGTGAACCATGCAGGACCTGTTACCACTGGCCGAAAAAATCGGCGCACGTTTGAAGGCACGCGGTGAGACCGTGGGCATCGCGGAGTCGTCTACCGGCGGGCTGATCTCGGCAGCGCTGCTGTCGGTCGGCGGGGCGTCTGCCTATTTCCGCGGCGGCTCCGTCATTTACACCGCCTATGCGCGGTCCGCGTTCATGGACATCCCCAACCCGCTGCCGCCGCCGATCGAGCGGGCGTCCACCGAACCCTACGCATCCCTGCTGGCCGAACGCGTGCGGGAAAAGCTTGAGTCCACCTGGGGCCTGGGCGAAACCGGCGCCACCGGCCCGACCGGCAATCGTTACGGCGATAAAGCCGGCCATACCTGCATCGGGATTGCCGGCCCGGATGGGACGAAAGCGATGACGGTGGAGACCGGTGATTCCGATCGTATCGCCAATATGCGAGCCTTCGCCGCGAAGGCGATGCAGGCGTTGTTGGACCGGTTGGGCTAACCTCCCGCGCAGGTCACGGGCGGTCGGTCCACAACAGATCGCCCAGCCTGCCCGCCTCGTTCGGATTACCGCTGCAGACCACCAAGGTTGCCGATGCTACGCAGGCCGGATTTGTTTCGGCCTGCGTCCGCATGCGGCCAAAGCCGGCGAACTCGGGCAGATAGACCGCCAACACCCGCTCGCCTTTCAGCGGGCCGGCGGTGCCCGGCTGCTCGGCGCTGCAATCCGTGGCAGTGCGCGCCGCGTAAACGGAATCGATGGCAACGCCGTCCTCGGCTGCCAATAATTGCAACTGGATCGCCAATTTCATTTGGCTGGCGGCCGGGGTCCCCCAGGTCGTCGGCTTCTCCAGGCAGGCATAGGGCGGCACGACGCGCACGGCGTCATGCCTGGCGATGGCGGCGCGCCAGGCCAGGAGGTCGATATGCGCGTTGGCGGGGTGTTGAACCCGAACCGTTACATCGGCGCGCAAGGGTGCGGCGTCGAACCATTGCAGCGCTGCCGCCAGTAGCAACAGCAAGCCACCGCGCGGACCGAACCGGGTCGCGGCGTCAATCGGCGCCATGGCCGGTTGAGTTAGCGGCATGGGAGGCATCTCAGATTGCGGTGAGCCGGATGATTGCGCGCGCCGGCCTCCGCTGGCAACGTCCGGGTCAATACCGGGGAACGTCTATGCTGCTGAGCCGCCACCCCGCCGGCGCCGGGCGTGGCGAAGTTCTGGAATGTGCGGCGCATTTGAAACGATCATGGAGATGAAGATGACAAAGGCTTTGCAGGATATTCAGGTTCTCGACTTCACCACCACGATCGCCGGCCCGCATTGCACGCGGTTGATGGCCGATCTCGGCGCCACGGTGATCAAGATCGAGGCGGCGGAGGGGGATTTGCTCCGTTCCCGCCCGCCGCTGCGCAACGGCGCCAGCACGACGTATGGCCAGCTCAACGCCGGCAAGCAGAGCATCGTGCTCGATCTTAAACGCCCGGAGGCTCGGGAGATCGTGATGCGCCTGCTGACGACGACCGATATCCTGGTGGAGAATTTTCGGCCGGGGGTGATGAAGCGGTTCGGGCTGGATTATCCGGCGCTGCGGGACCAGCGTCCGTCGCTGATTTATTGTGCGATTTCCGGTTACGGGCAGACGGGTCCCTCGGCCGGGCTGGCGGCTTACGCCCCGGCGGTGCACGCGGCGTCCGGGTTCGATCTGGCGCATATGTCGTATCAACCGGGGCGGGACCGGCCCGACAATTGCGGGGTTTATGTCGCGGATTATTTCACCGGCACCTATGCGTTCGGGGCCGTTATGACCGCGCTGGCGCACCGGCACGTCACCGGGCGCGGGCAGATGATCGACGTCACGATGCTCGAAACCATGCTCAGCATGCTTGGCCCCGAGGTGCAGATGGCGCAATTCGACGTGGAGCCGCCGGGCCGCCCGATGTTTGGTCCGGTGCGTACCAAGGATGGGTTCATCATGCCGGCCATCGCCAGCGAAAGATCGTTTCAAGGCTTGTGCCGAGCAGCGGCGCGGGAGGACTGGCTGACGGATTTAAGGTTCGCGGTGTATGGCGACCGGCGGCTCAATTGGGGCCATCTCGTCGATGAGTTGGAGATATGGTCATCCACCGTGACCACGGTCGAATGCCAGGCGGCATTCGACCGGGAAGGTGTGCCGAGTTCCCCTTACCGCACCGTCCGCGAGATGATGCGGGACCAGCAACTGGCGCATCGCGGCGCTTTCGCAACGGTGGAGGATGCGGGGGGTAGTTTCCAGGTGTTGAACCCACCGTTCCGGTTTTCCGAAACGGAGGTCGGCGTGGCTGGATATGCCGCTGGGCTGGGTGAGAATACGCGGGCGGTGTTGGACGCGGCGGGGTACACCGAGCAGGAAATCGGTGCGCTCGCCGCGTCCGGTGTGGTTACTGAAGGCTGATCCGCACCCCCGCGATCACGCTGGTGCCCGGTGTCTGAAACCCATTCACGCTCTCAAACCGTGACTGGAACAGGTTCCGGGCATTGGCATAGACCTGAATTTTCGGCGTCACGTCGTAACTGACGGTAAGATTTCCGATCAACCCTTGTTGGGTCGTGCCGCTTGGCAAAAAATTGCCGCCGTTGTCGATCAGTGCGTCGCGGAATGCCCCTGTGTAGGCTACGTTCGGCACGATCTTCAGGCCGGGCAGTGGGATAATAACCGCGTCGAACGACCCGGTGTTCTGCGGCCGCCGCAGCAACTTCGTGCCGTCGTCGGCATTCTGTGCACCGGTATAGGTGTGGGTCAACCGCAGCGTCAGCCACTTTGCCGGATGCAACGCCACTTCGGTTTCGAACCCTTGCAGATGGGCGGAGCCGATATTCACCGTCGTATCCACCGGGAAGTACACCCCGACGATCAGATTGTTCACCTGCTCGTTGAAGTAGGTGGTGCCGAAGGTCACGAAATCCGATTGGCCGAACGCCGGTAAAGTGGTGGTAAACCCGATCTCCCAGCCCTGCGCTGTTTCAGGCTTCAAACCGGGGTTGCCGACATAGCCGTAGGAATCCACCCCGAAGCGGTCGAACAACGACGGCGCGCGGAAGGCAGTGCCGTAGGCGATTTTGAAGCGCGTATCGATCTCCGGCGTGTCCAGCATGGCGCCGAGCCGCCAGGTGAACGGGGCGTTGTCCGCCACCCAGTCCTGCCGGATTTGCCCGGTCAGCGTCAGGCGTTCCCACAGTGTCGTCTGAACGCCCGCATGAGCCGCGTCGCTGACCATCTGGGCATTAGCGCCCTGATTGAAGGGGCCGTACAGCGAATTAATGTTGGTCCGCACGGTGATGTTGTCCACGGTATGCTCGTAGCCGAAGGTGACGCTTGTCGCATCGGCAACGTGTACCGTGTTGTTCCACTGCACGTCGGTGCGGCGGGTGTGGTAACGATCGTCCATCGAATTCTGATTGGGGTCGGCGGGCGCCAAGGCCTCAAGATACCGCCGGTCCTCCTGCAGCCGCCCGACGAACAAGCCGGTTTCCCAAAGGCCATCGAACAGTGTGGAATTGACCCCGATCCGTCCCAGCAGCGAATCCGCGGTGCCCTGGGAGTTCGCGGTATCGTAGGTGGGCGTGCCCAGCGTGTTGAAGCTGAACAGCGACTCCCGCCCGCGCACGAACAGGGAAACGCGGGTGCCTTCCACCGGCGTATAGCCGAGGTTCACCGTGGCGATGCGGTCGCGGAACCCCTGCGGCGTGCCGGTGTAGGACGTCATGCGCCGCGGGGTGCTGTCGAAGCCGCGCTGCGACTGGCTTTCTGCCGTCAGTGCGTAGTCGAACGGCCCCTGCGTGCCGGTCGCGGACACCGCGCCGCGCACCTGCGCCGGGTAGCCGCCGGACAAATCCACCGTCAGATGCGGGCCGGGTTCGGTGCCGCGTCGGGAAATTAAGTTGATGACGCCGCCGATGGCGCCCGACCCATAGAGCGATGCCATGGGGCCGCGGATTACCTCGATCCGCTCGACATCCGACAGCGTATCCACGCCGAAGTTGAACGCACTGCTGGGATCCGAAGAATCATTGATCGGCATCCCATCCCGCAGCACCAGCACGTGGTTGGAGTTCGTGCCGCGCACGAACACGCTGGCCTGGCCCCCCGGCCCGCCGGAGGCGCTGACATGCAGCCCGGGCACCTCGGCCAGCGCATCGGTCAGGGTGTTGTAGCCGTTGTCCTCGATCGTCTGGCGATCGATCACGGTGACGCCGGCGGGGATGTCCTTCGCCGGGGTGGGTACGCGCGTGGCTGTAACCACGATGTCCGGCTGGACGGTTTCGTCAGCCAGAGCGGGAACGCAGAATATTATTGCCAGCAATGCGAGCGATGTGCGCATGCGGGTCCTCCATCGACACTGTGTCGACAGCTCGCATGCGGGTTTCTCCCCGCTGCACCGGTGCTCCCCGCCCGTCGCGCGCGCGCAGTCTCGATGTCGGCCGGTCTCCTGGCTCGCGGGTTTTCGCCTTGCCCGCCTTCTCACCCGTTTAAGGGCAATGGCTTGTTGGGTTCGGCTATCCGCTTACAGTTGCGGGGGCAGCCGCCTTTCGGCAGTTCCCGTTTAAGCCCTTGCGGGCCACCGTCATCTGGGGGGAAACTCGCACACCTCAAGAGAGCACACAATGATACCCCGCATAGAATTCGACCCCGACGCCCCGGTGCCGCTGTCCGGCATCCGCGTGGTGGACCTGTCCCGCCTGGTTGCCGGCAACATGATCAGCCTGCAACTCGCCGATCAGGGCGCCGAGGTGATCAAGATCGAGGACCCCAAGGTCGGCGACCCCCTGCGCGCCTGGCGCACCAAGGGCCTGTCGCTGCATTGGAAAGTCTACGCTCGTAATAAAAAGAGCATGGCTTTGAACCTGCGGCAGGAGGCGGGGATGGAGGTGCTGCGCGACCTGCTGGCGACCGCCGACATCATGATCGAGAACTTCCGGCCGGGCACGCTGGAGGAGATGGGGCTGGCGCCGGCCGATCTGCACAAGCGCAATCCCAAGCTGATCATCGTGCGCGTCACCGGGTTCGGCCAGACCGGCCCGTACCGCGACCGGCCGGGCTTCGGCACATTGGTCGAGGCGATGTCGGGCTTCGCCGCCAAGAACGGTTTCGGGGATCGCCCCCCGGTGCTGCCGCCGTTGGCGATGGCCGACATGATCTCCGGCCTGTACGGCGCCTACGCCATCATGGTGGCGTTGCGGGTGGTGGAGCGTGGCGGTCGCGGACAAATAATCGATCTGCCGCTGCTGGAACCCATGATCTCCGTGCTGGGGCCGGAAGCGGCGATGTATCGCGTGAGCGGGGAGAAGCCGAAGCGCACCGGAAGCCGGTCGCTGACCACATCACCTCGCAACGTATACGAAACAAAAGACGGGCGTTTTATCGCCATTTCGGCATCGATCCAGCAGATGGCGGAACGCGTGTTTCGTGCCATCGGCCGAGCGGACATGATCGACGATCCTAAGTTTCGGACAAACACCGATCGTGTCCGCCACATCGACGAGTGCGACGGCATTGTCGCTTCGTTCATCCTCGGCAAGACGCTGGCGGACAACATGGCGATTTTCGAGGCGGCGGAGGTGACCGCGATCCCGGTCTACGAAATCGACCAGTTGCTCGACGATCCGCACGTGCAGGAGCGTGGCGTGCTGGTGGAAGCACCGGACGAGGAAGCCGGATCGGTCCTGATGCACAACATCATTCCTCGGCTGTCCGAAACACCGGGGCGGCTGCGTTCGGCGGCGCCGTCGTTGGGGCAGCATAATGTTGAAATCCTCTCCAGTCTGGGGCGCGACGCGGCGGCAATCGCCGCGTTGACCGCCGCCGGCGTTATTAAGGAATCCTGACCATGCGCGACGATCTACCCGTTTGGCGTTCGCTGATGTTCGTTCCCGTGACGGCGGAGAAATTCGTCCGCACCGGCGCTGACAAGGGCGCCGATGCCATCATCCTGGACCTGGAAGACGCGGTCGCCCCGTCCCAGAAGGACCTCGCCCGCACCCTTATCGCGGATGCCATTCCGCAGGTTAACCGAAAAGGCGCCGACGTGGTGGTCCGCGTCAACCGCCCCTGGCGCATGCTGGTGCGCGATATCGAGGCCGCGGTTATTCCGGGTGTGACGGCGCTGATGCTGACCAAGGTCGATAGCCCCGAGCACGTCTTGGCGGTGGCCGAGATGGTGGACGAACTGGAGGCGGAGCGGGGTCTTCCCGCGGGCCGGTTAAAGTTCATCGTGCTGGTGGAGACCGCCGTGGGCTTCTTCCGCATCGCCGAGATTGCCAAATGCCACAACCGCATTGTCGGTTTAAGTTTGGGATCGGAGGACTTCGCCGCCGACGTCGGCATGCAGTCCGACCCCGAGGGCCTGTTCTACCCCAAGCAGCACACCATCTTCGCCGCCAAAGCCGCGGGGATCATGCCGATGGGCTTCATCGGCTCCATCGCCGATTTCCGCGATCAGGAGGCTTTCAGAGCGATTGTGCGGCGGTCGCGGCGGCTGGGATTCATGTGCGCCAGCGCGGTGCATCCGTTGCAGGTGCAGGTGCTGAACGATGAGTTCTCCCCCGATCCTTTGGAAGTGGAGAAGGCGGAGAAAATGATCGCCGCCTATGACGACGCCTATGCCAAGGGCCTCGGTGCCGTCCAATTCGAAGGCGCCATGATCGACGTTCCCGTCGTCAACCGTGCTCGGACGGTCGTTGCGCGGGCAGCGGCGATACGGGGGCGGATGGGGGGAAATTAAGCCACTTGTACCAGCCGGCGTTGAGATTGACACACCGATCGTGCAGCACCTCAGGCCAGAGGCTGATCCACGAGATCGAACCGCCGTTCCATCCGGTCCAAGCGGATCGATTGATTTTCGAAATCACCGTCCGGTAAACACCGGCCGCCGCTTCTCCATGAACGCTGTGCGGCCTTCTTTGAAGTCGGCACTGTTGAAGCATGTGTCGCTGATGGCCTTGATCGCGGCTATGTCGCGCCGGCTCTCGTCCTTCAGCATTTCCGCGATGGTCAGCTTGGACGCGCGCACCGAAAGGGGGGCGTTTTCCGCGATGTTGCGGGCGATGCCCATGACGGTGTTGTCCAGTTCCTCGACCGGGACGCACTGATTGATCAGGCCGATGCGTTCGGCCTCCTGCCCGTCGATGCGGCGGGCGGTGTACAGGATCATGCGCGCGTGCGCCGGGCCGACCAGATCGATAAGGTTGCGCACCGAGCTGGGGGCGTAGGCGATGGACAAGCGGGCGGCGGGGATGCCGAACTGGCTGTCGGGGGTGGCGATGCGGATGTCGGTGGCCATGGCGACCGCCAGCCCACCGCCCATGCAGAAGCCGCGGATTTTGGCGATGATCGGTTTGGAGAAATTATGAAGTTTCTCCCGACCGATGCCGGTGATCCGGTCGTATTCCTTTTGGGAATCCGCGCTGTTGCGGTGCTTGGCAAACTGGCTGATATCGGCGCCCGAAACGAACGCCTTGTCGCCGGCGCCGCTCAGAACGACGACGCTCAATGTGTCATCGGCCTCGTATTCCGTGAGGATTTCGCCGAGGCCCAGCCACATTTCCATCGACATGGCATTGCGTTTCTCGGGTTGATTGAAGGTGATCAACCCGATTCCGCCCTCACGCGCGGCCAGCATCTGGCCGTTCGCGTAGGCGGTGGTGCGGGTGGATTCCAGCATATTAAATCACTCCCTTGGCTCGGAGGTCGGCGATCTCGGCGTCGGTGTAGCCGACCGATTTCATGACCTCGTCCTGGTGCTCGCCCGCGTCGGGGGTGTAGCGGCGGATGGATTTGTCGAAGCCGGAGATGTTGATGGCCGAGGCCACTACTTCCGCGTCGCCCACGTAGGGGCTGTGCATCTTGGTTGCCATGCCGAGGTGCCTGACCTGCGGGTCGGCGAACACCTGGTCGATGGTGTAGATCGGGCCGCAGGGGATGCCGTTGGTCTCGAACAATTCGATCCAATGGTTCGACGGTTTCGTCGCCGTCAGTTCGGAGATCGCGGCGTTGATTTCCTTGCGGTTCTTGCTGCGCTCGCCCTGGGTTTTCCAGCCTTCCTTGGTCAGCCAATCCGGCCGGCCGCTGGCCTCGCAGAAGCGGGTGAACACGCGGGACGAGCTGGCGGCGATGTTGATGTAACCGTCGCTGGTGGGGAACACCCCGGTGGGGATGCCGGTGGGGTGGTCGTTGCCGGCCTGGCCCGCGACTTCCTTTTCCATCAGCCAGCGGCTGCCCTGGAAGTCGAGCATGAAGATCTGCGCTTCCAGCAGCGAGGTCGTGACCCAGCGGCCAACACCGGTGCGCTCCCGGTCGAACACCGCCATCATGCAGCCCAGCGCCAGCAGGTTGCCGGCGGTGAGGTCGTCGATGGGGATGCCGACGCGCATCGGGCCGCGGCCGGGTTCGCCGGTGATGGTCATCAGGCCACCCATGCCTTGCGCGATCTGGTCGACACCGGCGCGCGGGCCGTAGGGGCCGTCCTGCCCGAAGCCGGAGATCGAGCCGTAGACGATGCGGGGGTTCACCGCCTTCACGTCCTCGTACGATACTTTCAGGCGGTGCTTCACGGCGGCGCGCATGTTTTCCAGCACCACGTCGGCGGTCGCGGCCAGCTTCATGAACGCGGCGTGGCCCTCGGGGGTTTTCAGGTTCAGGGTGATGGCGCGCTTGTTGCGGTGCAGGTTCTGGAAATCGAATCCGTGCCGGCGGCCGGTGACGCCCTCGGCTTCCTCGGTCGGCGGCTCGATGCGGATGACGTTGGCGCCCCAGTCGGCGAAGTGGCGTACGGCCGTGGGCCCAGCGCGTGCGAGCGTCAGGTCGAGGACCGTGATGCCATTCAGCGGCAGGCGGGTGGTGGCGGCGGCCAGCGCGGCCTTGTCGGCGGGACTCTCGGGCATAGTTGGAACTCCTTGGCGTTGCGCCGATATTCCGCCGCATTCGCGGATCACTCAAGACCCCCATGGACCACGTTGAGCTCGCCATGGTGCTGGCGGTGGATGGCTCCGCCAGTGTCACCTACGACGAATTCGGCCTGATCGCGGGCGGGATGGCGGCTGCTTTGCGCGATCCGGCGGTGGTGGCGGGGCTGACCGGAGCGCCGAGCATGTTGTCGCTGCTGCTGTGGTCCGGTGCAGGGGCGCAGGAAATCATCACGGATTGGACCCGCATCGGATCGGCCGCGGACCTGGAGGCCTTCGCCAATGAGGTGGACAACATGCCCCGCCTGGTCAAAGCCGGGGAAACCGCGATTGGGGAGGCTTTGCTGGCCTCGCTGACCCTGCTCGCCCACCTGCCGGCGGTCACCAAACGCTCCATCGTCAACGTGATCGGCGACGGACGCTCGAACGCCGGCATTGCCCCCGGCCCGATCCGCGACCGCATGGCGGCGGCGGATATCACCATCAACGGGCTGTGCATCCTGCATGAGGAGCCGGACCTGCTGGACGCCTACAATGAGGAAGTCATCGGCGGCCCCGGCGCCTTCGCGGTGGTGTGCCGCGATTACCCGGGCTTCGAGGACGCGATGCGCCGCAAGCTCACCCGGGAAATCGGGGAGAAGCTGGTTACACGTCCAGCTCGGTCACCGATTTCGCGTGCTCTTGGATAAAGGCGAAGCGCAGTTCCGGGCGCCGGCCCATCAGGTTTTCCACCATATTGTTGGTGGCCGCGCGATCTTCCGGCGCCGCGACCACCTTCAGCAGGGTGCGCTTCGACGGGTCCATGGTGGTTTCCTTCAACTGCATCGGCGGCATTTCGCCCAGGCCTTTGAAGCGGCTGACTTCTACCTTCGATCCAGCCTTGAACTCGCGCCTGGTCTTTCGCGCCAGATCGTCGTCGTTCATGGCGTAGACGGATTTGGCGCCCTGGGTCAGGCGGTATAGCGGCGGTTGCGCGAGATATATATGCCCGTTGCGCACCAGTTCCGGCAGCTCGCGGTAGAAGAACGTCATCAGCAAGGACGCAATGTGCGCCCCGTCCACGTCGGCGTCCGTCATGATGATGACCCGGCCGTAGCGCAGCTTGCCGCGGTCGAAGCGCTCACCGACGCCGCAGCCGAGGGCCTCGATCAGGTCCTTGAGTTCCTGGTTGCCCCGCAGCTTGTCGGCCGAGGCGCTGGCAACGTTCAGAATCTTGCCCCGCAGCGGCAGCACCGCCTGGGTTTCGCGGTTGCGGGCCTGTTTGGCGGAGCCGCCGGCGGAGTCGCCCTCGACCAGGAAAATCTCTGTTTCCGCGACGTTGGTGCGGGAGCAGTCGGTCAGCTTGCCCGGCAGGCGCAAGCGCCGCGTCGGCGATTTGCGAGCGGTGTCCTTGCTTTCCTTGCGGCGGATTCTTTCCTCGGCACGCTCGATGACGAAGGACAGCAGGTTGTCGGCCTGCGCCGGGTCACCCGCGAGGTAATGGTCGAAACGGTCGCGCAGGGCGGTTTCCACCAGCCGCGTGGCTTCGTTGCTGGTGAGCTTTTCCTTGGTCTGGCCCTGGAATTGCGGGTCGCGGAGGAAGACCGACAGCTTGGCGGCCATCGGCTCCAGCACGTCGTCGGCGGTGACCTGGGCGGCGCGCTTGTTGCCCCGCTGCTCGCCCCAGGCGCGCATGCCTTTGACCAAAGCATTGCGGCAGCCGGTTTCGTGGGTGCCGCCCTGCGCGGTGGGCACGGTGTTGCAGTAGGAGTGCAGGAACCCATCGGACCCCTCCAGCCACACGGCGGCCCATTCGACGCGGCCGGTGGCCTCCCCGGGGAGGTTCGCTTCGCCGGACCAGATTTGCGGCAACACGCGGGCGCCGCCATTGATGTCGGCTTCCAGGCTGTCGCGCAGGCCGCCGGGGAAGTGCAGCACCGCCTCGGCCGGGGTTTCGTCCTTGATGAGGGCGGGGTCGCAGGACCAGCGGATTTCGACGCCGCGGAACAGGTAGGCCTTGGAGCGGCAGAGCTTGTACAATCGCGCGGGACCGAATTTAAGCGGGCCGAAAATGGACGTGTCCGGCTTGAAGCGGATGGTCGTGCCGCGCCGGTTGTGGACCGTCCCGGCGTTGACCAGCTTTGTCAGCGGCTTGCCCAGGGCGTAGCTCTGCTTCCACAGGATGCGGTCGCGGGCGACCTCGACCTCGAATTTTTCCGACAGAGCGTTCACCACCGAGCTGCCGACGCCGTGCAAGCCGCCCGACGTCTCGTAGACCTTGCCGCCGAATTTTCCCCCACTGTGCAGGGTCGTGAGGATGACTTCCAGCGCGCTGAGGTGCTTGAATTTTGGGTGTGCATCGACGGGAATGCCGCGGCCGTTGTCGCGTACGGTCAGGAAATTGTCGGGTTCGAGCGTGACCTCGATGAAGCTGGCATGGCCGGCCACGGCCTCATCCATGGCGTTGTCCAGGATTTCGGCGGCCAGATGGTGCAGGGCGTTCTCATCCGTGCCGCCGATGTACATGCCGGGGCGACGGCGGACGGGCTCCAACCCCTCCAGGACTTCGATGTCCTTGGCGGAGTAGTCGCCGCTGTCCGGCGCCGCCGGGCGGGAGGCCCGAACCTCTGCCGCCTGAGGCTTCGCCGGCTTGCTGGCCGGGGCCTTGCCGGAACCTGAACCAAAGAGGTCGTTCATACTCTGTTCCCACGCTTCAACCGCAAACTACAATCCGTGCGGGAGTCATGGCAACAGCGGTTTTCGGGGTGGCGGCTCGCTCACACCGGCATGTAGCGCCAGACGCTGGCTGGGGGCAGGTTCATCGGAGTCCAGACTTCACGCTTCGCTGTCAGGCCCAGCTTGCCGGCTGGCAAAGGCGACGTCACGCAATAGCTGAACAGCAGGAAACCCCGCCCCGGCGCCACGGCGGCTATCGCCGCGACGAAGCGCTGTTGTTCGGCAAGCGGCAGCAGCACCAGCGGGATGCCGCAGATCACCGTCTCCACCCGGCCCTGGAACCGCTCGGGCAGGTACTCCACCAGCTTGCGGGCGTCGCACTCCAGCACCTCGACGCCGCGCAGAGTGCCACGCAGATGATCGGCCAGGTTCGGGTCGATCTCGAGCGTCACCAGCCGATCCGCCGGCAGCCCGGCATCCAAAAACGCGCGCGAGATCACCCCGGTGCCGGCGCCGAGCTCCAGAACCACCCCGTCGCCCTCCGGCCAGCCGCGGCGCACCATGTGCTTGCACAGGGTGGCCGATGACGGCACCACCGATCCCATGCGCAATGGGTGCGCCAGCCAGCGGCGAAGGAATAGCGGCACCCCATTGGGTGCGGCGCGGTCGATGAATGCTCCGGTCATGGGTCCCCCACGATGCCCTCATGGCCCGCCATGAGCGGCACCAGATGCGACAGAAATGTTTCGGCGCAGGCGCGCCAGGAGTAGGTTTCGGCGTGGCGGCGGCAGGCCAGCCGGTCGGCGGATAAGGCACGCAAAGCGGCGGCGCGCAGATCGGTATCGACGGACCCGATGACGCCGTCGGCACCGGTCAGCACGTCCTTGGGACCGGTGACGGGGAAGGCGGCGACGGGCGTGCCGCAGGCCAGGGATTCCAGGATCACCAGCCCGAACGTATCGGTCAGCGAAGGGAATACGAACACATCGGCCCCGGCATAGGCGCGTGCCAAAGCTTCCCCGTGCTTTGGTCCGGTGAAATGCACGTCTTTGTATTCGCGCTGGAACCTGGCGAGCATCGGCCCGCCGCCGACAACCACCTTCGATCCGGGCAAGTCCAGATCGAGAAAGGCGGAAATATTCTTTTCCACCGCGATGCGCCCGACATGCAGGAAAATGGGGCGGGGGAGGCCGAAATCCTCCCGCGGTTCCGGCTTGAACAGCGACAGATCGACGCCGCGCGACCAGGGGCGGATGTTGCGGAAGCCGCGGCCGGTGAGTTCGTCCCGCAGGGACGCGGTGGCCACCATGGTGCCGTGCCCGGCGGCATGGAAGCGGCGCATCCAGGCGTACACCGGGCGTAGCGGCATGCCGGTGCGGGCCTTGAGATATTCCGCGAACCGGGTGTGGAAGGCGGTGGTGAAGGCGAAACCGGTGCGCCTGGCCCAGCGGCGCGCGGCCAGTCCCAGGGGGCCTTCGGTGGCGATGTGCAGGGCGTCCGGCTGGAAATCCTCGATCATGCGGATCAGGCGCCGGCCAGGCAGCAACGACAGCGAAATGTCCGGATAGGTCGGGCACGGAATGGTGCGGAACCGGTTCGGGCCGATCACCTCCACCGTGTGACCCATATCCCGCAATTCGCCGGCCAGCGTGGTCAGCGTGCGGACGACTCCGTTCACCTGGGGCTGCCAGGCGTCCGAGACGATCAGGATGCGGTGCGATGGCGCGGGTGGCAACATGTCGGTGCAACCTGCGAAGGGGCCGAGGGGGATCGAGTCAGGCAGCGGCCGGGACCCGGGGCCGGGTCGGCTGGAAGAACGACAGGCGGTTCAGCGCCGCCCAATCGATCAGTTCCAGGCGGCCGTCGTGGTGCTCGACCAGGGCGGTGCAGCTTTCAACCCAGTCGCCGTCATTCAAATACAGCACGCCATTGACCTCGCGCATTTCCGCATGATGGATGTGGCCGCACACCACGCCGTCGAAGCCGCGGCGGTGGGCTTCGTTCGCGAGGGCGGCTTCGAAACGATCGATTGCCTTGACCGCACCTTTGACCTGCCGCTTCAGCCAGGCGGACAGCGACCAATACGGGTAGCCCATTTGCCGGCGAATTGCGTTGAACCAGCGGTTGGTGACCAGCGCGAAGGTGTAGGCGCTGTCGCCCAATACCGCGAGGAACCTGGCATAGCGCACAACGCTGTCGAACGCGTCGCCATGGGTCACCAGCAGGCGCAGTCCGGCGGCCGTGACATGCGTTGCTTCCGCCCGCAGCTTGATGCCCGCGACCTCCAGCCCCAGCGGCAACCAGGCGCGAAACATCTCGTCGTGGTTGCCGGGGATGTAGGTCACCTCTGTGCCATTGCGCGCCTTCCGCAGAATCTGGCGCAGCACCTCGTCGTGGTGGTCGTCCCAGTACCAGGACTTGCGCAGGCGCCACCCGTCGATGATGTCGCCGACCAAATACAGCTCGTCGCAGTTGGTTTGGCGGAGAAAATCCGCCAGGAATGCGCCGCGACAACCACGGGTTCCAAGATGCGTGTCCGATATGAAGACGCAGCGGTAGGCGTGGCGCGAGGCCAGATGATGAGGTGCGTTCATGCGAGGCGGATGCAATAGGCCCGAATCCAAAGAGTGAAAGTGAAGGTTGAGTTACGAGGCGATTATTCGCAGTCCCTGTCCAATGTTATTATTCTGTCAAACAAGCGTCACGCGTATGACACGCAAGCCGGCGCACAAGCACGCTTTTCCTGGACGGGAAGAATCCGATTCGTAAGCCCTTTTCATCCCACCCGTGCTGATCGTCTTCAATCCGACCGCCGGCCGGCGCAGGGCGGCGTTGCTGTGGCGGGTGCTCGACGTGCTGGTCGCCAACGGCGTGCGGCTCGATCTGATGGAGACCAATCGCCCAGGTCATGCCGAGGAACTCGCTCGGGAAGCCGCGGTGCGGGGCGAAAAACTGATTGTCGCCGCCGGCGGCGACGGCACCATCGCGGAGGTCGCCAACGGCCTCATGGGCACCGGCGCCCGCTTGGGGGTTATTCCCTTGGGCACGGCCAACGTGCTGGCGCACGAGCTTAACCTGCCCTTCGCGCCGCGCGCGGTGGCGGCGGCGCTGGCGTTTGGGCGGACGCAGCCGATCTGGCCGGGCATCGCGCGGCAGGGTGAGACCTCCCGCCTGTTCGTGCAGATGTTGGGGGCCGGGTTCGACGCCCACATCGTGCATACATTGCCGCTGCCGATGAAGCGTATCCTGGGGCGCGGCGCGTATGTCGTGCAGACGTTGCGGCAGTTGCCGCGATACGCCTACACACCGATCGCCTTGCGGCTGGACGGGCGGGAGATGCAAGCCGCGAGCGTCATCGTCAGCAAAGGCTGTTTGTATGGCGGCAGTTATCTGCTGGCGCCGGACGCCCGACCGGGGGCGCCTGGATTCTCGGTCGTGCTGTTCGACCGCGCCGGCCCCGCCATCACACTGCTGTATGGCGCGGCGCTGCCGCTGCACCGTCTGGGGCGGGCGCCGGGCGTGCGGCATATTCGCGCGAACCGGGTGGAATTCGTCGGCAACAGCCTGGTGCCCGTGCAGACGGACGGCGACAAAGCGGGCTTCACCCCGATGACGGTGACCGACGCGCCGGGACCGATTCAGGTCGTCGTGGGGTAACGCCGGACCCCGGAAATATTTTTCGCGACGGCCCTAAATCTTAACCTTTTGTTAACCTTCTCTCTGGATAGTGCCTTCACCAACAGTGGAGATACGTCCTCATGACATACAGACACATGCTACGCGGCCTGGCGATGGCTTTGTGCTGCGCCGTCTTCCTGCCGGCGTCCCGATCGGACGCGGCGGAGTTCACGCTGCGGTTCGCGTCGATCAACCTCGCCGGTACCGCCGCCTACGAGCAAATCCTGGTGCCCTTCGCATCGGGTGTCGAGAACGACTCGGACCACCGGATCGAGGTCGCCTTGAAGCCCATGGGCGGCTACGGCAAGCCGGCCGAATTGTTCAATATGGCCGAACGTGGGGACATCGAAATCGCCGCCACGGTGCAGGGATATAATGCCGGGCGGTTCCCCCGCTCCTCGGTCATGGAATTGCCTTTGATGTTCGATTCCGCGGTTTCCGGCACGCAGGCGATGTGGAAGTTGTTTCAGGAGGGGGACATCGCGGCCGACTACGCCTCGGTCAAGGTGCTGGGCCTGTATGTTCTGCCGCCCTATGGCATTTTCACCAACGGCAAGAAAATCGCGCAACTCAAGGACTTCCGTGGCCTGCGGGTGCGCACGCCCAGCCCGACGGTGGGCTTGGCGCTGTCCCGTCTTGGCGCGATCCCGGTTGGCGTGCCGACCGACCTGATCGGCGATATGCTGGAAAACCGCACGATCAACGCCATTACCTATGGCTGGGACTCGGTCATCACCGGCAAGGGTTTCGGTGACAAGAAGCTGGCGGATCAGGTGGATGTGCTGGTGGACGCCAATTTTGCCGCCCCGGCGCTGATGGTGGTGATGAACCGCGCCAAATGGGACGCATTGCCCCCCGATTTGCAGGCGGTGATCGAAAAGCACAGCGCCAATCTGGTGACTGGTAACGCCAAGCTGCGCGACGGCGCGGAAGCCGTGGCGCGGGCCAAATTGCGGGTCGATCCCCGGTATACCTACCGCGACCTGAGCGCCGACGAACGCGCGGACATGGCGAAAACGATCCAGCCCGCCGTCGCCGACTGGAAGGCCGCCATGGCACGCCAGGGCATCGACGGAGAGGCCCTGTACGACAAAGCACGAGCGCTGGCCCGGCAATTCCACACAGCGTCCCGTTGATTGTCCGGAAGGGAACCGCATTATGGCCCTGGATATCCGCTCATGGGGTATTCGTCCCCGCTTGTTCCTCGCGTTCGGCGCTATCGCCGGTTTGACGGTCACGGCCTGCGTGGCGGCATACGTGCTGCTGGCCGGGGTCGGCGGAACGCTGCGGGTCATCACCCGCCAGGAGGTACCGCGGGCGGTCGTCAGTTTGGAGTTGGCGGCCCAAGCCCAGGCGCTGGCGGCGCTCGCACCCAACCTGCTGGCGGCCCCCACGCAGGACCAGCGCCAGCGGCGGAACGACGAATTGTCCCGGATACGGGACGATCTCGTCAAATATCTGACCGCCTTGGCCGCGTTTCCGGATGGGCGTCAGGTCGCCGCTGCATTGACCGAACTGACGACGAAGCTAAACGGCCAGATGACCCGGCTCGACGCCGTTGTCGGGGTGAGGCTCAAGATCGCCGCGCAGCGGGAGGAAGGAACCGCGGCCGCCGAACGCGTGCATGCCGCGGTGGCCGCCGTTTTGGCACCGGCCTGGGAAAAGGTCCGCTCTGAGATCGAGATGACATCGATGAACGTCGGCGGCGACCGGGAAGCCACGATGAAGACGCTGCTACAGCTCACCGCCATGCATGTGCCCCTGTCGCAGGCGCTCGCGGATCTCTCAGCGGGCAGCAACGAAGCGCTCGGTCTGCTGGTTCGTGCCAACCAGGCACCGACCGCCGAGGTCGTTGACCGGTTGCGCCAGGGACTGATGGAAGTGGCCGACCGGCTGACCGAGAAAGCGGAAGTGGCTGACAACATGGCACCCACCCCGGGCCTGCGGGCGGCGATCGAGGCCCTGGTGGCCCTTGGCGCCAAGCCCGATAATTTGTTCGCTTTGCGGGCAGCCGAGTTGCGGGCGGGCACGGATGGGCGGCAGGCGTTGACCGATACCCGCGAAGTCGCCGCCGAACTGAGCACCCGGGTCGCGCGGCAGGTGGAGGCGGGACAGGCCGCGATCCAGGCTTCCGCCGATACGTCCGAGGGACAGATCGGCGTTGGTATGGGGGCGATGATCGCACTGGCGGCGTTGAGCATTGTCGTCTCGGTCCTGATCGGCTGGCTCTATATAGGCCGCAGTCTCACAGCCCGGGTGGTTGCGCTGGACGGCGTCATGCGGCGTTTGTCGGAGGGGGATTTGACCGCTCAGGTGGCATCGTCCCGGCAGGAGGACGAAATCGGCCATATGGCGGCGACCGTGGTGGTGTTCCGGGAGAATATGCTGCGAAACGAACAACTGACGGCGGAACGCGCGGCCGAGCAGGCGGTGAAGGAAAAGCGGGCGGAGCGGCTGGATGGGTTGACGCTTGGGTTCGAGAACAAGGTCGGCGGGCTGGTCGGGCTGGTCGCCTCGGCCGCGACGCAGTTGCAGACCACCGCCCGTTCGATGGCCGGCACGGCCGGCGAGACCACCCAGCAGGCGGCCAACGTCGCCGCCGCGGCGGAAGAAGCCAGCGTCAACGTGCAAACCGTCGCCAGCGCGGCGGAGGAACTCGCGGCCTCGATCGGCGAAATCTCCCGCCAGGTCGCGCAGTCGGCCAAGGTGGCGGGCAAGGCGGTCGAGGATGCCAAACGCACCGACGCCGTGGTGCGCGCGCTGGCGGAAGGGGCGCAGAAGATCGGCGAAGTCGTCGGCCTGATCAACAACATCGCCGGCCAGACCAACCTGCTGGCGCTGAACGCGACCATCGAAGCCGCTCGGGCTGGCGACGCGGGTAAGGGGTTCGCGGTGGTGGCTTCGGAGGTGAAAAGCCTCGCCACCCAAACGGCAAAGGCGACCGAGGATATCGGCCGGCAGATCGCCCAGATTCAGGGTTCGACCGCGGAAGCCGTGGCCTCCATCCAGGGCATCGGGGTGACGATCGGGGAGGTCAGCGAGATCGCGGCCACCATTGCCGCCGCGGTGGAGGAGCAGGGCGCCGCGACGCAGGAAATCGCCCGCAACGTGCAGCAAGCCTCTGCCGGCACGCTGGCGGTGACCACCAACATCGCCGGGGTGGGGGAGGGAGCCAACAACACGGGCGCCGCCGCGACCGGGGTGCTGGACGCGGCTGGCGCGCTGACCCGGCAGGCCGAGGAACTGCACGGGGCGGTGAGCCAGTTCATTCAGGAGGTGAAGGCGGCGTAGCGCTACGGATCGACTGCCAAATACCGAGCAGGCCGGTTGGCGTCGTGCTGGTAGGCCGCTGCTCGGGCCAGCATGTCGCGGTCGGTGTCGGACAGGCGTCCTGCCTCCCGCAGATGGTCGGTCCAGCTTTCCATCGACCAGATCTCCACCCAGCCCTCGGGGTGGGCGACGTTTTCGTACAACTGCCAGAATTGCGCGCCGGTGCGGCCGCGCAGGAGGCGGAGTTCCCGCATGATGGCCATGAAGGCGTCGCGCTCCTCCGGGGTGACGCGATAGTGTGCGGTTTCCATGACCCGGCCGCTGGCGTTGCGCAGCCGTGGTACCAGTTCGGCCGCGGGCGCTTCGGGTGCCATGGCTTTTTCGCTGGGGGCGGGCGCCGATGCGGGGGTGATGGCCTCGATCCGGAACCCCAGGGCACCCACGGCCAGCGCGGCGCCTACCCCCGCCGCGATCCCCAGCGTCACGGGCATGCCGACGTGGCCCGCCAGCCAGCCCCAGCCGAAGGAGCCGACGGTCAACGCCCCGTTCTGCGCCAACTGGTAGATCGACAGCGACCGCGCCCGCACCCAGGGCGGGCAGACCAGCTGTGCTGCTGCCTGCATCGTGGCGTAGGCCGATGTCCAGCCGATTCCGAACAGCAGCATCCCGCAAGCCGCCACCGCCCAGTGATGCGCCAGCGACAGCACCGCCATGCCGACGCAGGACGACAGCGTGCAAAGCAACACCGTCCGCCCCCGGCTGAAACGCGCCCGGAACATCGGCAGCAGCATGCCGGAGGCAACCCCGCCGGCGCCCATCGCCCCCAGGATCACGCCGTACATGCCCGCGCCGAGGCCGAGTTCTTGCCGCACGAACAGCGGCAGCAAGCCCCAGGGCGCGGCACAGGGGATGGAGTAGGCAATGGTCCGCATCATCGCCGCCCGGATCGCGGGCGTGTTGCGCACGAAGCGCACCCCGGCCCGCATCGCTGAGAGGAAATGCTCGCGCGGCAGGCCGGTGAAGTGGCGGGTGTCGCGGCGCCAGTACACCAGCGACGCGATCACCGTCGTGATTGAAACCGCATACAGGCTGAACGCCAGGCTCGGCCCACCCAGCAGGATCAGGAAACCGGCCAAAGCGGGGCCGACGGCGCGCGTCAGGTTGAAGCCGATGCCGTTCAGGGCGATGGCCTGCACGAGGTCCTCGCGCGGGACGAGTTCGGGGACGACGGCGCTCCAGGCCGGGTTGTTCAGGGCGGTGCCGATGCCGATGGCGAAGGTCAGGAACAACAGCCAGGACACGGTCATGGCGCCGGACAGAGTCAGGACCGCCAGGACGACGGCGGCCAGGCAGGTCCAGACCTGGCAGCCGATCAGGAAGACGCGGCGATCGACGATGTCGGCCATCGCCCCACCGGGGAGCGCCAGCAGGAACACCGGCATGATGGTGGCGGCCTGCACCATGGACACGATCAGCGGGTCCGGCGCCAGCGAGGTCATGAGCCAGCCGGCGCCGGTGTTCTGCAGCCACATGCCCAGCCAGGCGACGACACCGGCACCCCACAGCGTGCGGAAGGTGCTGTTGCGCAGCGGCACGAGTGCGGCGGGCAGGGCCATCAGGACATCGGTGGGTTCGGCATGCGAGACATATACGGTGCAATCGCGGCCATTTCATGGGAAAGTGACACGTGCCGGCACATGCACGGCGAAAGGAGCGGGCAATGCCCGACGACGGGAAGATTTCGGGGCTTTACGAGCGGGATTTCTACGCCTGGTCCGGTGAGCAGGCTCGGGCGATCCGTGCCGCGCAGGCAGCGTTTTCGGACAGCGGCACAAACGATCCGCGCGCCTCGCTTCCCGCATTGATTCCGGAGTCGACAGAGGACGCGAGGGCGTTGGTTCGGCGCTCGATGGATCGACACGGGGAGATGGTCGCGGCAATAACCTTCCGGCTCCTGGATCGATCCTACACCCAGGAAGAGATCCTCAACGACTGGTGGCCGGACGCCCCCCCATGAAGGTCTTCTGGAGCCCCGTCCAGTTCACCCACGCCCCGTCCTTTTTCCTGGCGCGCGGAACGGTGCGGCCGAACTTCGAGGTTCCCGTGCGGGCCGAAGCCCTGCTGGTCGCCTGTCGGGAGATGGGGCTGTCCGTCGTGGCGCCGCCACCGGTGGATATCGCGGCGCTGCTGGCCGTGCACGAACCGGAATACCTCGCCTTCCTGCGGGATGGATACGCGGCTTGGGCCGAACTCCCGGACACCGGGCCGGAGATAGTGGCCAACCACCATCCCTCGCCCGAGATGCTCGCGAACGGTGGCCGCGCGCCTTCCGGCATCGTCGGCCAGGCGGGGTGGTTCACGGCTGACGCCGCGTGCCCGATCGGGCCGCACACCTGGGAAGCCGCCTTCCACGCCGCCGCCGGAGCCGCCGCCGCGGCGGACGAGGTCGCTCGGGGCGGCAGTGCCTATGCGCTGGCTCGCCCGCCGGGGCACCATGCGTTTCGAGCCCGGGCCGGGGGCCATTGCTATCTGAACAACGCCGCCGTGGCGGCGGAGCGGCTCCGAGCGAAGGGCGCGGACCGGGTGGCGATTCTGGATATCGACAGCCACCACGGGAATGGCACGCAGGGCATTTTTTGGGATCGGCCGGATGTGCTGTTCGTGTCGGTGCACGGCGATCCGAATCGGTATTATCCGTGGTTCACCGGCCATGCCGCCGAACGAGGCGGTGGTGACGGGGCGGGGTGCAACCTGAATCTGCCGCTGCCGATCGGTACCGGCGATGCGGGTTGGCTGGAAGCGGTCGGTATTGGCGCCGATGCCGCGCGTGCGTTTGGGGCGGAGGCGCTGGTGGTCAGCCTGGGTTTCGACGCCTCGGTGGATGAACCGCTGAACGCCCTGTCCGTGACCGCGGACGGTTTCGCTCGGGCGGGGGCGGCGATCGGGGCGCTGGGACTGCCCACGGCGATCGTGCAGGAGGGCGGCTACAACGTGGATGTCCTTGGCGGGCTGTTGACGCGGTTCCTGGCGGGGTTTGGGTCGGCTTAGGTCCCGGCGCGGCGGCGCTGAGCCAGGACAACACCCGATTCGGGCTCTCGGCGGGGAAGAATGGCCCGGTTCCCCCGAGTGACCAGCCGACTCATCGGTGCTATGACACGCGCCACTTGAAACCGGGCGCGATGCCTACAAAGGGTAGACAACTATGAACCTCACCTCCGGACTGGTCGGCGCGGAAGTCACCGGTCCCATCGGCTGGCTTATCTGGGACAATCAATCCAAGCTGAACGCGCTGTCCCCCGGCATGTACGAAGATGCGCTGGAAGTGATCCAGGCGTTCGCCGCCAATGACGCCATCAAGGTGGTGGTGATGCGCGGCGCGGGCCGGCGGGCGTTCATCTCGGGCGCCGACATCTCCAGTTTCAAGAAGACCCGTTCCTCCCCCGAGGCCGCCGCCGCCGCTCGGGAGGCACCGATCAATCTGCGGCACGCGCTGATCCATCTGGAGAAGCCGCTGATCGCCATGATCTACGGCTATTGCCTGGGCGGCGGCATGGGCATGGCGCTGAACGCGGACCTGCGGTTTGCCTCCACCGATTCGCAATTCGGCGTGCCGGCGGCGCATCGCGGCGTGGCCTACGCGCCGGAGGGGTTGAAGCAACTGGTCGACGTGGTTGGCCCCAGCGCCGCCAAGGACATCATGTTCTCCGCCAGCCGGCTGAAGTCCGACGAAGCGCTGCGCATCGGCCTGATCAACCGCGTGGTGGATGCCGAGGAGCTGGAGAAGGAAACGATCGCCTACGCCGAAGTCCTGGCCGCCAACGCGCCGCTGTCGATGCGGGCATCGAAGTATTTCATCAACCAGCTGGGCCTGGAGCGCGCCGAACGCGACTACGCCCGCATGGATGCGATGCAGCGGGAAGCGGAAGCCAGCGAGGACTTCAAGGAAGCGACCCGGTCCTTCATGGAGAAGCGCCGGCCGGTGTTTATCGGTCGGTAAGGGGCGCGTTCGCACCGGTTACGTCTCATCATGGCGGGCGAAGGCCCGCCATGACGCGGAGAGGGTGGGACCCGCATCGAGCAATCGGCTTGCTATCCGATGCCGCCTAAATACCCCGCTCGTACCACCCCCGCGACCGGCGGACGATCTGTACGACG
This sequence comes from uncultured Acetobacteraceae bacterium, assembly GCA_903924985.1. Lineage (GTDB taxonomy): Bacteria > Pseudomonadota > Alphaproteobacteria > Acetobacterales > Acetobacteraceae > Rhodopila. The sequence goes on from CAIYDT010000275.1 coordinate 52,148, forward strand.
GACAGCATGACCGGCACCTCCACCAGCACACCGACGACGGTGGCGAGCGCCGCGCCTGACTGGAAGCCGAACAATGCGATCGCCGTCGCCACCGCGAGTTCGAAGAAGTTGCTGGCCCCGATCAGGGCCGAGGGGCCGGCGACGCACCATTCCTCACCCAGGCGCCGGTTTACCCAGTAGGCGAGGCCGGCGTTGAAGTAGACCTGGATAATAATCGGCACCGCCAGCAGCGCGATTACCACGGGCTGGCGGACGATTTGTTCTCCCTGCAAGCCGAACAGCAGCACCAGCGTCGCCAGCAGAGCGCTCAGCGACAGCGGCGCCAGGGTTGCCAGGACGCGGGACAGCGCGGCCGGCCCGCCGGATGCCAGGGTGAAATGGCGCCACAGCTGCGCGACGATCACGGGCACCACGATATACAGCACCACCGACAGCAGCAGCGTGTCCCAGGGCACGACAATGGATGAAAGACCCAGCAGCAGGCCGACGATCGGGGCGAAGGCGACGACCATGATGGTGTCGTTCAGCGCCACCTGGCTCAGGGTGAAATGCGGCTCCCCGTCCACCAGGTTCGACCAGACGAACACCATCGCGGTGCAGGGTGCGGCGGCCAGGAGAATGAGCCCGGCGGTGTAGCTGGCGATCTGGTCGGCCGGCAGGTACGGGCGGAACAGATGCGCGATGAAGATCCAGGCGAGCAGCGCCATGGAGAACGGCTTCACCAGCCAGTTCACGCCCACGGTGGAGGCGATGCCGCGCCAGTGCTGCCCCACCTGCTTTAACGCCGCCGGATCGATCTTCAGCAGCATCGGGACGACCATCAGCCAGACCAGAATTGCGACGGGGATGTTGATCTGCGCCACCGTCGCGTTGCCAATCACCTGGAAGGCGCCGGGGATCAGTTGCCCCAGGACGACGCCGGCGACGATGCACAGGGCGACCCAGAGGGTGAGGAACCGCTCGAACAGGTTCATGCCGGCACCCGCCGGGATTCGGCGCCCGACGGCAGCAAAGCGGTGATCGCGAAACAAATGGCAAGCATGATAGCGGAACCCCAGAGGCAGCCTACCATCCCGTCATATTGGGTCAGGAGGCCGGATAAAAGAATGCCCGCCAGCCGGCCGGCGGCGTTGGCGGCGTAGTAGAAACCGACGTCCTCGGCGGCTTTCTCCGATCCCGCGTAGGCGAGGATCAGGTACGAGTGCAGCGACGAAATCACCGCGAAGATGAAACCGAACACCAGCAGCCCGGCGACCAGCACGAGGTCGGGGCGGGGCATGCCGGGCATGGCGATCAGGAAGGCCAGCGCGGCGGGGATGAATGTCAGCGCCAAGCCCCAGATGCGGGCGGCCGGAACCTCCCGGCTCAGCCCGTCGCGGCTGCGCGTGACCAGCGACGGCGCCACCGCCTGGATGGTGCCATAAGCGATGGTCCAGGCGGCGACGAAGCCCGCGACGTTCATATATTGCCAGCCGTGGCCATACAGAAACACCGGCAGGCCGACGACGAACCACACGTCGCGCGAGCCGAACAAAAAGATGCGCGCTCCGGCCATCAGGTTGATGGCGCGCGTTTTGGCGAACAATTCGCGGAAATTCCTGGATGCTTTCGCTTTGCCAAGGGTGCGTGGCAGCGACAGCACCGTGCCGGCCAGCACGACCGCCAGCATCGCCGCCATCAGCCATAGCGCGGGCTGGAAACCCGCCACCTGCAACAGGAACCCACCGAGGAAGAAGCCCGCGCCCTTGGTGGCGTTCTTCGATCCGGTGAACCACGCCACCCAGCGGAACAACTGGCTCGCGCCGTCCGTGGACGTCGCCTTGATCGCGCTTTTCGACGCGGTCTTGGTCAGGTCCTTGGCGATCCCGGCGATGCCCTGCGCGGCGACCACCCAGGCGACGGACGCCGTCGCTCCCCACGCCGGGTTCAGCGCCGACAGCATGATCAGCCCGCCGATCTGCAACGTCAGTCCGGTGGCGAGCATCCGTGGGATGCCGAAGCGCGACGCCAGCCAGCCGCCGCCGATATTGGCGAAAATACCCGCCGTTTCGTATAGCAGGAACAGGAATGCCAGCGTGAACGGCGTGTAGCCGAGCTGGTAGAAATGCAGCAGCACCAGCATGCGGATGGCGCCGTCGGTCAGCGTGAACAGAAAATACGATGACGTAACGATAACGTAGTTGCGAAGGGCGGACATCATGCCTCCCGGTCGATGACGATGTTGGCGAGGTCCACCATGCGGCAGGCATATCCGACCTCATTGTCATACCACGCATAGATTTTTAACAGGGTGCCGTCGGTCACCATGGTGCTGGGGCCGTCGACGATGGAGCTACGGGTGTCATTATTGTAATCTGCCGATACCAGCGGGCGGGATTCGAAACCGAGGATGCCGGCCAGCGGACCGGCCGCGGCCTTTTGGTAGAGGCCGTTGATTTCCTCCACGCTGACGGCGCGGGACATTTCGAACACGCAGTCGGTCAGGCTGGCGTTCAGCACCGGCACCCGAATTGCATGGCCGTTCAGTTTTCCTTTCAGCTCGGGGTAAATCAGCGCGATGGCGGTGGCGCTGCCCGTGGTGGTCGGCTGCAACGACAGCATGGCTGAGCGGGCTCGCCGCAGGTCCTTGTGCGGGGCATCGACGACCACGTTGGTGTTGGTGGGATCGTGGATGGTGGTGATCTGTCCGTGCCTTATGCCGATCGCGTCCTGCAATACCTTCACCACCGGCGCCAGGCAGTTCGTGGTGCACGATGCCGCCGTCAGCAGGTGATTTTCCCGGGGGTTGTAGAGATGATCGTTGACCCCAACAACGACGTTCAGCGTGCCGCCATCCTTCACGGGGGCCGCGACGATCACCTTTTTCACGCCGCGTTTGAAGTAGCCTCGCAGTTGCTCCGTCTTCACCATCTTGCCGGTGCATTCCAGCACGATGTCGCACCCCAGATCGCCCCAAGCTACCCCCTCGGCGGTCGGTTCGGCGGAAAACCCGACATTTTTGTTGCCTATATGAATCTCTCGGTCGTCCTCGTGGGTAAAATCGTTGCGCCATCGGCCATGGATGCTGTCGAATTCCAGCAGATGCGCCGCCGTCGCGGCGCCGCCCTTGAGTTCGTTGACGTGCACGATGTCCAGCCGGTTTTCCGCGCGGGGATCGTCCGCCGGACGGTAGATGCCGCCCATCGCGGCGCGCAACGCCAAGCGGCCGATCCGGCCCATGCCATTGATGCCAACACGCATATTAGCGTACTCCAACGAATGAGGGGAGACCGGTGCCGATTTCGTCGAGCCGCACCTTCATGGCCATTCGGTCGAGGGAGGCAAAGCGCAGGGATGTGAAGATTTCCAGGCGGCGGCGCAGGCTGGCGTAAAGCTCATTCAGCATCGCCGCCCGCTCCACCGCGCTGCCGGTGAATTTTCCGGGGTCGGGCAGCGGCCAGGAGGCGGTGACCGTGAGGTCGCCGAAATCGGGGCAGGCCGGCCCGCCCAGCGCATCGCACAGCGTGATGACGAAATCCATCCTCGGGGCGTTGGGGCCGGTGAATTCGTGCCACGACTTGCTGTATAGCGCGCTTGTGTCATGGCCCAACGCTCGCAGCTTCGCGATAACCTCGGGATTGGGCTCCGGGGATGGATCGGAGCCGGCGGAGTATCCGTGAAAGCGCGGACCGCCGATGGACCGCAGCAGCGCCTCCGCCATGATTGAGCGGGCCGCGTTATGCGTGCACAGGAACAAGACATTGAAGGCGGGGGTCATGCTTTGGGCTTCCTCGGGCAAGGATGGCAACAAGCGCGCGATATCGCCGCACAGCTCCGGGCGCCCGCCGCAGCAGGCTTCGGTCAGGAACATCAGCACATTGCGCACGGCGGCGATCCGCGCGGCGTGAATGATTCGCCGGCCCTGACGGGTTGATTGGGTCAGGCCGGCGCGCTCGAGCGCGGCGAGGTGGAAGGACGTCGTGGAGGCCGGCAGCCCAAGCCGAGCGGCGATGTCGCCGGCGGGCAGGCCGTTTGGGCCTTGCGCCATCAGTAAGCGCAGCAGACCGATCCGTGTGTCCACGGACAGGGCGGCGAAGACGGCGGCGGCTTCCGATGATTCCATGCTTCCATGTTAATGGAAATATTAAAGAATGCAATGCCCGGGAGACGTTGGCCATGCCGGGGTTGCTCAAATGCCTGGCTCTTATCGCCTGTTCTGTTGGTTCCCAGCCTGTTGCGCCGCCGCGTTCGCCCCCCGGACGTCACGACACCGCGCGCGCGCCCAGCAGTGTCCTGCGCCGGTGGGGTGCGCGGTCTCCAGGGGTTTCTCGCAGAGCCCGCCGAGAAAGATAAAGCCGCTGAGGACGCGGAGCGCGGCGGCATCCTTCGGGCCCCTCTTCAACGCTGATTGACATTCACACAGCAAGGCACTGATCGAATGCCGCACGCAATTTGTCGGTGTCGGTCGCCTCTGCCGCTCCGATTGTGACAATCTGCGTCCGTGGCGTTCGTGCTCCCCATCCGCCTTCCAACGAGATGTCGACCCTTCGCCCGACCACTTGCAGGATTGCACGATGCTCTGGCGCGTCGGCCGAGTAGACAATCCCCTTCGCCCGGTAGATTGCCTGGGGCAGCCGAGCGGCAACCTGGCGTAACGCCTCCAGCGAAAGCGGTTGGTCGGTTTCGTAGTTCCAGGTGCCGAACAGACCTGAACGTTGGTTGTGGTGACGACGGTGCTCGTGCTGGCAGTCCGGGTCCGTGCAGTCGTGATCTGCAACGCATGCGTGCTCGCCGGATCGCGGCGTATCAAGGGGAACACCAGACCATACGATCTGGAGAGCTATTTCGGCCCGCGTGGCCTCTATGAGCCGGTAACGATGAAAGCGGCTGTCGAGCCATGTCCTGATGCTCACGATCTGATCGCGGCCGACCAGATCGACCTTGTTCAGGATCACCATGTCGGCACACGCGATCTGGAATGCTTTCAGCTCGAGCATTTCCGGAATGGCGAATACCTGCTCGGCATCAACGACACACAGGATACTGTCGAGCCGTATGTAATCCCGCATATTGGGGCTCTTGAATGTCATCGCGATGCCGGATGGTTCCGCGACTCCGCTGGCTTCGAGCAGGATGTACTCTGGCCGCTCCGGGCGCGCGATGGTCTGAAGCACGGTATCCACGAGATCATCGCGAATAGTGCAGCAGATACAGCCATTGCTCAGACTGATTACATCGTTCGAGATACCCACCACTAGTTCGGCGTCAATGTTGATCGATCCGAAGTCGTTGACCAGAACGGCCACTTTCAAACCATGATTGCCGCGAAGAATGTGATTGAGCAGCGTTGTCTTTCCCGCGCCAAGAAACCCCGTGAGAATGGTGATCGGAACCGGCGAGGCGCCGGTCCCGAGCTCGTGATCCACGAAATCCATGATTCGCGCCCCCCGCTTGATGCGGCCGACGGCCCGGCCTGATGTGCCGGGCCTGGCCCGTATGGCTTATCTCTGCGGCGTCGGAGCACCGAGGAAATCGATCGGGTTCACTTTCCTCTCCGCAGGGAAACGCGCCCACTGACGAATCTGATCCTTCGGCGTAAACAGCGCGGGATCGATTTCCAGGTCGCGGATCGACTGCTCCTGGCTGGCCAGGAACGGATTTCTGATCGTCATTTCCCCAGGGATTTTTCCGCCAAAATTGTTTGCGAGCATCCAGCTCATGTCGGCGCGGGCGGTGTTGGCTGCCTCAAGAACTGCCGCCTCTCGGATCCAAATGCGATCCTTGGTGATGTTCACCACGGTATGATCGATTCCGAAGGCAAACATGCCCTTGTAATGAAGCCGAACGCCGGCCGTCATTTCGCCGATCAGCTCTCGGTCGAAGGAAACATGCGTCGCCATGGCGAGCCGGGGTTGGATCAGGTTCGTAAGGTATCCAAAGCCATAATGCGTCGTATGGAAATTATCGAGCGTCATCGCACCAATCGCGGGTGCAACCCCTTGCTTCAACGCCCACAGATAAACGATGTCGACTGCCATCTCCGAAACAAACAGATCGACCCCCTTGGCATATTTAGCTGTGAGCCGATCCGGCTTGCCGTCACCGGTCCAGACGAAGGAAAGGCCATTCCAGTCCAGGCGATAGCCCGATGCACCGTCCGAACCGTGCGAACGCCGCCAGTGCGTCACCTTCACGCCGTCCTTATCGTAGCAGACCCCGCCATCGTCCATGAAATCGAATTCAGTTACTTCGATTTCGTAACCGTCCTCCATCGGCATGCCAATAGCCTGCTGCGATGTCCAGGCACCCATCTTGGTGAGGTGCTCGCACATTGCTTTCGTGCCGAGCGCCGGCGTGCGTCCCGATGGACCGATGACGCGCAGCGGCATCCAGCGACCGTTGAACGGCGCGAACTGCCAGAGGTACGGAATATCGGCGTAATGGTCTACATGGAGGTGGGTAAGGAAGATGTCGTTGATCTCGGGCACTGGCACCTGGTTGGCGATGATGTTGCGCAGACAGCCGGGGCCGAAATCGAAGAACAGCCGTTTGCCGTTGCCCAGTTCCACCATGATGCAGGTGCCCGCCTGGGCGAGACGCGGCGGCCAGGGCTGACTGCCCATGAAGATGACCCGCATCTCGTCCGGACCGAGTGGCTCGCTCTGCGGGAAGTAGTTGTTGCGATTTTTAACCGATGGCGTTGGCTGGTAGTAGGGCGGCATGGTCAGGCCGCTGCCAGGCGGCGCTCCGTAGGCGTTCGTCTCGCCGGAGGCGGCCTGCTGGATTTCGGCGGCTTCCGCGGATCCCAGGACCGTCGCCGCCATACCCGCCGCGGCAAGGCCCGTGGTCTTCAGCAACCCGCGCCTGTCCATTGCGACTTTGTCGGCTTCATCGCTGTCGTTCATCGTCTCGTTCCTTCGGGTAAGTCGACGTTCATCGCATTGTGGAGCGCCGAAGAGTTCCCGGATCTAGAAGATGATCGTGGCCTGCGTTCGCAGTTGCCATGTCGATCCGTACTCTGGTCGCAGGGCGTTCCAGTAGGCGCCAATGGAAAGGGAGATCGGCAGTTTGCCCCCCAGTCTGATGACTCGGCCGCCGCCGCCGCCAATGGGTAGCGTCCAAGCCTTGTCGCCGGCGGTCAGCCAGTTCGCGGTAATGATCGGGGCCGAATTGATGAACCAGCCGTCGCTGAAGTTATAGTTGATGCCGGGCTGCAAGGTCATAACACTGTAGCCGGTGCCGCCAGCGCGTTTTCCGGTCGGACCGTTGTCCCCACCAAATGACCAGACGTTGTTGATCAGCGCACCTATGACCCAGGGGCCAGACATCTTAATGATGACCGCGGTCGGGCCTCCGCCCCAGACGCTCGAACCCAGGGTGGAACTGCTGGCCGCGGGTATCTGCACGACCGGGCCGACGCCCCATACCAAACCGTTCGCGGGCTTTCCCGCTGGGGTCAAAAACGCTGAGAAAGTAATGGGAGCGATGCCGAAAGGAACCGTCTTGCCCGGCTGCATGGACGGGTTCCAGACCAGCGGGATAATCGTGCGCGTGATGACGTTCCATTCCGAATTGATGTGAATCGGGATCACAGGCTGGATATTGAGGATGTCCTGCGTGCCCTTGTGCGGGCCAACGTTGAAATTCGTAAGGTTCTGGAAGGGAATGTAGTACAGATCGCTGATCGGGTTCTCAATCGCCTTCGCGAGATCAGTGTTGCTCATCTCTGCCGCCGGCTCTGACTGTGCGTGAGCCATCGGCAAAGGGAAGGCAAGGAGCGAAAGGGCCATTCCCTGGGCGATCATCGCGGCACGCGCGAACGCACGCCGTGAGGCGACGCGCTTGTGCTCTGCATGACCGAGGAAGACGTTCTTGTGAGAGGAGACTGTCCTGTTCACGCGCACGGTCCTTCTGCAAGTGAGGTATCACGATGGCTACGAATAGACGATCTATTGTTGTTGCGCTTTGATCTAGATCAATGACAGGCTAAGCTGGCGGATGTCCCCGGCAATATACGAGCGTATTTCCAAGGAGGTGGCAGGCGTGGTTATTGGGACCATAATTGGGTTCGCGCTTAGACAGATGGGCTGAACCCATCTAACGTTAACCTAACAGAATAACACCACATTCAAATTAGGGCACTACCAAAAACCTTGCCTCGATGGTGGCGCTCGATGTAAGAACGTAGCATGAACCAAAACCATGCCGCGGCGTACCGCCGTCCGTCCCCCACCCAAACCCCGTCCATGATCGCCTGGCCGATGGTCGCGGGGAGTCCGCATGCCCATCCGATTCCGGTGTCCGCGGTGAGA
>CAIYDT010000276.1 GCA_903924985.1 uncultured Acetobacteraceae bacterium
CGCGTCTCCGGCCCCGCCTCCATGATCACCGGCACCATCCCCAACGCGGTGATAATGTTGACATACGGCGGGTAAAAAGGCGCCGCCATCGCCACCCGATCGCCCGGATCGAACGCCGCCAGGAACGCCAGTGGAAACGCGCCGGAGGCCCCAACGGTCACCGCCACCCGCTCCACCGGCACGTCCAGCCCGTACCAATCCTGGTAATGCGCCGCGATCCGCTCCCGCAGCGACCGCCGTCCGAAAGCCTCGGTGTAGCCCAGCGGGTTCCCAGACCGCAGCGCCGCGTGCGCCGCTTCCACCGCGCTGGCCGGCGCTCCCGTCCCGGGCTGCCCGACCTCCATCCGGATGACGCCCGGCGCCCCCGGTGGCAGCGCCGCCTGCCGCGCATTGGCGGCCGAGATGACGTCCATCACCATGAACGGTGGCGCGAAGGCCCCCCGGCCAACCTTCAGGGTCACGGGGCTGGTTGTACCACTTGATAGGGGCGGCCTTCACCTTCAAAGGGTCGCCCGGCACCGAACGCGGGCGCCAACATCGACATTGCCGCACCCATCATCGCCTTACCAAACAGGGTCATCCCCCCAATCTCCCCGTAGACTAAGAAGATCTAGCCGCCAGTCGCCGTCAGCCCGGACTCGCGCTGATCGGTGGCGAACCCGCAGCTGCGCTCGTTGCCCGGCAGGTAGCCAGAGCAGGACATCGTGTTGGCACGCCCGGGATCGGGCACTTGCGTGGGTTTGCCGGTGCTCAGCACGGTCATCAGCTCCGTCGCGACGGCGATCGCCGCCCCAGCCTGACCCGACCCGCCGACAGCCGCGCGGAACGCGTTCTCCCGCGGGCTCCAGGCCAGCCCAACCGACAGCAGGGGCGGCGGCAAGGACGCGGGGGACGCTGCCAGCAGGAAGCCCAACCCAGGGAGCATCCGGCCGGTGCCGAACAGATTTCCCATCGTCGCCGCGCACATCACCGCGTTGCCATTGCGGTCCAGCGCCCCGAAGGTGGTGGAGGCCGGCAGCGGCGGCAGCGCGGCTGCCGGCAGGTCGGTCGCCTGCACCACTGCCTGCGCGTCGATACCGCCCGCCCGGAACCGCGCCGCGGCGGCCAAAGACCGGGCAGCCGCGGCGCCCAGATCGCTGGGATCGCGCACCAGGGCCGTGAATGCAGCGGCTGCTGCCAACCCGCCATCGGACGGCGGCGGCGGGAAAGCAACCTTGTCGTTCTTGTAGGCCACCACGATCGCCGGGGAGATTCCCGGCAGCGCGCCCCGCAAATCGTCAATCGTCAACGGACCGCCAACCTGCCGGGACGCCATGACAACCCGCTGAGCCATGCCCCCCTGGTACAAATCGCCGACCCCGGCGAGTCTGATTTGCGCCAAGGTGCCGGCCAGCTCCGGCTGCACCATCGGCTGCCCCTCGGACAGCGGGGTGCCGCTACGGCTGAAAATCATGCGGGCGGTCGGATCGGCGAACAGCGGGCCGGACACCAGGGCCAGATCCCGCACGAACGCCCGTGACGCGGGCACGCCGAAGCGCGCCAGTTCCTCGGCCTTGGTCACCAGCCCATCGAACGGCAAGGACCCGTACCGGGCATGCAGCTGGAACAATCCGCGCGCCATCAGCGGCAACGCCGCCGGTCGGTCGCCGCCATTGCTACTCCGGGTTGCGAGGGGCACGAACGACACCGCCTCCGGCGTGCCGCCATTGGCCGATTTGCGGTCCGCCGCATAGGCGATGCAAACCCCGCCGCCGCCCAGTCCCGCGCGGGACGGCAGGGTCGCCGACAGCGCGAACCCCATCGCGACGGCCGCATCCGCGGCGGTGCCGCCGCCCGACAGAACCTCTCGCCCGACCAGGGCGGCTCGCGGCTCATCCGCCACGGCCCCGCCTATAAAGCCCTCGACAAAGCCTTGCTGGCCCTGCTTGGGGCCGCTATCGCCGCCGAACAGCGTCTTCTTGGCGCTATCGACCGCGCCGCAACCGCTTAAAGAGAGGCTCAATACCAGGGGGACGCCGACCAATGAGCGCGCTATGATCCTGTTTATGACGCGTCGCATCCGTCCCATCCTGTTCGCGCTATCGCTGACCATAAGCGCCCTGTTCCTTCCGTTCTCGCCGGCCTGGTCGCAGGAGCGAGCACCATCCGAACGCATGGTGCTGATCCGGGACGCCGAAACCGAGACCTTGCTGCATGACTTCGCCGTTACCCTGTACCGCGCGGCCGGCCTCGACCCTCGTACGATCCGCATCGTCCTGGTGCGTGATCGTGCCATAAACGCCTTCGTCACTACCGGCAACCGCATGTTCATCCACACCGGGCTGCTGATGCGGGCGGACTCGGCGCTGGAGGTGGTGGGTACCATGGCGCACGAGACCGGCCATGTCCTGCACGGCGACATCAGCCGCGGCCCGGAACAGGCGCGGGAGATGATGTGGCGCACCCTGGGCAGCCTGTTGATCGCCGGCGCGGCGGGCCTCGCCTCCCACGACGGCGGCGTCGGCGCGGGTGCCGCGATGGGCGGGTTGTCGATGGCGGAGCGCCATTACATGTCGTTTTCCCGCGGACAGGAGGAAGGCGCGGACGGCGCCGCCGTGCAGATGCTCGACCGCCTCGGCTGGTCGGCGCGTGGCCTGCTGCGCCTGTTCGAGGTGCTGGATCAGGAGGATTCGCTGGTCAACGACCGCCGCGACCCTTTCCTTATGACCCACCCCCTGACCCGAGACCGCATGGATTTCATGCGGCGGCATGTCGAATCGGCGCACGGCCCAGGCGACCTGCCCCCGAAGCTGGAGAATGCCTATTTGCTGGTCCGCGCCAAGCTGGATGGCTTCCTCAGCATTCCCGGCACCGTGCTGCGGGCCTACCCCGGATCGGACCAGTCCGCCCCGGCCTTGTACGCCCGAGCGGCCGCCGAACATCAACTTTCCCACCGGGACGCGGCGCTGGGCCTGATGGACCGGCTGATCGCCATGCAGCCCGCCAACCCCTGGTTCCGGGAGCTGCGGGGCCAAATCCTGTATGAAACCGGCCACCCGAGGGAGGCCGTCACCGCCTACCGGGAAACGGTGCGGCTGGCCCCGGAACAACCCCTGCTCCATCAGGGCCTGGCGCAGGCCATGATGGAAACTGGCGACAAAGCCATGCTGCGCCCGGCCATCGACCATCTGGAAACCGCCCGCCGGCAGGACCCGGAAGACGACAGCACCTTCCACCTGCTCGGCATCGCCTGGGGCCAGCTCGGCGATATGGGGCAGGCCAATCTGGCCCTGGCAGAGGAAGCGATTCGCGGCAACGACATCCCGGCCGCGCGACGCTTCGCTCGCCTGGCAGCCGAATCCCTGCCACAAGGGCCGGCGAAATTACGCGCCCTGGACATCGGTAACGCCGTCAAGAAAGAGAACCGCCCATGAGACTGTTGATTTCGCTTGTTTTGTCGGTGCTGGCCCTGGCGCCCCTTACCGCGCGCGCCGCGTTCAATGCCGACCAACGAGCCGAGATCGTGGCAATCGTGCGCGATGCCCTGAAGCAGGACCCGTCCATCCTGCGGGATGCCGTCACCGCGCTGCAGGCCGATGAAACCGCCCGGGACAAAGCCAGCGCGCAGGAGGCCCTGACAGCCATGCGCGACAAGCTGATCACCTCAGCCGACCCGGTTGGCGGAAATGCCAAAGGCGATGTCACCATCGTCGAATTCTTCGATGTGCGCTGCCCCTATTGCAAGAAGCTGGAACCCGAGATGGCCCGCTTCCTGGCGGGGGATAAGGGCGTGCGCCTGGTCTACAAAGACCTGCCCATCCTCGGGCCGGCCAGCACGCTGGGTTCCAAGGCCCTGCTGGCCGCGCAACGGCAGAATGCGTACGAAAAGTTCCGCGACGCCGTCATGAAGCTGCCGCCGGACATAACCCTGGACGCCCTACAGGCCACCGCGAAAAAGCAGGGCCTGGATTGGGCCAGGATGTCCAAGGACATGGAGGACCCGGCGATCAGAGCCCAGCTCGATGCCAATCTGGCCCTGGCGCACACCCTGAACATCCAGGGCACACCTGCTCTGGTCATAGGGGAGGAAATGGTGCCGGGGGCGGTGGACGCCGAGGAGATGAAGCGGATGGTGGCGGCGGCGCGGAAGGCGAAGGGGTAATATCGGGGGATCGTTCGAAAACCGTCATCCTCGGGCTCGGCCCACTGCTGTCCGGTTAAAATTCCGGCGAGATCTGGCATGGGAACTGATTCCTCATGAGGCTTCGAGGTTCCTGCATTTCATGCTGCGACCGCCATGAGCCGGACGTCCGGTTCCGGCAGGTTGGCCTTGCTCCCGTCCTGTCGTGACGTCGTCTCGCGTTTAGGTGGTCCGACGTGACGCCGCGTTCGCCTCTCAGGCCGTCTCAGGTCGGCGATATCACGCCGGCTCTCGCCAGGAAGCGCGCGATTTTAGGCTGATACACTCATTCCCACTCAATCGTCCCAGGCGGCTTGCTGGTAATATCGTAGGTCACCCGGTTGATCCCCCGCACCTCATTCACGATCCGCCCAGCGACACGGGTCAGGAACGCCATATCGAACGGATACACATCGGCGGTCATGCCGTCCGTGCTGGTCACCGCCCGCAGCGCGCAGGCGTAGTCGTAGGTGCGCCCGTCGCCCATCACGCCCACCGTACGCACCGGCAGCAACACGGCGAAGGCCTGCCAGATCGCGTCATACAGGCCGGCGGCACGAATTTCCTCAAGGTAGATCGCGTCCGCCTTGCGCAGAATCTCAGCGCGTTCCCGCGTGATCGCGCCGGGAATGCGGATCGCCAGCCCCGGCCCGGGGAACGGGTGGCGGCCGACAATGATCTCGGGGATGCCCAGTTCGCGCCCGAGCACGCGGACCTCGTCCTTGAACAGTTCCCGTAATGGTTCAACCAGTTGCATGCGCATCCGTTCCGGCAGGCCGCCCACGTTGTGGTGCGACTTGATGGTGACGGAGGGGCCGCCGGTGAAGCTGACGCTCTCGATCACGTCCGGATACAACGTGCCCTGCGCCAGATAGTCGGCACCGCCAATCTTGGTGGCTTCTTCCTCGAACACTTCGATGAACAGCCGGCCGATGGTTTTGCGTTTGATTTCGGGGTCGGTGACCCCCTCCAGCGCGCCGAGGAACAGATCGGACGCGTCGCGATGCACCAGCTTGATGTTGAACCGGCCGCGGAATGTGGCGACGACGTCGTCCGCCTCCCCATGGCGCAGCAGGCCGTGATCGACGAAGATGCAAGTCAGTTGGTCGCCGATCGCCTCATGGATCAGCACCGCGGCGACCGAGGAATCGACGCCGCCCGATAGCCCGCAGATCACCCGCCCCTGCCCCACCTGGGCCCGGATTTTAGCGATCTCCGCGGCGCGGAAGCCGGCCATGGTCCAGTTGCCGGACAGGCCCGCGACCTTGTGGGTGAAGTTGCGCAGCAACTGGGCGCCGTGCGGGGTGTGCACGACCTCCGGGTGGAACATCGCGCCGTAGAATTTTCGTGAATCATCGGCGAACAGAGCGAAGGGGGCGCCCTCGCTGGACGCCACCACTTTGAATCCGGGGGGCAGCCGCGTCACCCGGTCGCCATGGCTCATCCACACCTGCTCGCGGGCACCCTTGTGCCAGACGCCGTCCAGCAGGTCGCATTCCCCGGTCACGTCCACGAAGGCGCGGCCGAACTCCCGATGATCCGAACCTTGCGTTTCGCCGCCAAGCTGGGCGCACATGACCATCTGGCCATAGCAAATACCGAGGACCGGGACCCCTTGCTCGAACACCATTTGCGGAGCGCGTGGGGATTCACCCTCATGCACGCTGGCCGGGCCACCGGACAGGATGATGGCCTTGGCGTTGAACGCGGCGATGCGGGCGGGGTCGGCGTTGAACGGCCAAATCTCGCAGTACACCCCGGATTCGCGCAGGCGGCGGGCGATCAGCTGCGTGACCTGGCTACCGAAGTCCAGAATCAGGACTCGTTCCGCGGTGTCGGCGGGGTCGGGCAAGGACTTGGGCATGGCGGATTCCCCGGGGGAGAAACGTGATCGGCGGGCTTGGACCATGGAAGCCCGCCGCCGCGCAAGGCTCCTACGTCAGGAACAACCCGCCATTCACATGCAGCGTCTGCCCGGTCACGTAACGCCCATCCGGTCCCGCGAGATACCGTACCGCCGCCGATATCTCTTCCACCGCCGCCTTCCGCCCCAAGGGAATGCCACGTTCCGCCAACGCATGTGGCCCCGCCCCACCAGCGGAGGCGCCGCGTACCGTGTCCACCATCCCCGGTGCGACGCAATTGCAGGTAATCGCATGGGGCGCCAACTCGATCGCCAGTGCCCGCATCAGCCCTTCCAAACCCGCCTTGGACGCCGATACATGGCAGCGGTTGGGGGTGCCGACATGGGTGGAGATGCCAGACAACGATACGATCGCTCCGCCCCCGCGCGGGATCATGTGCGGCACCGCGGCACGCGCCAGGATGAAGGCACCGTCCAGAGCAACGGACAGAATCTCCCGCCACTCCGCCAGGCTCATCTCCAGGAATTTGGTCTGCCGGCGGAGCCCCGCGTTGCTGACCAACACATCGATGCCCCCGAATGCTGCCACCGCATCGGCGATCATGCGTTGCGTCGAAGCCTCATCGGACACGTCGGCCATGCAGCCGATCGCCTGCCCCCCGGCGGCATTGATCTCCCCCACCACCGAATCCACCGCGGCTCGGTCCGACCGCCCGTTGATCACCACCGATGCTCCCCGCTGAGCGAAGTCCAACGCGATGGTGCGGCCAATGTTTTTGCCAGCTCCGGTGACCAGCGCGACCTTCCCGGCGAATGTCTGTTCCATCTCTATATTCCTATGTCTGTGGTTGCGTGCGCATGGTCGTGCGCATTTATGCCACCTGCCATACGATTGTTTCGGCGCTCTTCTCTGCGATCACGATGCCGGACAAACCGCGGTGCCGACAACCCCTACGCGGCGGCGATCCGCAGACGGTTGGACGCCCGGGCGCGCCCGATCAGCGGGAGTAGGGCTTCCAAGGCCGGGCCTTGTTCTTCCCCTGTCAGTGCGAGGCGTAGCGGCAATAGCAATGCCTCCCCAACCCGGCCCGTAGCCTGGGCCAGTGCCTCGGTCCAAACGCGCCAAACCGAATCGTCCCAAGGCTCAGGGGGCAGCAGGGCTTCGGCTTCCTTCAGGAACGCACCCTCCCCTTCGATGACTGGTGGCACGATGGTGCCCGCCACGACCTCCCACCAACCGCGGACCTCGTTCAACAGATCGAGGCTGCCGCGAACCGCGAGCCAAAACGCCTCGGTAGCGCCATTCGGCAACCGGTCGGCGATAGAGGAGAAATCCATCCGTCCGAGGGCACGGCGGTTGAGCGACAGCAATTGCGATGCGTCGAAGCCAGCGACCGTCTGGGATAGGCGACGCAAATCGAAATCCTTTGCAAGGACCGTTGGCGGTGCGGGCTCCGCGGCACCCGCGATGCCAATCTGGGCGAGGCATGTCGCCAGTGCTGCCGCGACTACCCCGTCGCCACGCAGTGTCCTTACCGACAGGCTGCCCACCTTGCGCGACAGGCGCATGCGCCCGGTGTCCACCAAAGGCGGCAAGTGGGCGAACTGGACCCGCGGCGGTTTGCCGGTCAGCGCCTCCCAGAGATCGAGCTGGACCCCTGTGTTGTCGGCATTGTCCTCAGCGCGGATGACTTCGGTGATGCCCGTGTCGATGTCATCCACCACGCTGGCGAACAGCGGCGTCGGCGTGCCGTCGGCGCGTATGAGTACGGGGTCGGAGACAGCAGTCAGCTTGGCCTGCCGCGGGCCCATGATCAGATCGCGCCAATCCAACGTGCGCGGCGATAACAGGAAGCGCCAGTAAGGCAGTTTGCCATTCGCCTCAGCCTTTGCACGCTGCTCGGCCGTCATTTTCAGCATCGCACGGTCGTAGATCGGGGATTTGCCCCGCTTGAGGCGTTGGTCGCGTTTGGCGCGCAATTCGTCATCGCCCTCAAAGCAAGGGTAGATGCGATTGGCTTGCCGCAAACGATCGGCGGCTTGGGCATATAGGTCCAGGCGGTCCGATTGCTGGAAGGTTTCGTCCCATTCGATCCCCAGCCATGTCAGATCGTGGGCGATGGATTCGGCAAAGGCCGGTTTGGCGCGATCTCGCTCCATATCGTCGATGCGCAGCAACATGTGGCCGTTGTGCCGTCGGGCGTGAAGAAAATTGGCCAACGCAACGCGTGCGCCACTGACAAATAAATGACCGACCGGGCTTGGCGCGAAGCGGACGCGGATCATTCGTCCAGCCCATCGTCGCCGTCGGAATCATCGCGCCTGGGATCGAGCGCACGCCAATCCCGCTCCTCGGCCCCCGCACGGTTATCCACAAAATCTCCGAGTTCCGTGGCGCTGCGCCACCCACCCTGTTCGGCGTCGACCACAAGCGCGTCCTCCCCGAATGCGAACCACGCCTCCAGCACGTCCTTGGTCGACATACCCGGTCCCCGGCAGAGTTCCACCGAGTCGCGCACATACCGGCGGGCAAAGGCATTCGCCTGCATCAAGGTCGGAAAGCCGCCGATTTCCTCGACAATATTGTCTTCGGCGCCGCCGGAGAGGTCCAGGATCCGGACGCGCCAGCCGCCGTCGGGAGCAAACAGGTCGCTCATGGCTTGGATTGAATGATCAGTCTCATGGCAGCACGCTAGTTCATTTACCACGTCACGGAAACGTGGCGATTTCACCACAGCCAACCGTGGCATTGGTGCATCACAGCAGGAATTGCCAAAACCGGGTAAGCCATTCATGCGGGCGATCCGACAGCGGGCGCTGGCGCCATGTCGCCAGATCCAGCTTGACCGCAGGTGCGCGATTCCGTTCCAGCAACTCTGTCATCGCTCGGCCAGTGTCACCTCCCAAGATGATAGCGTGGATCTCTTTGCTGAACACCACGCTGCGCCGGTCGAAGTTGGAGGAGCTCACCGCCGGCCAAGCCCCATCCACCACCATGATCTTGGCGTGCGGCACATCGTCGCGCGTTTCGGCGATTTCGGCGCCCGAGGCCAGCAGATCGTCACAGGCCGCACGCCCCGCGGCAAGCGAATCCCGCGAGTCACTCTTGCCCGGCAGGATCAGCCGCACCTTCACGCCGCGCCCAGCCGCGGCGACCAGTTCTTCCCGCTCCTGGTGCGTCGGCACGAAATAGCCGGTGTCGATATCGATGGCCTGATCAGGCCGAGCCCCATCGCGAGAAGAGTGCAGGCGTCATGCGGCTGGATTGCATCGCGGTTTCGCCCCGAACCGTCAGGTTGCCACCGTTTTCGGCTATTGCTTCACAGCCCCCGCGGTCAGCCCAGCCACGTAGTGCTCCACGAAGAACGAGTAGATCACCGCGACCGGGACCGATCCCAACAGCGCGGCGGCCATCAGTTGCCCCCAGTAGAACACATCGCCTTTGACCAATTCGGCAATGGCGCCGACCGGCACGGTGCGCACGTCGGTTTGGGTCAGGAAGATCAGCGCGTACAGAAACTCATTCTGTGACAGGGTAAACGCGAATATCCCGGCGGAGATAAATCCTGGCACGCACAACGGCAGGAAGACCTTGAACATGGTTTGCAACCGCGTCGCGCCGTCGATGCGGGCTGCGTCTTCCAGCTCATGCGGCACCGACCGGAAATATCCCATCAGCAGCCAGGCACAGAACGGCACTAGCAAAGTCGGGTAGGTCAGCATCACGGAGGTCAGCGTGTCCCCCAGATGCATTTGGTTGATAATGTCCGCCAGCGGGATGAACAGCAGCGGTTGCGGCACCAGATAGGTCGCGGCGATGGCGAAGGAAATGAGCGCCGAACCAGCGAACTTCATGCGCGCCAGCGGATAGGCCAGCATCGTACCGAACACCAGGGATATCGCGGTTGAGACCACCGCCACCAGGAACGAGTTCCAGGTCCATGTCAAAAAATTGGTCTCGGTCAATAGGTCCACGTAGTGTTTCAATGTCGGATGATACACGATCATCGGCATGATCTTGCGGTTGTACAGCTCGCTGTTCGGTTTGATGGAGGTAACCGCCATCCAGTAGAACGGGAACAACGTGAAGACCATGAACGCCCCCAGGGGGATCCATAGTTTCAAGGCCCGAACTGTCCAGCCGCCGCGTTCGACGCTCATGATTTGGTGGGTTTCATGTACACCGACATGGCGATGATGATCAAAGCAAGCGGCGGCAGCATGGCCAGCGCGATCGATGCCCCCATGCCCAACTGCCCACCGCCCATGGCGACGTCGAAGGCGTAGGTGGCAAATAAATGCGTGGCGTTGGCCGGCCCGCCGCGGGTCAACACATAGACCAGCTGGAAATCGGCGAAGGTGAATATCACCGAGAACATGGTCACGATGAAAATCACCGGCTTCAGCAACGGCAGCGTCACGTAGATGAACCGGTGCCATGCGCTGGCGCCGTCGATCGTCGCGGCCTCATACAAATCTGGCGAAATGGTTTGCAGCCCCGCCAGCAAGGTGATCGCGTAGAACGGCAACCCGCGCCACACATTGACGATAATCAGCGACATCATCGCCAGCGACGGGTTACCCAGCCAGGACGGTCCGGGATTCGCGAGGCCGGTATATTTCAGCAGCCAATTGATCACGCTGAAAGCCGGATCGAGCATCCACATCCATGCGATAGTCGATAGCACCGTCGGCACGATAAACGGCAGCAGCATCATCGCGCGAACGGTGTTCTTGAACCGGAAATCCTGGTTCATGGTCAGCGCCAACGCCAGCCCCCCGACCATCTTCAGGATCGTGGCGAAGAACGTGTAAACGAAAGTGTTGATCGCGACCCGCCAAAACACCGGGTCGTGGTAATCGGCGATGAAATTCGCCAACCCCACGAACTTTCCGGCATGCGCGACCGGCCGGTCCTCCAGACTGAGCCATATCCCGTACAGAAACGGGTATCCCACCAGCGCGATCAGGAATAATGCTGGCGGGAAGATCATCAGCCAGCTGAAAATGTCCTCCCGTTCCGTCCAGCGCCGGAACGGGGACGCAGCGCGATGCTCGGCGAACGTCGCTGGCACGTCAGGCGGACTTGAAGATCTGCTTCAACTGCGCGCTGGCGTCGGCGATGACCTCCTTGGTGGACTTGCCGGCGCAGGCCTTGGCGAACATGTCCACGACCACGTATTTCGCCACACTCTCCGATTGCGGCCGGCTGATTGGCGCCGGCCAGCCAGGCAGATGCGACGACGGCATGGAGTCGCGGTACGGCAGGTTGCGCGGTTCCTTGTGCCAAAACGACGCATCGTCGAACATGTGCAGGAACGGGCCGTAATAGCTGTCGGCGATGTCGTACCAGCCGCCGACGTTTTTCGGGTCCATCAGCCACACCATGAAGTCCTTGGCCGCCTGGACGTCCGGCGTGTAGCTCATGATCCCCTGGCTCAACGGATTGAGCATGTGGAAGCGCTCACCGGTTGGGCCTTTGGGGTTCTGCGCCTGACCGGTTACCTTGCCGATGTCCGGGAAGTCGCGCTTGGCGACATACAGGATACTCTCGGCGTTGTTGGTGCAGGAGATTTGTTCCGCCAGGAAGGCTTTATTATTGGACACGTCGGTCCAGCCCAGCACGTCCTCGAACATGGTCTTCTGGAAAAAGGTGCGCGCGAAATCGACCGCTTTCGCGGTTTCAGCGGAGTCGATGACGACGGTCTTGCCGTCCTTGTCCACCTCACGCGCACCGAACGACCACAGCAGAGGGTACAACCACCCGTGGTTATCACCGAAACCGTGGCCGAGTTCGAAGCCGAACGGATGATCCTTGGCCTTCAGCTTGATGCCGGCTTCCAGCAACTCGTCCCAGGTTTCCGGGAAGGTCTTCACCCCGACTTCCTCGAACCAGTCCATGCGGTAGTTCATCAGCTGGCCGATATTGCCGAACGGGATGGATTTCCACTTGCCGTTGACGACCACGGCCTCTTGCGCGTTGGCGTGCCAGCCGCCGCCCTTCTCGCCGATGGTTTTCGCGATGTCGGTGACGTCGACCAGCTTCTCGTCGAACAGGAAGGGCCAGTTAAAGAACAGGTTGACCATGTCGGGGCCGGAGCCTGTCTCCGCCGCCGTGGTGACGCGGGTCTGGCTGCTGTTCACGCTGATGATATCGTAAAGGATTTTGATGCCGGTGGCCTTCTCGTAGTTCGCCGCCACGGTGTTCTTGAAGTAGGCGTCGTAGGCCGGGATAAACGAGCTTTCGTGCATCATGGTCATCGATTTGGGCGCCGCGTTCGCTCGGGCGGCTCCGAGCAGACCGCCGACGGCCGTAAAGGCGGAGATCTTGAGCACGTCGCGGCGCGATGCCGCCTGGATGATGTTCGCCACCTGCTATCCCTTCCCTGTCTTCCGGCCCGCCGTCTGAATGGGCGGGATTGCCGGAGGACAAGTTAGGGGGCGACGTTCGGCGAAGTCAACGAGGGGGCCTAACCCCGACTGACGACCTGGGCGATGGCGGTGCCGACGTCCTGCGTGCCGGCCTGCCCGCCCATGTCGCGGGTTTTCGGCCCATCCTCCCGCAGCAGTTGCTCGATCGCCGCGACAATGGCGTTGCCGGCCTCGGCCTCCCCCAGATGGTTCAGCATCAGTGCCGCCGACCAGATCTGCCCGATCGGATTGGCGATAAAGCGGCCGGCGATGTCGGGCGCCGACCCATGCACGGGCTCGAACATCGACGGGAACAGCCGCTCCGGATTGATGTTGGCACTGGCAGCGATGCCGATGGAGCCCGCGAGGGCCGGACCCAGATCAGACAGGATGTCGCCGAACAGGTTGGAGCCGACGACCACGTCGAACCAGTCGGGGTGCTGCACGAAATGCGCGCACAGGATATCGATGTGGTACTGGTCGGTGCGGATTTCGGGGTATGACTTCGCCATCTCGGCGAAGCGCTCATCCCAGTAAGGCATGGTGTGGATGATGCCGTTGGACTTGGTGGCGCTCGTCACGTGCTTTTTCGGCCGGGTCATCGCCAGCTCGAACGCGTACTTCATGATCCGGTCGGTGCCCTTGCGGGTCAGGATGCTCTGCTGGGAGACGAACTCCCGGTCGGTGCCCTCGAACATACGGCCACCGACGGATGAGTATTCGCCCTCGGTGTTTTCCCGTACGACGTAGAAGTCGATGTCCTTTTCGGTGCGGTTGGCCAGCGGCGTATAGACGCCCGGCATCAGCTTGCAGGGGCGCACATTGGCATACTGGTCGAAGCCGCGGCGGATCGGGATCAGCAGGCCCCAGAGCGACACGTGATCCGGCACACCCGGCCAGCCGACCGCGCCCAGCAGGATCGAGTCGGACTTCGCCAACTGGTCCATGCCATCCTTTGGCATGAACTCGCCGGTGTCTTTATAGGTCTCGCAGGACCAATCGTAGTGGGTCAGCTCCAGGTCGAAGCCGTACTTGCGCGCGGCGGCGTCCAGCACTTTCAAGCTTTCCGGCACGGTTTCCTTGCCGATGCCGTCGCCGGGTAACACGGCGATACGATGTTTGCGCGTCATTTGGGGGTGTCTCCTGGATCGTCGATCCGTTATCAGGTGTCGGTTACCCAAGGGATAGAGGACCCGACCGCCATGGCCAAGCCCGCTCGTGCAGCATCCCCCACCACCGAGTGGGATCGTGACGCCGCGCTAACCGCCGCGCGTATTTTGCTGGAGATCAAGGCGGTCAATTTCCGCCCCGAGGAACCGTACACTTTCACGGCCGGATGGAAGTCCCCGGTCTACATCGATTGCCGCCGCATCATCTACTTCCCCCGCGCACGCGCCAAAATCTGCGACCTGGCGGTGGAGAAGATCGACCGCCACGTTGGCTATGAGAACATTGAGGCCGTAGCAGGTGGCGAAACCGCCGGCATCCCCTTCGCCGCCTGGATCGCCGATCGCATGAGCGCGCCGATGGCCTATGTCCGCAAAAAACCCAAGGGGTTCGGCCAGAACTCTCTCATTGAAGGCGACGTCCCCGTCGGTAAGCGCACGTTGCTGGTGGAGGATCTGACCACGGACGGCGGCTCCAAGATCAAATTCGCCAATGCCTTGCGGGATGCCGGCGCCATCGTGAACCATACGTTCGTGGTGTTTTTCTACGGTGTGTTTCCCGGAGCCTTCGAGAAGCTGGCCGAGATGGACATTTCCCTCCACAGCCTGTGCACGTGGTGGGACGTGTTGGAGGCATGCAAGGACCGACCGTACTTCTCCGAATCCGCTTTGTCCGAGGTGAGGCGCTTCTTGGAGAACCCAGTCGCCTGGTCCGCCGCACATGGCGGCATCGGCTCAGCCGAGGAAGCGGCCGCGCGCCGAGCAGCGTCGGAATAAAACTCAGTCGAGAGGGTGCCATGCCGAAGGATGCCCAAGGCCACTCCCTTACCGATGCTACGGCGGAGGCCTCCGCTCTGTACGACCAAGCGGTTCGGGCCTATAACCTCGCCTATGGCGACGCCATGGGCGGGTTCAACGCGGCAATCGCGGTGGCTCCGAAGTTCGCTATGGCGCATCGGCGGCAGCCACGCCCAACGGGATGTGTTCGACTGGACAGTGACCGAGGCCGCCGTGCGCGGCGAACTGCGCGACGTCGGCGTGTCGTTGGCGAACGAACGTCTGACCTTGCGTCCTGGCAGTCACATTAACCAACGATTTTTGAGGATGGCTGGGCAGATCGTGGCATAATCCATTTTTACATCCGCACCTGCTCGATAGCCTCTTCCATCTCGGCGAAGCTTGGCATGTGCTGGTTCGGCACCATCTTGCGACCGGACTCAATGCTGACCTGCGGTGCATTCCCATGCAAATGCGTTACAAGAATCGCACGTATGACTTCCATGAACTTTGATTCCTCTTCCACCACCCCCTTCAACCGACTGGCGAATGGCGCGAACATACCGTACGCGAGCAGGATCCCTAGAAATGTTCCGGTCAACGCACCACCGATCATCGCGCCCAGCACGGCCGGGGGCTGATCGATGTGCGACATGGTTTTGATCACACCCAGAACAGCAGCGATAATCCCGAGTGCTGGCAATCCATCCGCCATGGTCTGCAACGCGTGGGAAGGATGCATCTCCTCGTTCAATGTTTTCTTTAACTCTCGTGCCATCACATCTTCAATCTGATTCGGATCGTCGGCGTTCATGCCAACCATACGCAGATAGTCGCAAATTAGATTGCAAGCGTGGTGATTAGAAATTATTCTTGGAAATTTCTGAAATGCACTGCTATCCGATGGTCTTTCAATATGCGGCTCCAATGCCATGTTGCCTTTCGTGCTCGCCAAACGAACCAAAAAATACATCAGACTCAGTAGGTCGACGTAGTCGGCTTTGCGATACGCCGCGCCCTTCAGGATTTTGCTGAATCCGCCAAGCGTGTGCTTTACATCATGAATGGAGTTCGACATCAGGAACGTGCCGATCGCCGCACCGCCTATCGTCCACATTTCGAACGGCACCGCCTCGATCAATGGCTCCATGCTACCCCCAGATACCAGATAGCTGGCGAAGACGCAGAAAAACACGAACACAAGTCCGCCAATGGTCGTCATGGATCGACCTGCCTCTCGCGCAGCACCAATATCGCAATGCGCCGATTGGCTGCCGCGAGGGGATCCGCCGGCAGCAGCGGATCCTTATCCGCATTGCCGGTCACCGACCGGAACCTGCCATCAGGCAACCCTCCCTCCTCCAATAATCGGCGCGTTGCGTTGGCACGTTCGGCCGACAACTCCCAATTGGTGCGGCCCAGACCGGGAAACGGTACCGCATCGGTATGTCCGGCAACAGAGATCGCCTGGGACAATTTTGCCAACACCGGCACTACTTTTTGCAGAAGAAGACGTGCCCGTTCGTTCGGTTCAGCCGAACCCGTCGCGAACATCGGCAGCTTCTCCTCATCCATGATCTGGATACGCAATCCTTCAGGGGTCATGTCGATCGCCAGTTGACGAGCAAGGTCCGTCAGCGCCGGATCGGCCTTCACCGCATCGCGGATTTGCTGTGCAGCGGACTCGAACGCAGCTTTTTCCCGACGCTCCAGCTCAGCTCGCAATTCGCCTTCGGTTGGCTTGGCCCCGCCGTTGTGCAACTTGCTATCCAACACCGCCGCCGCACCTGCCAGGCTCGGTGCATCCGGATTGGGCCCAACACGCAAGGCAGCCTGCCCGGCCAACGGCTTACCAGGACTAACAGGCACGTCCCCGGTCGCACCATTGGCCGGGGCCCCGTGACTTTCCGCCGCGGCCTCCGCCTCCTGTTCCTCGGTGGGTGCCATCGGCGGACGCTTGCCCGACACAATCTCGACAGATCCTCGGTCGGACACCAGAGCACCATCGTCGAAGGCGGTATGCCCACCCAATGGCTGCCCAGTACCGGAAGAAGCGTGGCTAAGCAGGTTGTTGGGGCTAAAATAATCCGCCAAGCCCTTGCGCTGATCCTCCGTCGTCGCGTTCAGAAGCCACATAAGAAGAAAAAACGCCATCATGGCGGTTACAAAATCGGCATAGGCCACCTTCCAGGCTCCGCCATGGTGGCGGGTCTCGACGATCTCATTTTTCCGGATGACGACCCCTGACCCCTTTTTGTCTCTGCCGCGCGCCATATCGTCCTACCTCCGCTACCGGAGGTAGGATGACGGCAATTGGTTTACGAAAGGTTAACGCGGACCATCATTTAATGCGCCGGGCTCAATTTTATCGGTGTGGCCGTCAGTGGCATCCAAAGCGCGCAGCCCAACGCCGTGAGCGTGGACACCGCCGCCGCGCCAGCCAGTACGTAAAGCCCGACCTCAAAGCTTCCGGTGGCATCCTTGGCATAACCCACCGCAATCGGCCCCAAATAACCGGCGAAGTTGCCCAAAGAGTTGATGAACGCCAACCCCGCCGCCAGGGCTGGTCCCGTCAGGAACGTAGACGGCAAAGGCCAGAATGGCGATTTCATGCCGTAGAAACCCACCGTCGCCAACGAAAATGCCGCCAGCACCCAAAGGCTGTCCCGCAGAATGGCACCCGCCACCAGCCCAGCCACGGCACAGGCGCATGTCACGGTTAGAATCCAAAACCGGTCCTTGGTACGGTCGGAGATCCAGCCGCACACCACCATCGCAATCGTCCCGAAGACATACGGAACCGCCGTCAGCAGTCCGGCCTGGGTATTGCTCATGCCCTGACCTTTGAGGATCTGAGGCAGGAACAGCACCAGCCCGACCCCGGCCATGCCGATACCACCGAAGATCGTGGTCAGGATCAGCACCTTGGGATTGCCCATCGCCGACCAGATGGAATGGGTACGGACAGAGTCGATCTCCCGCCGCTCCATCGCCAGCTCATGATCCAGCCAGGTCCGTTCCTCTATCGTCAGCCATTTCGCCTGGCTGGGGCGTTCGGTCAGGAAGAACCAGACGGAAATACCGATCAGGGCGGTAGGAATGCCCTCCCCCAGGTACATCCACTGCCAGCCGTGCAAACCCATGACCCCGTCCATTTGCAGGAAGGCCGTCGACAACGGCGCACCGATCGCGGTGGCAAGCGGCAGTCCGATCAGGAACCCGGCGGTGACCCGGCCGCGATGGCGCTGCGGGAACCAGCGGTGGAAATACAGCAGGATGCCAGGGAACAATCCCGCCTCGGCCGCACCGATCAACACGCGGATGGTGAAGAAACTCCAAGGTCCGGTCACGAACGCGGTCGCGGCCGACAGCAGTCCCCACGTCACCATGATGCGGGTGATCCAGGGCCGCGCACCGACCTTTTCCAGGATGATGTTGGAGGGAACCTCGAGCAGGCAATAGCCCCAGAAGAACGCGCCAGCGGCGAGACCGTATATGTAGGCCGTCAGACCGAGGTCCTTGTTCATCGTCAAGGACGCAAAACTGACGTTGATTCGGTCAATGTAGCACAGGATGTAGAGCACGAAGCAGTACGGCACCAGGCGCATGTAGACTTTGCGCAAGGTGGTCCTCTCCAGGGCCTCGGCGGCTGAAGCGTCCATCGCGATTTCTCCCCTGGGCCGGATTGTCGATTGTCGCGCCGGCCTCTCGTTACTGAACGATAGGGGATTGCCGCCGTGCCCCGCAAGGCCGGCAATTGCTGCCGTTCGGTAGGGGATGCCGGGGGAATGGACTGGGTTTTACCCGAAAACGCCCACTTCCGCGCTGGCCCGGCGTTTGCTCGGCATGCGGTGGAGGGCCGAGATGCCAGCGCCAGACACACTTACCTTACCGATTCAAACGAACCCATTCATGCCGCCGCCCACGACGCGTGGCCTCGGCTTACCCGCGTCCGCCGAACAGGCCGCCCCGAATCTGGCCGCCGCGCCTGGGTTCGCTGCCTTGCTGGCCTCGATTCCCGTTCCGGCGTCCTTGGTGACTCCCACGACGCGAGGCTCGCCGGCCAGCAACCCGGGCGTACCGGCTCCGCGCTCGATCGTCGAGGCAGGACCGGTGACGGCTCAACCACCGGTCGCCAGTCCAGATCCGCCGCCCCCTCCCATGGCGGAGACAGCACCCACTGTCCCGGCGAATACACCACCGGCGATCGCCGCGACTCCTGCTGCGGTCAACCGGCCAATCCCTGACGAGGGGTCAAGACCGCGGATCGTGCCGCACCGAAACCCACAGGGCCGCGCGTCCGTCCCCAAACCCATAACGACCGACGACCCGGCACCCACTCGTCCGGCTATTTCCACCATGGCATCGGTTCCGGATGTCCCGCCACCGTCCGCGGCGGCTGCGCCCCAGGCCGAACAACCGGAGGCACAGCACATCGTTCCGGCGACGCGCCCGGTCGCGGCGATGGCCCCAGTCCCTCTCCGTCCGCATGACGCGCCGCTACGTGGCAACGAACGGGCAGAAGTCCAGAAACAAGCTGTGCTGCCGCTCCCTCCGCCAGTCGCGGCGTTCCCGGTTACGCCAGTCCCCAACCCGCCCCCGGCGGACCAGCCCCCTAAACCGGCGCAAACGGAATCTGCTGGTCCTATTGTTCCCATAGCGGACTTCACGCCCCCTTCTCTGATACAGGCCGCTCCGACATCGATGCCGGCGCACGCATCCGCTGAGCAAACCGCACCGCAATCGGTGCAGCACCAGACCGCCGAACATGAGTATGACGCGACGCCAATGCCCACGGTGGCGGCGCCCCCACCCCCGATCGTGCCAAGCGCGCCGATAAAGACGCCCTCCCCAATCGCGGCCTCGCCGCCAGCCGAACAGCTCGCTCCAGTGCTGGTGTCGATTGCCAACGCGCCCATCGGCGCTCAGCACATGACCCTCCAGTTACAGCCAGATGCGCTCGGACAGGTGCAAATCCAGATCGGCCGCCCCCCCGACGCGCCCATCCATATCCGCATCGAAGCAGAACGGCCTGAGACCCTGGCACTGTTGCAACGTGACACCCCGCAGTTGCAGCGCGCGCTCGATCAGGCGGGCTTACCGCGGGAAACCGTGACACTGAGCTTCCACGCAACACCCGCCGTCACCGCTACCCCGACCGCACAGGATGCCGGGCAACCGTCCATGCAATTCCTCGGTACCGGTCATCCCCATCAAGGGTTCGGCGAAGGGCGCCCCCAGCGCGGTCCGCTGCCGTTTCCAGACTTGGGAGAAGACCCGGGAACGCCGGCGAACGGAACCTCGCGCGCCACCACTGTGCGACCTGGCATCGACATCACCGCCTGAAGGATCTCCCTCCCATGACAATCGCCGCTGTAACGGCCCCGACCAGCACGACGCCCACCGGCACCGACCCCCTGGCCTCGCTGACGTCGAACATGAACGATTTTCTGAAGCTACTGATGACGCAGTTGCAGAATCAGGACCCTACCACACCAATGGACACCACGCAGTTTACCGCCCAGTTGGTGCAGTTCGCGAGCGTAGAGCAACAGGTCAATATCAACACCGGGGTGCAGTCGCTGATCCAGTTGGCGCAATCCAATAATGTGCTGCAAGCCTCCGGCTTGATCGGCAAAACCGTGACCGCGACTTCCACCCAGATTTCATTGCAAAATGGATCTGGTAGCATTCAATTCAGCGCTCCGGCGGCAGAACCCGTCACGGTTTCGGTTGCAGACAGTGCCGGTGCAACCATCGCGCAGTCGTCCCTGACGAGTACCGCCGGACAAAATAGCTGGACATGGAATGGCCAGAACAGCCGTGGCCAGCAGCAATCGGACGGCGCCTACACCGTCACCGTACTGGGCGGCACCCAGGGCACCACCCCGGTGGCGATCCCCTTCACGATCACGGGTGCCGCGACGGGCGTCGTGACGCAGAATAATACGGAACAAGTGCGCCTGGGGCAGCTTACGCTGCCAGTCAGCGCGATCCAGTCGGTTACAAACTGATCGGCCGCATCCCGCGCCGAACGACCGATGCGAATACCGCCAACACCACCAGCGGTGCCATGGGGAAGTGCAACCAGAATGCTGCCTCCGACGAAATCAGCGGCATGAAGAAACCCGCGATCAGTACGGTCTTTTCCCATGGCAAGAAGCCGGTCGTGCGCGCGTCCCGCCAGATCCACAGCAGGGGAACCGCGAGCAGCACAAAGTCGTAGACCAGAAGAAACGGGCTGGCCAGCAGCGTGGCAGCGGCCAGGGCCGCGCCTATCGTTTCCCGCGATGGGGCCTTGCGACACAACCAGGCCAGCACGGCCGCGACAGCTAACGCCAGCAACGCCTGCGCCATATAGGCAACCGTCAAGCTTCCGTCGAATACCCTGATCGCGGCGAACAGGCTCTGCATCTTGTAGTTTCCAACCATCCCCCGCTCCAGAGCCTCGCGAGCCAAAGCAGAGTTGGTAAAAAAGCCGAACCAGGGAGCAGTGCCCAGCAACGCGACCGACAGCACACACATCGTTCCCGCTGTAGCAGCCGCCGCGGCGGCACTGCGCCATCGCGCGCCGACGATAAGGACGACGGGCACCATCAACAGGAAATGCGGCTTATAGCTCAGACAACCCAGCAGCACACCTGCGAGGATGGGCCGCGCTTCCAGATTCCAGGTCGCGCCGGCGAACAGGGCGGCGGTCAAAAATCCATTCTGCCCGTGGGCCATGTTCAGCCACACGGCGGGGAACGCCAGCGCCGCCAGCACGTGTCCGCGCACCAACCGGCCCAACGCCGCCAGCAACAGCGCGCCGGTTACCGATAGCCAGCCGATCAGCGCCCAGCCATAGGGCAGCAACGCCAGCGGCAGGCAGATCAGCAGAAACAGCGGGGGATAAAAAAAAGCTGTGTAGTTCAGGGGCGTTCCACCGAAAGCCTCTCGCTGCGCGGCCAGATGCACGGTCGTGTCGTAAACCCGACCGGGCCCATCCGACAAAGCGATCTTGGATGCCGTCCAGAACGATACAAAATCGGTCCCCAACGGACGATTGTCGAAGTCCAATCCCCCGTGGGAGGAGGCGACCAGAAAAACCGCTGCCAGTGCCTGCGCTACCAACAAGATATTGCGGTACGCCAGTGCGCGCTCCGGTGTCATCCAGAGCGCATCGCGAAGCACGGATAAGATATACCGCCTGAGAAATCGGTGGAAAATTATAAGACGCCCTACCCTTGCTAGGATATCAATCGCGCCAGCTAGGACCGCGACGGTCTGGCAGGCGCAGCATGGCGCGCCTGCCACTCGGCCTCCGACACGCGGGCGCGCACCGATCTCATGACGTTGGTATCGGGCATTCTTGGTAACTCCGTTTTTTTGTTCATCTCGATACAGGCAAGGTGCGAGGCTGGTTACGGCCGATCACCAGCACGCAAACCGTGCCAATGGCAGCGACCGCGGCGATCGGCATCAGAGCCAACGTAAAGCTGCCGGTCGCATCGCGGATCCAGCCGATCGCGTAGTTGAAGAAGAACCCGGACAGATTGCCCAACGCGTTGATCTGCGCAAGCCCCGCCGCGGCCGTTGCCGATCCGAGCCACTCGGACGATAGCGCCCAGAAGGGGCCTTTGCTGGCGTAGGTGCCGGCGGCAATCAGCGTCAGCAGCGGGATACTCGTCCACAGGCTGTGCGAGAAGGCGATCCCCAGGATCGCCAAAACCATCCAACCCAAGGGTATGGCATTATGCCACACACGCTCCCCGCTGCGGTCGGAGCTGCGGCCCCACAGCACCATCCACACCGCGGCAATGCCGAAGGGGATGGAATTGACCAGCCCGGTCTCGAAATTCGTCAGTCCGTAGGCTTTGACGATCTGCGGCATCCACAGCCCGAGGGAGGTGGAGGCTCCAACCGCTCCCGAATAGATCAGCGCCATGAACAGCACGTATTTGTTGAACATCGTGGCCCAAACTGAACCGTGCTGTACCTTCGATTTAACAGCGCGTTCGGCGGTAAGCCGGGCGATCAGCCAGTTGCGCTGCTCGACCGACAGCCAATTCGCCTTGCTCGGACCGTCGGTCAGCCAGAACAAGGACAGGACTCCCAGCACGATGGCGGGCGCGGCCTCAAGGATGAACAGCCACTGCCAGCCGCCGAGTCCCAGGAGACCGTCCATGTAAAGAATCGATCCCGCCACCGGGGAGCCGACCAAACCGGCCACCGGAATGGCCACCATGAAGATGCCGACGATCTTCGCTCGGTGATTGGCCGGGTACCAGTAGGTCAGGTACAGGATCACGCCGGGGAAAAATCCTGCCTCCGCCGCGCCCAACATGAAACGCAAAACCAGGAAGGAGGTCGGCCCGCCGATGAAAGCGAACCCGCCGGAGATCACTCCCCAGGTGAGCATAATTCGCGCGATCCACTTGCTCGCGCCAAAGCGTTCCAGACACAGATTGCTGGGCACCTCCAGGATGAAATAGCCGACAAAGAAGATGCCGGCACCCAGGCCGAAAGTCTTGGGATCGATGCCCACCGCCTTGTTCATCTGCAAGGCCGCGAATCCAACATTCGCCCGATCGATATAGGCGGCCAGATAGGCGGCCAGCAGGAATGGCATCAAACGCCAGGTCACCCGGCGCATGGTGGCGGCCTCCAGGGCCTTGTTGTCAGACGGTTCGGCGGACATGCGCATAACTCCCGTTATCGATTCGGAAGTCTAGCGCTACATGTCCGCCGGCGGCAGGTCTTCCGTTATGTGGGTATTGCAACCGTGCGTGGTTGATTTCGCCCTATGGTCAACACGCAAATCGTGCCGATGGTAGCAACGAGCGCGATCGGCATGATCGCAAGCGGGAAACTCCCGGTTTCATCTTTGATCCAACCGATCAGGTAGTTGAAAAAGAAACCGGACAGATTTCCCAGCGCGTTGATTTGCGCCAGACCGGCGGCGGCGGTGCTGGCCCCCAGCCATTCAGACGACAGCGCCCAGAACGGGCCTTTGCTGGCGTAGGTGCCGGCGGCGATCAGCGTCATCAGCGGGATCACGATCCAGATATCCTTGATGAACAAGAACGTCAGCAGCATCGCCACCACCATCCAGGCCAAGGGCAGGGCATTGTGCCAAACCCGCTCCCCGCTCCGGTCGGAGCTGCGGCCCCACAGGATCATCCACACCGCGGCGATACCAAACGGGATAGAATTGACCATGCCGGTTTCGAAATTGGTCAGGCCGAAGGACTTGACCAGCGCCGGCATCCACAACGCAAGCGACGTAGAAGCGCCGGCCGCGCCGGCATAGACCAGCGCCATGATCAGCACGTACTTGTTACACATGGTCTTCCAGACCGACTGATGCGCGACCTTGGTCACCCGGCGTTTCTCGGCGGCCAGCCGAGCGATCAGCCATTGTTGCTGTTGGGGCGGCAGCCACGGCGCGTGTTCGGGACGGTCGGTCAGCCAGTAAAACGAAGCAACGCCCAGCAGAAGCGTGGGAAGGGCCTCGAGGATAAAGATCCACTGCCACCCACCCAGACCCAGCACACCGTCCATCCCGAGGACCGCACCGGAAATGGGGGAGCCAATCAGCCCTGCCACCGGAATCGCCACCATGAAGATGCCGACGATCTTGGCGCGGTAAACCGCGGGAAACCAGTAGGTCAGGTACAGGATGACCCCAGGGAAGAAACCCGCCTCGGCCGCGCCCAACATGAAGCGCAGGACCAGGAAGGAAATCGGACCGCCGATCAGCGCGAAGGCGCCGGAAATCAACCCCCAGGTCAGCATGATACGGGCGATCCATTTGCGGGCGCCGAAGCGCTCCAGCCCAAGATTGCTGGGCACTTCCAGGAGAAAATATCCGATGAAGAAAATGCCGGCACCCAAGCCGTACGTCTTGGGGTCGATCCCGACCGCCTTGTTCATCTGTAAGGATGCGAAACCAACGTTCACCCGGTCGATGTAACACAGCAGATAGGCGAGGATCAGAAACGGCATCAGGCGCCAGGACACCCGGCGCATGGTTGCGGCTTCCAAGGCTTTGTCTTCGAGCAAGGCGGCGGACATCTTCGTGCTCCTGGCTTGTTCAGCGGAGACTAGCGCGATCTACTGGCGAGTAGCAAGTTTAGCTTTCCGCAATTCGATCCCTGAGACCTGTCCGGTGACACGCCAAACCCGGTAACGCTCCACGGTGCCGCGCCCGCCGGTACGGCCGATGAAGCCGAGGAAGCTGGCGGAGGACCAGATTTCGGGGTCGATAACTTCGCCCCTGTGCTCGACCCGGACCAGGATGCCGGTGCGCCCGGCTAGGTCGGTGCGCGGGAGGTTCATCGGGGTCAGGCGTGCTTCGATCCCGATCACGGACATCGCGCCGGGGGCGTTCCAGGCCAGTTCGGCGATCAGCGCGTAGTCCTCGGCGACGACATAGGAGGCGTTTTCACGAAGGCGCAGAGTTTCGGCATGTGCCGCGAGTTCCTCCCAGCCGGCAAACTGCCGAGCCGCGGGGTCCACGCGGGCGGGCAGCGGGAGGAAGCCTGTCGCGGCGTGCAGCAGCACAACAGCGGTCAGAACAAAACCCAACCAAACCGAGGGCCAAAGCAATCGCCGCCAGCGCGGGGCGGTCAGACCGGCGGCGGCAATCACGGCGGCGGGGTAGACGATCGCTGGCCAATTGCCCTGAACCCGGTCTCCAAACGCATGCTGAAGAAAGACAAGAGCCGGAAGGAGCGATAGCGCAAGAAGGAGCGCATTCGCACCACGGTCCTGACCCGCCCTGACCGCGCGAATGGCTATCCCCAACGCCACCACGCACAAAACCCAAACCCCCGGCGTCGCCAGGCCGATCTGACCGCCGATCAGTTCCGCCAGGAATCCCAACGCCCGCTCCGGCTGCCAGTCGGCGACCCGGCCGCCCTGCTTCAGGAAACTCACCCAGCCGTGCGCGGCGTTCCAGAGCAGAACCGGTAGGAACAGCGCCAGGCCCAGCAGCGCCCCAGCCCAGGGCATTGGGCTGCGCAGCCAGCGGCGGGCGGAGGGCACCGCCACCACCCAAACACCGATGCCAAGCCACAGGAAAGCGGCGGTGTATTTACTCGCCAGGGCCAAGCCGGCGAAGGCCCCTGCCGCCAGCCACCACCCTGCCCCGCCCCCGGTGGCAAGCCGAACCATCGCCCAAATGGTCGCGCACCAGAAAAACAGCAGGGGCGCGTCGGGCGTCATGGTGACGGACCCCGCCCCCACCAGCAGCGTGGCATTCCACAGCGCGCCCGCTGTCAGCCCCGCGCGTCGGTTCGGAAACACACGCTCGGCGGCATCGGCCAGCAGCAGCGTGCCCAAAGCCGCGGCCAGCGGCCCCAGCAGGCGTACGCCCAGCGGGGTTTCCCCCAGCAGCAGCGTGCCGGCGCGGATCCATAGCGCCACCATCGGCGGATGATCGACGTACCCGGGCGCCAACGCTCGGGACCACACCCAGTAGTATGCCTCATCCGGCAACAGCGGCAGGAACGCGGCGCAAAGCAACCGCACGGCCGTCAGCGCCGCCAGAACGGCGGCCGCCGGCCTCAACGCGCGCGCCACACCAGCGTGGCCGAAACGGCGTAGTTCCAAACCACCCCAATCACGGCGCCGATCGCTCCGGCGGCGGTCCAGGTGGTGTGGGATTCGTACAGTGTGTTGGCGATGCCGATATTCGCGATAGCACCCACGCCGCAAACCACGATGAACAGCACCAGGCCTCGCCACAGCCTCGGCCCTCGCAGCCGCTGATCGCGGTAGGTAATGACGTTGTTGAGCTGGAAGTTGAAGATCATGGCGACAATGGTGGCGATTGTCTGCTCCACCTCGAACCCAAGGCCGGTGGTTTGGCGCAACCCGGCCAGGATGAACAGATGTACCAGCACGCCGATCGCACCCACCAGGGCGAAGGAGATGAAGCGCAACGGCAGCAGCCCGCCGCAGATCTTGTCCAGCAGCAGCCCGCCAAACTGCATCATCACCAGCGCGTCGAGCTTGCTTTTCCCTGCCACGCGCTCCCGGAATGTGGCGGGAACCTCCTTAACACGCAGCGGCGCCGGGGCCGACAGGACGAGGTCCAGCAGAATTTTGAAACCCTGCCCGTTCAGGCCATGCGCGAGTTCCTCGAACAAGGGGCGGGGCAGCATGAAGAAGCCGCTCATGGGATCGGTCAGCTTCACCGGCAGGAACATCTGCGACAACCAGATCCCCCCATCCGATAGCATGTGCCGCCAACGCCCCGACAATCCGGCGTTGTCTCCACCTTCGACATGCCGGCTGGCAACGGCCAAATCGTATTCCCCTGTCCGCAGTGTTTCGAGCATGGACGGCAACCGGGTCTCATCGTGTTGCAGATCGCCGTCGATCACCGCGACAAAGGCAGCCGAGGATGAAAGAGCGCCCTCGATCACCGCCGACGCCAGACCGCGCCGCCCAACCCGCCGAATACAGCGGACCCGAGGGTCGGTTTGAGCAATGCGGCGTACCTCGGCCACGGTCCCGTCCGGACTGTCGTCGTCGACATAAATGACCTCCCACGCAATGCCGGTCAGGGCAGCATCCAGCATGGCGATCATGGGAGCGACATTGGGCCGCTCGTTGTAGCAAGGCACAACAACGCTAAGGGTCGGCGCGCCGGAAAATGCTGTCATGGCATGCGAGCCGGCACATCCTGGAATGGCACTCCCGAAAGACTGCGGCTCGTGCGGATGGTCTGCAAGGTCTGCACCCTGCTGACGGTAGGCAAACCGGTTAAACGCTGGGTCAATTGGTTTTCATGCGCGGTGTCCCGAGCCACCAGTTTCAGCAGAAAGTCGCCACCGCCGCGGATCATGTGGCACTCGCGCACTTCGGGCCACGCGGCCGCGGTTTGCTCGAAGGCAGCCAGCACGGACTCCTTCTGGCTGTCCAGACCGACGATGGCAAAGAACGTGATCTCCCACCCAAGTTTCTGGGGATCGGTATCGGCGTGATAACCACGGATGACGCCCGCCTGCTCGAGTACCCGCACCCGTCGCAGACAGGGGGGCGCCGAGACCCCGGCATGACGGGACAGCTCCACGTTTGTCATCCGCCCGTCCTCCTGCAGCGCAGCCAGGATACGTCGGTCAATGGCGTCGAGGTGTATGGGCACCTCGGGTCCTGGTTGTTTCATGATTCTTGATGACCGGTCTGCTATGTCCAGGAGGCGGGGTGCCGCGCAATATTATTGTTCAGAGCGAGGGCCGCAAGAGCGAATCAGTGCTGGGGCAGTTGGCACGATGGATTAGGGCGTACCCTGAACAGCGCCGCGGCATCGGCCGCCGCGACCAGCACCAACCGGTCGCTTGCGTAGTGGACGAGGTCTGGCTCCGCCCCGGCCTGTAACAGCAGCACGTTATCGTAGCCGCATAAGTCGACTTTGCCCGGCTTTTCCAGATCATGGTGCGGCGGCATGCCCCCGACATGCACGGCCATTTCGCGGTACGGCTCCCGTGTTTCGACCGGCTGTTGGGAGGGGTTGTCGAACAGGAAGGGCCACCAGGCCCGGTGCTCGATCAGCAGCAGCGCGGGCAGTTGTGCGTCGGTCCGGATCCCGTCCGACAGGCGGCGTGCGGCGGGGCTGCGATTCCAGTACTCAGGCTCTTCCTCGGGGGTGATGGTGGTTACAAACACGGCGCTGCCGGGGGTTACGCTGGCGGTAACGGCGCGCAACTGCGCCAAATCGTCATTGTGCCCGATCCAGGCGCCGCTCAAAACCGCCATACGCACGACGAACAACGCGATCACCCCTGCTGCGATCAGTCTCCCGACGCGGGGTGATAGTGCCACTGGCGCCATCCCCCCGAACAACAGGAAGCCCAGTAGCACGACGAACCGCGTGTCCAGGTTGTAGGTGCCTTTGAACCTGAAGGGGGCAGCCACGTACAGGAGTGTCAAAAGCAGCAGCGCGACAGCGGAACGCGGGGGCATCCACAAGCGGCGCGTCACCACGCCAACGACCAACCCACCGGCAACCAAAACAGCCGAAGCGACATCCAACGGCAGAGAATAATTGGCAAAGGGGATCAGCAGTTGTGCCGCCTTGTCTGCAGCCGACAGATAATCGACGCCTCCTTCCATTCCACTCAGGTTGGACGAAAAATAAAGTGCTGCCGGCAGCGCGAACACCGGCACCATGAACAACGCCCGCAATGCCACGGCCGATGGTTTACGGCGCAGGGTGGGTAGCTTTGTCAGCTCATGCGCGCCTATCAGCAGCGCGTAGAACAGCAGACCCATCAAATGGCAGAAGAACAACACCACCGCACCGGGGATCGCCAGCAGCAGAGTACGCAAAGGATCTGCCTCCCGCCACCGCAGCCAAGAGGCGGCTAGCAGGAGCGCCACGCCGATGCCCACGGTGAAATTCAGGAAACCCTGCAGCAGCGCGGCGTTGTAGGCGACCAGCGCGCACCCCAATGACCACCACGTTCGCCGCCCCAGTAAGGCGCGGCTGTATGCAACGGTACCGAACACGGGCAACAGCAGCACGATACCCAGCACGATACGCCCGGCAACGTGGACCGGCAGCAACCATAGCAGCGGGGGACCTATCACGTCGATCGCAAGGTCCGGAATGATGTCCCAGCGCGGGGCATAAAAACGCGCCAGAACGGGGTCGGCGCCATTTGCCGCCAGGATCACCATGCGTGCGAGATGGTTGGGGTAATCCAACAGCGGCGGTACATCCACCAGCAGCAGTGGGAACAGCAGAGCAAGGCACACCGCGGCGAAACTTGCCCACCAGCACCGCGAGGACGCTGCGGTGGCGCCACACAACCGGCGGCCTCGATGAAGTATCGACTGTACCATGACGGCTCCGAATGGAGACGTGGATGTCCTGATTGCGGCCGCTTTGGCAATATTGGCAGCGGTCATGGTGGCTTTCAAAGACGTCGCCCGAGCGGAGCGCGTGGCGTACGAGGGCTGTCATATCGGCGCGGTATGGCGGCAATGTGACCGGCGCTTGACATTCTTATACTCGGGGCTAGCATAAGCTCAAGAAATGCTCATATAGAGCATTACAAGGAGAGGCATCCCATGTCCGATTCCACGGTTCTCGAGCGAACGGCACCTTTGTATCAGAAGGTACGGTCTGTGATACCGCCCATCGAATGGCCGGTGTTCGCCGACGATATCGAGGCTATTCTGGCGCTGAAGAAGCAGCGGGACGCTGTCATTCTGGCACACAACTATATGACGCCGGAGATCTTCCACTGCGTCGCCGATATCGTGGGCGATAGCCTCGCGCTGGCACGTGAAGCAATGAAGGTGGACGCCAAGATCATCGTGCTGGCCGGCGT
Source organism: uncultured Acetobacteraceae bacterium (assembly GCA_903924985.1). Lineage (GTDB taxonomy): Bacteria > Pseudomonadota > Alphaproteobacteria > Acetobacterales > Acetobacteraceae > Rhodopila. Next base: position 29,704 of record CAIYDT010000276.1, read on the forward strand.
GCATTTCATGGCCGAGACGGCGAAGATGCTGAACCCGCGCAAAACGGTGCTGATTCCGGATGTGGAGGCCGGATGTTCGCTGGCATCTTCCATCACCGCGGCCGACGTACGCCTGATGCGCGCTCGCTATCCCGGCGTGCCGGTGGTGACTTATGTAAACTCTACCGCGGAGGTAAAGGCGGAGTCCGATATATGCTGCACCTCCGGCAACGCCTTGAAAGTCGTCGAGTCCCTCGGCGTTCCCGAGGTCATCATGCTGCCGGACGAGTTCCTGGCGCAGAACATCGCAAAACAGACCAAGGTGAAAATCATTGCCTGGGCTGGACATTGCGAGGTGCATGAGCGGTTCACCGCCGCCGAAGTCCGGACGCTACGTGCCGATCACCCGGGCGTGGTGATCCTCGCGCACCCGGAATGCCCTCCCGAAGTGGTGGCTGAGGCCGATTACGCCGGCTCCACAGCCGACATGTCGGCGTTCGTTGGGCGCGAAAAGCCAAAGCGGGTCGTGCTGCTGACGGAATGCTCGATGGCCGACAACGTGTCGGTGCATCATCCGGACGTAGACTTCGTGCGTCCATGCAATCTTTGCCCCCACATGAAGCGGATCACATTGCCTAAAATCCGTCGCTCGCTGGAGACGTTGACGCACGCCGTCACGATCGATCCGGCGCTGGCCGAACGTGCTCGGATGTCGGTCGAGCGCATGCTGGCGGTGAAGTAGGAGACTCCACCATGTCTGTCCCTCCCCTGCCCGCCATCATGATTGAGCCGATGGTGCGTGCCACATTGCTGGAAGACCTCGGTCGCGCCGGCGATTTGACCACGGACTCGATCGTCCCGGCTGAAGCGCGCACGACCTGCGCCCTGATGGCGCGCCAATCCGGCGTGGTTGCCGGGCTGGATTTCGCACTGATGGCCTTTCGTCTGATCGATCCGCGGATTGACTGCCTGGTGGAGCTGCAAGACGGTACGCGGTTGAAACCCGGCGACCTGATCGCCACCATTTCCGGCCCAGCCCGTGGAATCCTGACAGCTGAGCGAACGGCCCTGAATTTCTTGTCGCACCTAAGCGGTGTTGCGTCCGCAACCCGCGGAATCGCCGACGCGATCGCGGGGACCAAGGCGCAGGTGTGTTGCACCCGCAAGACAATGCCGGGTTTGCGGGCGGCGCAGAAATACGCGGTCCGCGTAGGGGGTGGATCGAACCACCGGTTCGGCCTGGATGACGCCGTGTTGATCAAGGATAACCACGTCGCCATCGCCGGCGGTGTGTGCGCCGCTGTGGAGCGCGCTCGCGCGGGAGTGGGACACCTGGTGAAGATCGAACTCGAAGTCGACACGCTGGATCAGTTGCGTGAAGCGATGGAACTGCGCGTCGATGCCGTTCTGCTGGACAATATGGGACCGGACCTGTTGCGGGAGGCCGTCGGCATCGTGGACGGGCGTGCGATTACCGAAGCGTCGGGCCGAATCCGGCCGGACACGGCGCCGGCCATCGCACGCGCCGGGGTTGATTTGTTGTCGGTGGGATGGCTGACGCATAGCGCGGCGGTGCTGGATATCGGGTTGGATCATATTGGGTAACGGCGGCGACGCCCAAGTGCCATGATCCCAACGCTGAGTGTATCACAGTCGTTGACACGTTCCTCGTCGCATCTTCCGCACCCCCTAGGACCGTGGAGTTGCCGGCAATAACTCCCGCAACGACCGGATGATTCGGTCCGGCCGCGCCTCGGTCCCCACCGGCAGACCGCCGCCCAGCGAATCATGCCAGATCGCGTGAATGCCAAGGCGCTGCGGGGCGATGACCTCCCACTCCAAATTGTCCCCGACCATCCACGTCTCGTGCGCCTCGACGCCGAGGACAGACATGGCATGCAGGTACGCGCGTTCCTCGGGCTTCCCGAAGCCGTGCTCGCCCTCTATCTGGATGTGATGGAAGCGATGGGTTAGCCCGAAACGCACCACCTTGGCGCGCTGCGGCTGGGCAGCACCGTTTGTGATCAGTGCGAGTTTGACGCCGGCCGCGCGCAGCGTATCGACCACTTCGTGCGCGTGTGGGAACAGATGCATCTGTTCATCGCGGTAGGTCTGGTAGCGCTCCGCCATCATGGTCGCCAACGACGCATCCGGCACGGCCGCGCCGTTACGGGCCAGCGCGGAAAAGCCGTCCAGCACGATATCCCGCCGAGCGTACAACAAATTCAACCGCCCGCGGCGGTGTCGGTCCTCATCGGACCAGAATACCTCGGAGGCAGCCGATACCGCCCCGGCCACCATCTCCGGTGCCAGGCCGCGTAAATCGCTGGCGAATTCTCCTGCGATCGCCACCCATGCAAGCTCTGGCTGCCGATAAGCGGAGATCAGTGTGTCGTCGAGGTCGAACAGCACGGCCCGCGGCAACATTGTCACACCTCCAACCTGGATGGATCGAACGTCACCGCATGATTCAACGGCCCATGCCCTTCTCCAAATCCGGGTGCGGAAGCAATCGCCGCCCTGACATAAGCCCGCGCTCTGATCACGGCATCCCGAAGGGACATCCCTTGCGCCAGTCCCGTGGCCACCGCGGACGCCGTGGTGCATCCGGTCCCATGCGTGTGTCGCGTCGCGATGCGTGTGCCAGTAAACGCCTCGATTCCTTCCGATGTCGCCAGCAGATCCGTGAGCTGGTCTCCCGGCAGATGCCCGCCCTTCAACAGTACCGCGGGAACCCCCAGAGAGAGCAGAACAGAAGCTGCTACGCGCATGTCGGCAACCGATGCGATCGACATACCGGACAATGCCTCTGCCTCCGGCAGATTAGGGGTGATGACCCGAGCCAAAGGCAGTAGCCGGGAGCGGAGAACGCCCACTGCATCATCTGCCAGCAAAGCATGCCCGCCCTTGGCCACCATCACGGGGTCCAGGACTAACGGCACGCCAGGTGCGTAGTCCGATAGCGCCGCGCACACTGCTTCAATAGTGGCGACATCGCCCAGCATGCCGGTCTTGATGACGTCGGCACCAATATCTTCCATTACAACCTGAATTTGCTGGCGGATGAATGCCACCGGTACCGGATGCATCCCGTACACCCCCAGCGTGTTCTGCGCGGTAAGGGCCGTCAGGGCTGTGGCAGCGAAGCCGCCCAGAGCAGTGATCGTCTTGATATCTGCCTGAATGCCCGCGCCGCCGCCGGAGTCAGACCCGGCGACGACCAGCACACGTCCGCGCATCAGGCAGCCTTCCCACGTTCGGTCGCGGCGATGATAGCACACAGCCCGTCCACCACCTCGGCTACCAGGGCTTCATTCTCGCCCTCCGCCATCACGCGTATGAGAGGTTCGGTGCCACTGGGACGGATGAGCACCCGGCCCGTGCCAACCAGTCGTGCCTCGGCCGCCGCTATGGCATGCTTCACCCCCGCATCCAGCAGCGGAGATTTCCCGGCGAAGCGAACGTTTTTCAGTCGCTGTGGCAGGCGGGGGAACACGCCGCAAACTTCCGACGCGGCGCGGCCGCTTTCGACCATCACGGCCAGCACCTGCAATGCCGCTAACAGTCCGTCGCCGGTGGTCGCGAAGTCTGACATGATCACATGCCCCGACTGCTCGCCCCCCAGGTTGCATCCTTTCTCCCGCATACGTTCGGCCACGTAGCGATCACCCACCTGGGTGCGGAACAGCGCCAAACCATACTCCTCAAGATAACGCTCCAACCCCAGGTTGGACATCACCGTCGCGACGATGCCACCGCCACGAAGCTGGCCTGACGCGAGCCAGGAACGCGCAACCAAGGCCAGGATTTGGTCGCCATCAACCACTTCCCCATGTTCGTCGGCGAGGATGAGGCGATCGGCATCGCCGTCAAGCGCGATGCCGATGTCCGCACCATGCTCCAGCACCTGCGCGCAAAGGAACGCAGGAGCGGTCGAACCGCAACCGCGGTTAATATTGAACCCATCTGGCTGCACGCCGACCGATATAACGGTTGCTCCCAGTTCCCACAGTACGGACGGGGCAACGCGGTAGGCGGCGCCATTGGCGCAGTCGATGACGATCTTCAGACCGTCCAGCCTCAAACCGCGCGGGAAGCTGGCTTTTGCCGCTTCAACGTAGCGGCCTCCGGCGTCGTCCAGACGCGAGGCGCGACCCAGTTCGGCCGATCCCGCCATCTGATCGGCGAAGTCGCTGTCCATAAGGGCTTCGATCTCGATCTCTCGCTCGTCCGACAGCTTGTTACCATCGGGGCCGAATAGCTTGATACCATTGTCTTCATACGCATTATGAGACGCTGAGATCATCACCCCCAGATCGGCGCGCAGGCTGCGGGTCAGCATCGCGATGGCTGGCGTCGGCAGCGGGCCCAGTAGGGTGACATCCATGCCGGCGCTGATGAAGCCCGCGGTCAAGGCCGGTTCGATCAGGTAGCCTGACAGACGGGTATCCTTGCCAATCACCACTTTGTGCCGATATGCCCCGCGGGTAAACAGCAGCCCGGCAGCCTGACCCAGCCGCAAAGCGGTGCCCGCGGTCATCGGATAGGTGTTGGCTTTGCCACGAATACCGTCGGTGCCGAACAGGCGTCTGGTCTTTGTCATCCGAATCCCGTCTTGCGCATGTCGTTGGGTTTACCCCAGCGGCGGGACATTGGGAAAGGCATTAGCCCTATGGCTTGCCAAGATGCTGTAAGATAAGGCAAAAGCTAACGGGCGCCGGCTCGATATTTCGAGCCTGTAAGAAGGTCGATGAAATGTCATGCACCGCACCTCCCGTTAACATGGTCTTCCGAGTTGTCAAAACGTCGCGTGCAGTGCTTTTCACGGCAGCCCTGATGGGCTGCTCCCTCGGATCGTCTGAATCTGGATCCGGACAGGCCAGCGTACGTGTGGCGGAAGCTGCGTTGAATGGGGGTTCCCCCCGGATAGCGCTACAAGTGGCGCAGAATATCCTCGCGCGCACGCCCGACGATGTTCCCGCTTTGTTGATCCGGGGCGACGCGCTGACGCAACTTGGCCAAAACGACGATGCCGTCGGCGCGTTTGAACATGCGATGCGGCGTGATCCGGCGTCTGCCCATGCCAAGTTGGGGCTAGGCCGTGTTCGCCTGACGACCGACCCGGCAGCGGCCGCGGGTTTGTTCCGCGATGTTTTGCTCACGGATGCAAGCAATGCCAGCGCCTTGACCGATCTGGGTATTGCCCTCGATCTCCTTGGGCAGCACCTCGAGGCCCGCCAATACTATCAGCGCGTGCTGCACGACAATCCAGGCAATGTGGCAGTTCAGGTAAACCTGGCCCTGTCGTTAGCCATGACCGGCGATAGCGCCGGCGCGCTGCGGTTGATCGAGCCGCTGGCGAACGATCGCACGGCGCCGACCAAGTTGCGGCACAACTACGCCGCGATTTTAACCATGGCTGGGCGAGAGACAGAGGCGGCTGAGGTCCTGAAACAGGATTTGCCCCCGAATGAGATCCGCCAGGCCATGGCAGCCTACCGGCAAGGGACCGCACTGACATCGGCCAACCCCATCCAGCCCGCTTCAGCGGCCGCTGTGCCGTTGCCTTCGACGAATGGAGAACAAGCGGCGTTGCCGGCAACGCCGCCCGTCGTTGCTTCGCAGCCTGAGGCGCTACCCGTCGTCAATGTCCCCTCCGCACCGACCGAGACGATTATGGTGACCCAAACCTCGGCCCCCCTGCCCGCGGCACCATCGGTTAGGCCGCCCTTTGAGATACCTGTTCCGGCGACGCCAGCCCCTTCGCTAGCCGAAACCGTGACTGCGACGCCGTCCGTGGCGCGGCCGGCTTCTCAGCTGAAAGCCACGCGGCACGGTCCACAGGTCCAATTGGGAGCCTTCAACTCCGAACATGCGGCGAAGGGCGAATGGCGCCGTCTTCAAAGGAAAGTGCCCGCGCTTCTGGCAGGCCGCGAGCCCGCGATAACGACGATCGAACGGGATGGCATGACTTTATGGCGGCTGCGGACCAGGGGATTCTCCAACCAAAGCAAGGCCCGTAGTTTTTGCTCGAAACTTCGTCCGGCAACCGAGCGCTGCATGGTATTTGGCGCCTGATCTCAACCGCCTGCCAGAACTGTCCACACACGGATCGCCTGGACTGTCTCCCGTACGTCATGCACCCTTAGGATCGCCGCCCCGTGGGCTAACGCGAACAATCCCGCCGCCAGGGAACCTGGCAATCTTCGTCGCGCGTCAGCCTCCTGCGATGCCGCGCCGATAAAGGATTTTCGAGACACGCCGACCAGCAGCGGGCGCCCCAAGTCTGCGAAACGCGGCAAGGCGCGCAGCACGGCCACCGATTGGTCAGCATCCTTCGCAAACCCGATACCGGGGTCGAGGACAATGGCATCCCGCCGGATCCCCGCCCGCTCCGCCGCTCTTAGGCAGCCTTCCAGTTCAGCTATGACCTCGGCCGCCACATCGGCGTAACGTGCGCGATCCCGCATGGTGGCCGGTGTGCCCCGCATGTGCATCAGCACCACTGGGCACCCACGTTGCGCGATTAAATTGGCCGCGTGCGGATCGTGGGTCAAACCCGACACGTCATTGACGATCGTCGCGCCAGCATCGAGTGCCGCCGCCATTGTGCTGGCATTGCGCGTGTCGACCGAAATACATAATCCCCGCGCCGCCAAGGCCCGAATGACCGGAAGGACCCGCTGCCGCTCAATGTCGGGAGGAACCTCGGCTGCGCCCGGGCGAGTACTCTCCCCACCGACGTCGACGATATCGGCTCCATCGGCCGCCATCGCAACTCCGGCGAAGATGGCTGCGTCCCGTGCCGCGTGATCGCCACCATCGCTGAAACTGTCGGGCGTGACATTCAGCACGCCCATAACCCGTGGGCGTTCGAGGGACAGGCCGGCCCAGGTAACCGGAGGACGGTTCACCCCGGCTGTGGCGCCGGTGCCGCTCCACCAGAGGGTGGCGGCGTGGCGGGACGGCCAGCAGTCGGGACCGACGAACGGCGGGTTTCCGGGGCCGGCTCATCCACAACTTTGCGGATCACCGGCTCGCCGCGCAGCACCGTACGAATTTCGTCGCCGCTGAGCGTCTCATGCTCCAACAATCCGCGCGCCAGGCGGTGCAGTTCTTCGACGTTTTCGCTGAGTATCCGACGGGCCTTGGCATAGGCTCGGTCGATGATCGCCTTGATCTCCCCATCGATCTCGCGCGCCGTGGCTTCCGACACGTTCTTGCTCTGCGTAACGGAGTGCCCGAGGAACACCTCCTGGCTGTTGTCGCCATAGGCGATCATGCCGAGCTTATCGGACATGCCCCATTCGGTGATCATCCGGCGTGCTTGGTCAGTGGCCATCTTGATGTCGCCGGACGCGCCGTTCGACACCTTGTCGGCCCCGAAAATGATCTCCTCCGCCGCTCTGCCGCCCATCGCCATGGTGAGCTCGGCCAGCAGTTTGGATTTCGACTTCGAGTAGCGGTCGCCCTCCGGCAGGCTCATGACCAGTCCGAGCGCCCGGCCGCGCGGGATGATGGTCGCCTTATGTACCGGATCGCATTCTGGCTCATACATCGCGCACAAGGCGTGCCCACCTTCATGATACGCGGTCATCTTCTTCTCGGCTTCGGACATGACGAGCGAGCGCCGTTCGGTGCCCATCATCACCTTGTCCTTGGCGTGCTCGAACTCCAGCATCGCCACAACGCGCTTGCCCATGCGGGCGGCGAGCAGCGCGGCCTCGTTCACCAGGTTCGCGAGATCGGCGCCGGAGAATCCTGGCGTGCCGCGCGCGATGACCTTGGGATCCACGTCGGATGCGATCGGCACCTTCTTCATATGAACGCGGAGGATCTTCTCCCGGCCGTTCACGTCGGGGTTGGGCACCACGACCTGACGATCGAAGCGGCCAGGGCGCAGCAGCGCGGGGTCCAGCACGTCGGGCCGGTTGGTAGCGGCGATCAGGATCACGCCTTCGTTGGACTCGAAGCCGTCCATCTCCACCAGCATCTGGTTCAAGGTTTGCTCGCGCTCATCGTTGCCACCACCGAGGCCGGCGCCGCGATGCCTGCCGACCGCGTCGATTTCGTCGATGAAGATGATGCAGGGGGCGTTTTTCTTGCCTTGCTCGAACATGTCGCGGACGCGCGATGCACCGACGCCGACAAACATCTCCACGAAGTCCGAACCCGAGATGGTGAAGAACGGCACATTCGCCTCACCGGCGATGGCCCGAGCCAGTAGCGTCTTACCGGTCCCGGGGGGGCCAACGAGCAGCACGCCCTTGGGAATCTTGCCGCCGAGGCGCTGGAACTTCTGCGGGTCCTTCAGGAATTCGACGATTTCCTGCAGTTCCTGCTTGGCCTCGTCGATCCCGGCCACGTCGTCGAAGGTTACCCGCCCCTGCTTTTCGGTCAGCATGCGGGCGCGCGATTTGCCGAAGCCCATGGCACGGCCGCCGCCGCCCTGCATCTGGCGCATGAAGAACACCCAGACGCCGATCAATAGCAGCATCGGCAGCCAGGACAGGACGTAATGCAGCAGCGGATTGACGCCGTCGTCCTCGGGCTTGGCGATGACGCGGATGTTCTTGTCCGTCAGCGACTTCACCAAAGTCGGGTCTTCCGGCGTGTAAGTCTGGAAGGCGCGGCCGTCGTTGAGCTGGCCCGTAACCGTGCGGCCCTGGATGACGACATCGCGCACCCGACCGCCATTCACGTCCGAGATGAAGTCGGAATACGCAACCTGCATCGCGCTGGTATGCGAAGCACCCGGCTGGAAGAGGTTGAACAGCACCACCAGCAACAGGGCGATGATCACCCACAGCGCCAGGTTGCGGCCGAAATTGCTCATCTGACTTCGCTCACTTTGTAAGGCGAAAAATCGCCATGCCTGATTCGCCGACGGGACGAACCGTCCACGCGCCTTGGTACCAACATAGGGTGTCGATCCACCGCCCGCATCCCCTCCCCGCATTTTCTCCCGTCGAAACTGGTGTCACGCGGGCAAAAACGGCGCGCTGGTCAGGGGACGGGGCGGGTTGAACACCAGCCTATACCCCCCCTCGCAAGCCATGGCGTCAGGATAGAGCAGATGTGGGACGGCTACCAGAATATTGCGGCGCCATAGAGCGGGCATGACACGCAGGACCGCGGCGGGCAGGTCGGTATGCTGCCGGACCCTCGCGGCGGCTGCGCCCAGCGCGCCAATCAGCGTGCCAGCTGGCAGTGGATTCGATGTGTGGAGACGGAACCTACCATCCCAGAGTGCCCCATCGATGGCAGGGACAGGCGGTTCAACGGCCGCTTCCTCCCTTACCACAAGCCAGCCTTCGCCGAGGCGGCCGGCCGCCAGGATACGCACACCCCATATAGTTCGCGGCTTGAGTTCGGGAGCGATCGCAGCGACCTGATCCATGCGAGGTGAAAAGACGGCGCCAGCGATCATTCGCATTAGCTCCGCCAGTGCCTCGGGCCGGATCCGGCCCTGAGATAGCAACGCGAAGCCCTCCGGCCTAACAGTCGCTCCTTCGGCCAGTGCATGTGCCATTATGACGTCGTTCGCAGCCCGTCGTTGCCCCGCGGCGGTCGCAGCGTCGACAAGGCATCTGGTGTCGTCGGCTTCTGCCCCGTGATTGTCACGAAGCCGACGAAGCCGCGCTCGCAACGCGCTCGGGTCCCGGTTGGATGGATCTTCCACCCAGGACACATCCTTACGAAGGAGATAGGCACGCAACGACGAGGGCTGCTCGGCCAGCAAAGGCCGAAGGATGCGAAGGCTTCCCGTCTCGGTAAGCACAGGCATACCAGCGAGCCCCCGGCCACCGCTGCCACTGAGAATTCTCATCATCACGGTCTCCGCCTGGTCGGCGGCGTGGTGTCCGAGCAACAGATGCAGTATCCCGTCCCGCCCGCATGCGTCAGTCAACACACGATACCGCGCCTCGCGTGCTCGAACAGCAATCGCTGCTCCTTTGATCAAATCGGTGATGGTCAGCAGCCGAGCGGCGATGCCACGCGCGGCCAGATTAGACACCGTGAGCTTTGCTTCAACGGCCGACTCAGCGCGCAAACCATGGTCGACGACCAACGCCAGAAGGCTGCCTCCGCGCTCCCGAGCCCACGCATCGGCCAACAACGCCAACGCCATACTGTCTGCACCGCCAGAGACGCCAGCGGCAAGACGCGGCGCCCGCTCGAACGGTCCCAGCGCCGCCATCGCGGCGCCGAACCGGACGATCAGGCCAGCGTCATCCATCGCGGCACGATCACTTGCAGCCCGCTCGTTGCCCAGCGGCGGCGATGCCTTCGCGCAAGTCTGCTCGCGGCTGCGGGAACTCCGCACGCAGCTTATCCAGCGTACCGCAGGCTGCCTTCTTTTCATTGATGCCGACGAGGGAATTCGCCAACCCTAGCAGGGCATCTTGCGCATGAGCACCCTTACGGGAGTGCTTATAAGCATCGTCGAATGCGATCGCCGATTCCGAATATTTTCGCTGGCCAAACAAGGCCTGTGCCAGAAGCAACTGTCCATCGTAGGCACGCGGAGATGCTTTCGCGGCCACAACCTCCCGTGCTGCCTGCTCTGCCGCTGGGTAATCGCGGCGCGCCAATGCGGCGTTGCCTTCCTGCATTGCCACCTCCGGTGTACGAACGCGCGGTTGGTTGGACGGCGGTGGGGTCAATGGTGGCGCCGGCGGTGCAGCGACATCGTTCGGCAGCGCGGGCACCGCATCGGGGCCAGCGCGCCCATTCATCTGGTACGCGAGATCGTCGATGCGCTTGCCCAGGTCAGCGCTCTGCCGCTGCTCCTGGTTTTGCAGTTCATCAATACGACCACGCAGTTGACGGAGTTGATCCTCCAGCGCATCGACACGGGTCAGTAGCTGCGCAACCATGTCGTTACCCGAAGACGAAGCCATCGGGCCAGGCCTTCCAGGGGCCACAATTCCTCCTCCATGACCGACCTGATCGCGTAATCCCTGTAATTCCTGTCGCAGCTGATAAATTTGATTTTGAAGGGCAATACCTTCCCTGCTGTCAACCTGTGCCCAGGTCATGCGCTGCGGCAATCCCAGCACCAGCGTCGCAGCCAATGACAACCTTGCGATCGACAACATGCGCATGCAGCCACTCCTTACGTACCACCAGGGGGCATCCAACCCCGTCGGATAACAAAAAGCCGGCGACCTTGAGGCCGCCGGCTCCGTTAGCATAATCCCATACCCAAGTAAGCGGCCCGGTGCGGCTGCCCCCCTGGTTGAATGGGATCAACGGACCGAGGTGGTCGCGTTGCGGTTCTGCGCCCAAGCCTGCTCGTTGGAGCCCATGGCGGTCGGACGATCCTTGCCGTAGCTGATCGTCGTCATGCGAGCAGCGGCGACGCCCTTGGCCTTCAGATAGGAAGCGGCTGCGTTCGCACGGCGCTGGCCGAGGGCGAGATTGTATTCGGTGGTGCCACGCTCATCGCAGTTGCCCGCGATCTGCACGTTGTTGCTGGCATACTGCTTCAACCAGGCAGCCTGCTTGTCGAGGGTCGCCTTACCGTCGGCTCGCACAACAGACTTGTTGAAATCGTAGAAGACGCGATCGCCAACGTTCGCGACCAGGTCTTCCTGGCTGCCCGGAACGATGCTGTTGACTTTGCCGCCACCGGCCGTGGTGTCAGCTTGTTGAGCGCACGCCGCCAGCAGGGCGACGGCGGCGAAGGCGCCGAGGATCTTGATGTTCATCTTTTTTGTCCCTGGATGGGGTGCAAGCGATTGATAGCCGAGTCGACGCAGCGCCTTCGTGACGCCACGCTCGTCCATGCAGGCGCTTAGCTTGTTTTACCCTTTTTGGTCAAGCGGTTGCGACAGAATACGCCGAACATTCCTTCCATGATCTCACCCGATGACGTTCCAGGTTCGGGCTTATGCCAACAGCGGCGACCATGCCGGGTCCGAAGCATCGGTCGGGGTCGGCGCCACGCGTTCGTTAAAGCCGGTGATGTCGACTGACACGAGGCGGGACGTGAAACCAACCCCGCGCGCGCCCTGGCCGCGGGTTTCCCGCCAAAACATCAAAACCCGGCCATTTGGCGCGAACGTTGGCCCTTCGACCAGCCAGCCAGTCGACAAAATCCGCTCCCCCGAGCCGTCAGGATGCATGACACCGATGGTGAAATCGCTCTCATCGCCGCCGTAGCGGGTAAACGCGATCAGATCGCCGCGCGGCGACCAGACCGGCGTTGCGTATCGGCCTGAGCCAAAGCTGATCCGCTTTGCACCACCACCATCGGCCCCCATCACGTAAATTTGCTGATCCCCGCCGCGATCGGATGCAAAAGCGATCTGTGTTCCGTCCGGGCTGAAGCATGGGCTGACGTCGATGGCCCCGGAATCGGTTAGTTTGCGCACGCCTCGGCCACCAAGGTCGGTCGCCACGATATCGGATCCACCACCGTTGGTCACTGCCATCACCACGCTACCCCCGTTCGGGGCGAAGCGCGGCGCGAACGTCATACCGTTGAAGTCGCCCAGCACCGTTTGCCGCCCGCTGCCGAGGTCGAACAGGTAAACCCTGGGGCGATTATTCGCGTAGCTCATAAACGCAATCTTATCCTGTGTCGGATGAAAGCGCGGTGTGAGGACGAGCCAAGAGCCGTCTGTCAGAAAACGATTATTTTCGCTGTCCTGATCCATGATCGCGAGCCGTTTGGTGCGGCGGTCGCGTGGGCCGGTGGCACCGATATAGACGACGCGGGTGTCGAAATACCCTTTCTCGCCCAGCAGGCGTTCGTAGATCACGTCCGCCATGATGTGCGCGATGCGGCGCCAGTTGGCCTGCGACGTGGTGTAGGCGGTGCCCTGAATCTGCGCCTGTGGCAGGATGTCCCACAGGCGGAACTCGACGCGGACGTTGCCGCCGCCTTGCGCCTCGGTCTTGCCCGTGACCAGTGCCTGGGCACCGGTTGGTTTCCAGTTCTGGAAGTTAGGCACGTCGCCGCGCGACGGTCCGGCCTGGATGAACGCCGCGGGATCGATCACGCGAAACAGGCCGGAGCGCGCCAGATCGGCGGAAATCACGCCCGCGATATCGCGTCCGAGCTGCGAGGAGACGCCGTCGCTTCCGCCCAAATCAGGAATCGCGATCGGAATTGGTTCCACCCGCGCTCTGGAAACGTCGATCACCGCGCTCTGGCCGGGACCACCCGGCTGGCCTGCCGGCGCGGGCAACGTCTGCGCACGCACGACCTCGGGGCTGGCAGCGACGATCAACGAACTGGCAGCGGAGACCAACAAATCGCGGCGGCGCAGACTGAGGCTTGGGAGGTGAATCATGGCGCGGTGTTCCATATCTGTCGGTCGTGGCGCAACGCTGTCATCGCTTCTTCACGGGGTAAACCTGAACGTCAGCACATTGGTCTTCCCCAGCATATTCCCGGGAAGCGGCAGATTCGCGCAGCGCACATCCATAACGGCGCGTATCGCACGCTCCGCGAAGGCGCGGAACCTCGGATCGCTCATTCTTGCCAAATCTTCACCCGACACCTCGGCCTTGCGGGCGATGCCGGTGGGGTCGGTTTCGACCGTCAGCAGCACCCTCTGCTTATCCACATCCAGGGCGCCAGCGTCCTTGGTCCAGCATTCCCGCACGTGTTCGCCAATCGCGCCGCGCTGCGCGGCCGATAGCGCGGCGGTATCATTGCCCAGCGGGCTGCCACCGCCTTGCGGGTTACCGCCGGCTGCTGGATTGGGCCGAGCTTTCGGCGGCTGCGTCTGTTTTGCCCTTTGGCGCAGCTTTTCAAGCGTATTGTCGACCTCGTCGCTATCCGGCACGGCGCTTTTCGTGGGGTTCGGCTGCGACGTATGGCTGGGCGGCGCCGGTGGCGGGGGAACCAGTGGCGGCGGTAGCGGCAACGGCGGTTCCGGCTTCGGGGGCGTCGGCTGCGGCGGGGTCGGTGGCGCGACAGGGGGCGGCGGCAGAGGCGACGGTGTCGGCTCCGGCGTCTGCGGCGGCGGTGTTTCGGGTGTCGGCGTGGGCGGGGCCGGGGCCTGCACCGTCTGCGGCGGCGGAGGCGGCGGAGGTGGTGGAGGCGGCGGGGCCTCGATCGGCTGCGGCTTCGGCGGGGTCGTCACCGGCGGCGCCGGTGGCGCGGTTTCTTTCGATGGCGCGGGCACGGGCGCGGCCGCATCCGCTTTCATCGAATTCGCCTCCGTCCCCTGGAACACGACCGCCACGGCCTGCTCCTCAGGCTCCGGTTCGGGTTTACGGGAGAACTCCAGGTGCAACAGCATCAGCACGACGATCGTAACATGAACGACCGCCGAGATCGCGCCGCCCTTGCGCAACGCGGGATCCAGGCCCTCGCCGCGGGGACTGCGTCCGGTTACGCCGCGCAGCACCTGTTGCAACATGGCGGCTGTCAGCCCTTCGGCCGGCCGGCTGTGGGAGCAGCCGGCTTCGCGGCGGGTCGCGGCCCGGCCGTCTGCTCCGCCAGCAGCGCCACCTTGGTGAAGCCGCCCTGCGTGATGGTGCCCATCACCTGCATGATCTTGCCGTAAGCGATGTCCTTGTCGCCGCGCACGAAGATGCGCCGTTCCGGATTGTTCTTGGCGATCGCCTGCAGCTTGGGCACCAGGTCATCGACCGTCACTTCCTGGTCCTGCAGGAAAATCTTGCCCTCCGCGTTCATCGAGACGGTCAGCGGCTCGCTGTCGTTGTTGATCGGCTGGGCGTTGGTTTTGGGCAGGTCGACCGGCACGCCGGAGGTCATGAGCGGCGCCGTCACCATGAAGATGATCAGCAGCACCAACATGACGTCGACCAGCGGCGTGACGTTGATCTCGGCCAGCGGGCGATACCGAGCCCGCCGACCTGCCCGCCCACCGATAAGGGATCCGGCCATCGGTCAGGCCCGTTCTTCGCTTTGGCGGGACAGGATCGCGCTGAACTCGCTGCCGAAGGCTTCCAGCCGGCCGGCGAAACGGGAAAGGTCGGTACTGATCTTGTTGTAGGCCAGCACCGCTGGGATCGCCGCGACCAAACCGATGGCGGTGGCGAACAGCGCCTCGGCGATGCCTGGGGCGACGACGGCCAGGTTGGTGTTGTGCATGGCCGCGATGGCCGAGAACGACCGCATGATGCCCCAGACGGTGCCGAACAGCCCGACGAAAGGGGCGGTCGCGCCGACCGACGCCAGGAACACCATCCAGCGTTCCATTCGGTCCATCTCCCGCTGCACCGTCACGGTAATGGCGCGATCGATTCGGTCGCGCACGCTGGTGTGGGAGATATCCGCGCCGGCAACACGGACGGAGCGGCGCCATTCCCCCATCGCGGCGCCAAACACCGCGGCCATGGGATGGGTTGGGCTGCTGCCTTCGTCGTCGAACAGCTCGTCCAGACTGCCGCCGGACCAGAACCGGTCCTCGAACCCGTCCGCGGCGGCGCCGACCCGGCGCAGACTGGTCCATTTTTCAAACACCACTGCCCACACCCAGACACTCGCTCCGATCAGGCCGAGCATCACGAGTTTCACAACGATGTCAGCTTGCAGGAACAGACCCACCAGCGAGATTTCGCTGCCGGCCGATGCCAGGTTTACCGCGTCAACTGCCCGATCCACTGCTACCCCCTACTGGCCGCCCTCCGGGGCGGCACGCGTCTCGATTGATTCCCCAAGTCTGGCATCGCGCATCGCGGTCAGCGCGGCGCGCCAGCGGGGCGGTATCCGTCCAGGTTTGTTTTCTCCCGGCCGTACGCACGCCAGCCGTACTGTCAGCACGGCACAGGATCCCGCCGGTCCGCGCACATCCTGCCGCAGCACCAGCGAAGCGCCCCCGACCTCGGTCGATTCGGTGACCACGATGAGCGAATCGTCGAGCCGCGCGGCACGCTGATAATCGACTTCGATGCGCCGCACCACGAACATTAGGCCAAATCGCTCGACCATCTCCGCATGTGGGATTCCCATCGCACGCAAAGCTTCGGTGCGCGCCCGTTCGGCGAAGCGGAGGTAGTTGGCATGATAGACGATGCCGCCGGCATCCGTGTCCTCATAATAGACGCGTACCGTGTACAGGTGGCGGCCATCCATCGGGATGGAGGGCGTATGAGCAATCATTCACCCGCCCCTACGGTTCCCCGGTCTCAATCTGATCGCGCAGCAGGTCCATCTGCGCCAGGGCGCCCTTGGGCGGCTTTATGTCCAAATGCCGCCAGCCGGGTTCGCCCAGCATGCGGCCGCGGCTGGTGCGCAAGATCAGGCCTTCCTGGATCAGGAAGGGTTCGATCACATCTTCGAGCGTATCGCGCGCTTCTGCCAGCGCGGCGGCCAGCGTTTCGACTCCGACCGGGCCGCCGGCGTGGTGTTCGGCGATGCGGCGCAAATAGCGGCGGTCCATCGCGTCCAGGCCGAGCCGATCCACTTCCAGCCGGGTCAGCGCGGCGTCGGCCAGTTTGCGATCGACCGGGCCCGATTCGGCGACGGCGGCAAAGTCCCTGACCCGCCGCAGGAGGCGGCCGGCAATGCGCGGCGTGCCGCGGGAGCGGCGGGCAATCTCGGTGGCACCATCTTCCGTCAGCGCGAAATTCAGCAGCCGGGCGCCACGGGTCACGATCAGGCGCAGTTCCTCGGCGGTGTAGAACACCAGCCGCAGCGGGATCCCGAACCGGTCGCGCAGTGGGGTAGCCAACAACCCTGCCCGGGTGGTGGCACCAACCAGGGTGAAGGGCGGCAGATCGAT
The DNA here is from genome assembly GCA_903924985.1 of uncultured Acetobacteraceae bacterium. Lineage (GTDB taxonomy): Bacteria > Pseudomonadota > Alphaproteobacteria > Acetobacterales > Acetobacteraceae > Rhodopila. The sequence goes on from CAIYDT010000276.1 coordinate 46,395, forward strand.
TCGCACCGATCGCGCCGCCGGGCCTTCGCCGATGATCAGATCCAGTTGAAAATCCTCCATGGCGGGATACAGCACCTCCTCGATCGCGGGCTGGAGGCGGTGAATCTCGTCTATAAAAAGGACATCCCTGGGTTGAAGGTTTGTCAAAATCGCGGCGAGATCGCCGGCGCGCTGGATCACCGGGCCGGAGGTCGCGCGGAAGCCCACGCCAAGTTCAAGCGCCACGATCTGGGCGAGCGTCGTTTTACCCAGGCCGGGCGGACCGTGCAGCAGCACGTGGTCGAGCGACTCGTTCCGGCCCTTCGCCGCCTGAATAAAGACCGCGAGGTTCTCCCGAGACGCCTTCTGCCCGGTGAATTCGGCGAGGCTGCGCGGACGGAGAGACGCCTCCGCCGCGTCTTCGTCCCTTCGGTCGGGGGACACGGTCCGGTCTTCCGTCATGGGGCGAGCGCCCTCACCCCTCCGGCGGTGCCGCGGATATCAGGATTTCGCGGGCCTCCGGCTGATCGCCCATGCCCGGGGTGCGGTTTTCCGCTTCCTCGGTTTCCGGGGCGGCGACCGGCGCGTTCTCGTCGGGCTGGTAGCGCTGGCGGTGACCGCCGCCATGCTGCGGGCCGCGGCCGTCAGGCTGCTGCCCTTGCTGCTGCCCTTGGGGCTGGCTCTGCTGCGCGGCCTGATTCATCGCGTTCAGGATACGGAAATAGTGTTCCGCGTGCTGGAAGTAGCCCTCCGCCTGAACCCGGTCGCCGCTGCTGGTCGCGTCCCGGCCGAGCTGGAGGTATTTTTCGAACAACTGCTGCGAGGTGCCGCGCAGGCGAATGTCCGGACCGTTGCTGTCGAAAACGTGGTTGCGGTTCAGCGGAACATTGCCGCCGGCAGTGTGCCGGATGTTCGTGCTTGCCCCGCCGCCGCCGCCACCTCCGCCGCCTCCACCGCCAGAGCGATGATTGCGGCCACGCATGCGTTTCATGTTCATGGTTCTGCCGTCGTGCTTTCCCGTTGCGGGCGAACCTGGGGGTATGCTGAGGCACAATCGTGAGACTGCCCCAAGGTCATATGCCGATGAGGGCACTTCCCCAAGCTAGCCAAGATATCCACCGGCGTTGGTGCTGGCTGGTGCCTGGGCCCTCAAATCGGCCTCACACCGGGACTCCGCCACTTCGCGGCGAGTCCAGCCATCAGAGGCACCGTAACGCCCAGGCGCCCCCCTGCCAATGGTTAATTTTGCAGCCTAATCCCGTGCAAGAATGATCGCGCGCTCGATTCCCGCCAAATCGGGGCGGAAACAGGCGCTGAAGCCTGCCGCCTTGGCCAGGAGGGCAACTGCCGACCCCTGCCCTATCCCCAGTTCCAGCACGGCCGATCCGCATAACGTCAGCAGGTCGGGAAGGGCCTGAACGATCGCGCGGTATGCATCCAACCCGTCGGCACCGCCGTCCAGCGCCCTACTGGGTTCGTACCGGCTGACGTCCGGCATCAAATGTGGGATCGTCGTGCTCATTATGTAAGGTGGGTTGCTCAGAATCAGGTCGAACCGCCCGTTCAGCGCCGCGGCCCAGTCGCCGCACAGAAACGCGGCGCGCGATGCCAGCCCCAGACATTTGGCGTTGCGCTGGGCCAGCGCAACCGCTTCGGGGGCCAGGTCGACGCCAATGCCGAAGGCGTCCGGACGCTCGTGCAGGACCGACAACAGCAGGCATCCGGTGCCTGTGCCGAGGTCCAGTACACGCGCCGGCGGCGGGCGTTCCAGCGCGGCCTCCACGATGGTTTCCGAATCCGGCCGAGGGATCAGGGTGGCGGGGGAAACCAGGAAATCCAGGCTCCAGAACCCTTGCCGCCCCAGGATATAGGCCATCGGCTCATGGGCCGCCCTGCGAACCAGCAGCGCGTCGAACAGCGTTGCGTCGACCTCGGCGGCTGGCGCCCGCAGCAGGTCGGCTTGGGTTCGGTTCAGGGCATGCGCCAGCAGCAGGCGGGCCTCCCGCGCTGGGCTCTCGATGCCGGCCTCCCGCAGAACCACGGCGCCCCGACGCAAGGCCTGGCCTACGGTCGCGACAGTCACACGAATCGGTCCTGGCTCATCGGCGCAAACTGGGTCGGCGATCGGAAGACGTCAACGCATCTCACGAATGCGCGGTTATGTTGAGACCGATGCACGGCCGAGCAACGCCGTCATGGCGCGTTGGCGAGGTTCGGAGAGCAGGTTCCAACGGAGGTCCGTATAACGCGTTCGTTACGGGCGCTTGTGACTGGACGGCATCGTCATCCTCGACGCGTTGGCGCCCTTCAGCATCGGCAGCCCGAGCGTCGGCGTGGTCTGCTCGGGTAATCCGCAGGACCGGGTGGTGTGGTCGGACAAGATCGGGCTGCTCGATATTCTACTATTTCGTGCGGGATACCAAGGGCGCCGGTTCGGTCAACCGGATCGTGACGACCGGATATCCTTCTCAACCGCTCCGCGTCGCCTACCGCACCGACGGTCTCGGGACGAACGCGCAGGCGTGCGACCGCCGCTTCCGGTTCAGCTATGCGGAGGTCGCGCTGCTTCACCGGTCGGCCCGCTTGGAAACTCACCATTGGCTTGCTCGGGAGAACGACCCGGCGCTCGTGCTTTTCGAGCGCCCGAAAGGTTTCGCACCGAGGGCACCGAGGCAGACAAAGCCACAGAGGGCCGCCGAGGGCATCAGCCAGCGGATCGTGCTTGTCGTCACAAGGCAGTCTCCGATGGCGGGCCGTACGGCGGCGCTCTGAGGCCCTCGATGGCTTTGTCTGCCTCGGTGCCCTCGGTGCAAAATATGACCGGATTCGTACCAAACTGACCCCCAATCGGGCGCACGCAGGTCAACGACGGCCGGCATGGGCCGTGACGGTGAGAGAATGGCCTACCACCGGTTTTGCCCGACTTACGAATGCCAGGGTGTGCTCATTCAGCACATGCAGGAAGCCCGGCGGGCCGCCGCGATGCTGGATATCGTTGCCTCCTTACAATCCGAGATCTGACAAGCCAGGATAATCGTCGGGGCGCCGCCCGGCCGGCCAATGGAATTTGCGCTCGCTCTCCGCGATCGGAACATCGTTGATGCTGGCAATGCGGATGCGCATGAGGCCTTCGCCGTCGAATTCCCAGTTTTCGTTGCCGTAACTACGGAACCACTGGCCGCTGTCGTCGTGCCATTCATAGGCAAACCGGACTGCGATGCGTTTGTCGCGAAAGGCCCAGACTTCCTTGATCAGGCGGTAATCCAGTTCCCGATGCCATTTGCGGGTCAAGAACGCCTCGATCGCGGCACGCCCTTCGACAAATTCCGCCCGGTTTCGCCAGCGGCTGTCCGGAGTGTAGGCCAGGGCCACACGCGCGGGATCGCGACTGTTCCAGGCATCTTCGGCCATACGCGCTTTCTGCGCGGCGGTATCGTGGGTGAACGGGGGTAAGGGCGGGCGGGACATGGGTATTCTCCGAAAAGAGGGCCGCTGCTACGTCGTTCCCAGCGCCGCTAGGCCCGCTGGTGCCGGCGCATCAGAAAAAGCAGCAGCATTGGCGGCACGACGGTCAGCGTCATCATACGAAAGTCGTTGCTGAACGCGATAATTTGTGCCTGATGGTTGATCATCTCATCCAGCAGTGCCGCCCCGTGGCGGGTAAGCGGATCCAGCACCCGGCCAGCGTAATCGCCCGCCTGCAACGCTCGGTCGAACGGCGTGATCCCCGCCGCGATGTCCGCGTGCGTGGTCTGAATACTGCGCGTGAGGGTGGCGGAGGTGATGGAGATCCCAATAGCCGCACCGATATTACGGGCCAGCGACTGCATCGCCGTTCCCTCCCCGCGCAGCACCGGGGACAGCGTGGTGTAGGCCATCACCGACATCGGATTGAACACCAGCCCGATGGCGAAGCCTTGCACAACCAGCGACAGCATCATCTCGGTCTGCGTGACGTCGGGGGTCCAGGTGCTCATTTCATACATCGCGCCGCCCAGGACCAGCAGTCCCACCGCCATGATCTTACGTTGATCGACCCGCATGCCGAGCCGGCTGGCGAGGAACATGGAACCGATCATGCCGAAGCCGCGCGGCGACATGGCGATGCCCGCCGTGTAGACCGGGTAGCCGGCGAGATTTTGTAGATAGGGCGCCAACAGCGCCGCCGTCGACATCATCACCGACGAAATGCAGAACACCATGATCATGCCGGACGCGAAATTCCGGTCCTTGAACAACGCCACCGACAGGAACGGCTTGTCCGCCGTGAACATGTGCACAAGGAACAAATAGAACGCGAGTGCTGCCGTCACCGCCTCGATCCAAATCTCCCGCGAGGTGAACCAATCCAGCTCCTGGCCCCGGTCCAGCATCATCTGCAACGACCCCGCGCCCAGCGCGAGCATCGAGAAGCCGTACCAACTGAACCGCAACTCGGGTTTCGCCGGCACGTCCGGCATGAAGATCGCCAGGCCGACGGCAGCCAGAATGCCGAACGGCAGGTTCACGTAGAAAACCCAGCGCCAACTATACAGGTCGGTCAGATATCCGCCCAAGGTCGGCCCCATGATCGGGCCCATGGTGATGCCCATGGAGAAGATCGCCATCGCCTGGGCTCGGCGGGAGAACGGGTAGATGTCCAGCATCGTCGCCTGCGACAAAGGCGCCAAGGCGGCGCCGCACATGCCTTGCAGCAGCCGGAACGCGACCAATTGCTCCAGCGTTTGCGCCGCGCCGCATAGCATTGAGGTCAGAGTGAATCCGGCAATACAGCCGATGAACAGCTTCTTACGGCCGAATCGCACCGCCAGCCACCCCACCGGTGCGGTCATGATGGCGGCGGCGATAACGTAGGAGGTCAGAACCCATGTCACCTCATCGCGGGAGGCCGACATGCTGCCCTGCATGAAGGGCAACGCGACGTTGGCGATGGTGGAGTCCAGCGTTTGCATCAGCATGGCCAGCATGGCCGAAGCGGTGATCAGCGCCCTGTGCTTGACCGGCGGGTTATCGGACATAAGGCACGCTCTAATCATCCCCCGCGGCGGTTTGCGGGGCCGGCCGCACATGCCGGCGCATCACCAGCAGCAACAATAGCGACGGCACCACCACCAGTCCCATGATGCGGAAGTCGCTGCTGAAGGCCACGATCTGAGCCTGATGGTTGACCATCTGGTCCAGTACCACCGCGCCATGCCGGGTGGCCGGATCCAGCACGTGCGACACCGTATCGCCGCTCTGCAACACCCGGTCGAACGGCGTGATGCCAGCGACGATATCGGCGTGCGAAGTCTGCGTGTTGCGCACCAACATCAGCGAGGTCACCGACACGCCCACCGCCTGGCCGAGGTTGCGGCACAGCGCCTGCAACGATGTGGCAAAGCCGCGCAAATGCGTCGGCAGAGTAGTGAACGCCATCACCGTCATCGGATTGTTCGCCAGGCCGATGGCGAAACCCTGCAGCATCAAGGTCAGCATCATCTGGTGCTGCGACACGTCGGGGGTCCAATAGCTCATGGCGTTCAGCGCGAGTCCCAACGTTATCAGGCCGGAAGCCATCACCAAGCGGTGGTCGACCAGGGCAGCGATGCGGCTGGCGGTCAGCATTCCGATCGCGGTGCCGAAACCGCGTGGCGCCATCGACCAGCCGGCAGTGTCCACCGGGTAGCCGGCAAGGCTCTCCAGGTAGGGGGCCATCAGCGCGGAACTGGCCAACATCACCGTGGCGGTGAAGAACACCATGCTCACGCCGCAAGCGAAGTTGCGGTCCGTGAACAGGCCGGGCGGCAGGAACGGCCGCTCGGCGGTGAACATGTGAACGACGAACAGATATAAGCCGAGGCCGGCCAGAACCGCCTCGATGACGATTTCGCGCGAAGAGAACCAGTCCAGTTTCTGGCCGCGGTCGAGCATGAGTTGCAACGCGCCGACGCCCATTGCCAGCACCGCGAAGCCGGTCCAGTCGAATTTCAGTTCGGTGCGAGGGGCTGCCTTCGGCAGGAAGATCAGCAGGCCGGTGATCGCCAGGATGCCGAACGGCAGGTTGACGTAGAAGACATAGCGCCAGTTGTACACCTCGGTCAGATACCCGCCGAGGGTCGGGCCGGTGATCGGGCCTACCATGACGCCCATGCCGAAAATGGCCATCGCCTGAGCGCGTTTCTCGAACGGGTAAATGTCCAGCATGGTGGCCTGCGACAGGGGTATCAGAGCCGCGCCGCAGATGCCCTGCAAGAAGCGGAAGCAGACCATCTGTTCCAGCGAGTCGGCGGCACCGCACATCATGGAGGCGATGACAAAGCCGATCATGCAAAACACGTGCAGGCGCTTGCGGCCGAAGCGCACCGCCAGCCAGCCCACTGGCGCCGTCATGATCGCGGCGGCGATGACGTAGGAGGTGAGCACCCACGTGATCTCATCGGCGCTGGTGGACATCGTGCCCTGCATGTAAGGTAACGAGACGTTGGCGATTGACGCGTCCAGCGACTGCATCAGGTTACCCAGCATGACGCAGAGCGTGATCAAGGCTCTGTTGGGGACTTTCTGGGCGATGCCTGACATGGCGTGCTCTTCTGCAACACCGGGAGTGTCGCGCCAATCCGCCGGGTGCGCCACCCCTTCCTAGGCAAACCGCCTGGGAATATGCTGCGAGCATGGCAAATACACACAGCACCCGCGTTCTCATCATCGGCGCCGGCCCCGCCGGCTACACGGCGGCTATCTATGCCGCCCGCGCCAATCTGGAACCCATTTTGGTGGCCGGATTGCAACCCGGCGGCCAGCTCACGATTACTACCGATGTCGAAAACTACCCAGGTTTCGCCGACGTTATCCAAGGCCCCTGGCTGATGGAGCAGATGGAGGCGCAGGCCCGTCACGTCGGCACCAATATCGTCAACGACATCGTCACGCGGGCAGACCTTTCCAAACGACCCTTCCGCTGCGAAACCGATTCGGGCGATGTGTACTTCGCCGACTCCGTCATCGTCGCAACCGGCGCACAGGCCCGATGGCTCGGTCTTGAGGCCGAGATGCGGCTGCAAGGCCGCGGCGTGTCGGCCTGCGCCACCTGCGACGGGTTCTTCTATCGCGGCAAGAACGTCGCCGTGGTCGGCGGTGGCAACACGGCGGTGGAGGAAGCGCTCTATCTGACGCACCACGCCGAACACGTGACCCTGGTTCATCGCCGCGACTCGCTGCGGGCGGAGAAGATCCTGCAAGGGCGGTTGTTCGCCAACCCGAAGATCGGCGTGCTGTGGAACAGCGCGGTGGACGACATCCTGGCCGGGGGCACACCGGAGGGCGTCACCGGCGTGCGCCTGCGCGACACGGTCACGGGTGCATTGAACGATCTGGCGGTGGACGGCGTGTTCATCGCGATCGGCCACAGCCCCACGACCGAACTGTTCCAAGGCCAGCTCGCGATGGACAAGGACGGCTATATCCAGACCACACCGGGTAGCACCCGTACCTCGATCGAAGGCGTGTTCGCGGCCGGCGATGTGCAGGACAAGCTGTTCCGCCAGGCCGTCACGGCGGCCGGAACCGGCTGCATGGCGGCGTTGGAGGCCGAAAAATGGCTGGCGGAGCACGAGCACGCGCCGGCACTGGCGGCGGATTAGCAATTTTTTGGCGGATTGGCCCCATTCCCGCCACAAGACTCGGATAATCTTGTATTATATTACACTGCCTCGGGTACGCTCGAGACGGTTGGCCGGCATGAACCGGCCCAGGGAAAGGCTGAGTCATGGACTGGGACAAGCTGCGCGTGTTTCACGCGGTGGCCGAAGCTGGAAGCTTCACGCATGCGGGCGACACGCTGAACCTCAGCCAGTCCGCCGTGTCACGGCAGATTTCCGCACTGGAGGAGAACCTCCAGGTGCCGCTGTTCCATCGCCATGCGCGCGGCCTCATCCTGACCGAGCAAGGCGAGGCGTTGAACCGTACCGTGCGGGAGGTGTTCGCCAAACTGGCGATGACCGAGGCGCTACTGACCGAGTCGAAGGAGAAACCCGCGGGCCGGTTGAAGGTGACCACCACCGTGGGTTTCGGTTCGTCGTGGCTGGCGCCGCGATTGCAAGGCTTCCTCGAAGCCTATCCGGATGTGTCGGTGTCGCTGCTGCTGGACGATTCCGAGCTGGATTTGGCGATGCGGGAGGCGGATGTGGCCATCCGCATGCACCCACCGAAGCAGCCCGATCTGGTACAGCGCCATCTGATGACCATGCACTGGCACGTCTGCGCGTCGCCAGAGTACCTCAAGAAGTACGGCGTGCCGCAGCGGCCCGAGGACCTGGACGAGCACAAGCTCATTCTGTTCGGGCAGCACCATCCGCCGGTCGAAGAGGTCAACTGGTTGGCCGAAGCCGGTCGCCGGCCGGGCAATCCCAGGCGCGCGCTGCTGGACGTCAACAGCGTGCACGCGGTGTTGTTGGCGATCCGCTCCGGATTGGGCATCGGCGCCTTGCCTGACTGGGCGATGGCGGAAAATCCCGATCTCGTGCGCATCCTGACGGACCTGAAGGGTCCTAAGGTAGACGTGTATTTTGTCTATCCGGAGGAGCTTCGCAACTCGAAACGCGTCGCCGTCTTCCGTGACTTCCTGCTCGCGCGCCTGGCGGAGATTCACTAGTCCATTTCGGATTCAGCATGGGCGTTCATTACGTCCCGCATGCAACAATCGCGCATCCGTGCCTCTCGCGAATGTGTTGTCGCGTGCCATGCATGATCGGCATGGCCGCTACCGGGAATTGGCGATAGATCAATTCCACCGACCGGCCTAAGTTCCTTTCACCGAATACGGTGGCTCTGCCGCCAGTTTTTCAGCCCGATGGGCTGGAAGGGGGTCTCTGATCCCTACGTCTCCCAGACGTGAAGCCTCCCTGTATACTTACCCCCGGCCAAAAGCCGGGGGCATTTTTTGTACATACTGTTTCGTTCCGTTACACGCGGTGTTATCGCACGCGGGACAGGCCCAGTGCCTGGAGGACGTTATCGTCCAGTACCGGTCTGGCGACTGGCGGACGCGGCACCGCGAAACCCATGATGTCGTCATAGCCCCACAACGCCCAACCGATCCCGGATGCTTCCAGCGCCTGACGCACGGTGCTCAGCCAGACCATTCGAGCGGCGGGGTTCAGGGCGGAGGAGGCCCCGAACTCCCCGGCCAGTAAAGCAACACGGTTGTTCCGCGCCCAGGACGCGGCGGCCTCAATGCGCTGCCCGATGGCGGCCTGGTTCCATCCCATGCCGCAGTAGTAACGCATCAGGTCGGCGGTCGCGGGATTCGCCGTGGCAGTTGCTTCGCACGCCATTCGATCAGTCACCGGGAATGGCAACCGCGCGAGCGCGGCTCGATCGAGGTTGGCACGATACGCGGCGAGCGACGTCAGCTCCGGCGGATCGTAGAAATGGAAGCTGTAGACGACATTCGGGTCAGTTTCCCTGGTCAAGGCCAGTAGCCCACGGATGCTGCCCCAGTCCTGCCCGGTCAGCACGATGGTACTATCCGGCAGCGCGACGCGAATATCGCTCAGAATCGCGTGCTGCAATGCGGCCCAGCCGGCGGTGTCAACAGGGAAGACAGGCTCATTCAGAATTTCAGGGAAGGTCAGGTTCGGTTCGCAACGGCGCAGGGCTGAGGCCATGGTGCGCCAGAAGTCGTGCAGGCGGGCGCGATCCATCGCGCTGGTTTCCAGGTACCAGCCTTCCGTATGAGCGTCCACAACCACCGCCAGACCTTGGCGTTGCAACCGGCACACGGCGGCGACCGCGACATCGAGTACTCCTGGGGACTCCAACACGGCGGGGTCCATCGCCAGGCGCACGAAACCGAACCCGGCGCGATGCAGGTCCGCCATGGCCGCGTCGGTCATCCAGCGCGCGAGGGCCACTGGGACGCGGCTAACGGGGTAGCGGAACCAGCCGGTGATATTCACGCCGTGCCGCAACAGCGCCAACCGACTCTCCGGCGGCTGTGCCCAGGACGGCAACGCCAGCAGCAGCATCATGGCCACCAGGCGGATCATTCCGCTGCGTCGACCCGCGAGCTGCTGGACGCATAGTGCTCTACCAAATAGAGCGGCCGGCGTTTGGTCTCGTTGAAGATTCGGCCGAGGTACTCCCCAATTACGCCCAATGTCACCAACTGAACCCCACCGAGGAACAGCATCACCGTCATCAGGCTGGGGTAGCCAGCGACCTCATTGCCCCGGATCAAGGTCTTCACCACCACCTCCACCCCGTAGATCACCGACAGCAGTGCGACGACCAGACCGAGGTAGGTAGCGACCTTCAGCGGCATAACCGTAAAGCTGGTGATGCCCTCAAGGGCGAAATTCCATAGCCGCCAATAGTTCCATTTGGTCTCCCCCGCGTGCCGGGGCGCTCGATCGTACAGCACGGTGGTGGTGGGGAAACCGACCCAGGCGAACAGGCCTTTCATGAACCGGTGCTGCTCGCGCAACTGCGCCACGGCATCGACCACACGGCGGCTCATGAGCCGAAAATCGCCTGTGTCTGCCGGCAATTTCACCCGGCCGGCATGACGCATCAGGCGGTAAAACATGTGGGCACTGGCGCGTTTCAAGCGGGTTTCTCCCTCTCGTACCCGGCGTTGGGCGTTGACCATGTCGAAACCCTGCCGCCAGGCGGCAACCAAAGCGGGGATCGTCTCCGGCGGGTCCTGCAGATCGGCGTCGATCACGATCACCGCGTCCCCCGAGGCGTGATCCAGACCGGCGGTGGTGGCGATTTCCTTGCCGAAGTTACGCGAAAGGGCGAGCACCGCGACGCGGGAATCGCCGCCGCGCAGGGCCTCGATCACCGCCCGCGTACCGTCGGTGCTGCCGTCATCGACATAGATCGCCTCCCACGCGCCAAGCTTGTCCATGACCGAACGCAATCGGGCGTGGAACACGGCCAGACTCGGGGCCTCATTGAAGGCCGGGACCACCACCGAGAATTCGGGGCGGGTGCGGGACGAAAAAAAGGTCTGCGCGACGTCAAACATAGGGCAATTCGTTAACCTTTGATCGGTAGGCTGGGATTGTGCACCTGGAAAGGTTAATCCTTGGTTAACGCCCGCGAAGATTTCTTGGCCCGCTGCATGGTTTTGTTGCTGGCCGCTATCGTGCTGACCGCCGCCGCCTGGCACCGGGGGGCGGAGTACGACGAGCAGTACACAATGTTCGTGACGTCCGGCACGCCCCGCCCCATCTGGCCGGAGGCAGCGTTTCCGGCCGCCGATGTCATTCGTGTTCAGGCAGGGCACGCCGGGCTGGCCACGATCGCGGAGGATCTGCGGCGCACGGACGTGCACCCGCCGCTGTATTTCTGGGCTGTGGCGGTTTGGCGCTGGATCGTGGGCGACAGGCTGTTCGCGGTTCGGTTGCTGTCAGTGGTGTGCAGCCTGGGTGCCTTGGCCACCGTGGGGCCAATCGCGCGACGGTGTGGGATTTCGGTACCGCTGGCGATGCTGCTGACGTTCGGGTGCTACGGATTCGCCTACACCGGCGCTATCGCTCGGGGTTTTGCCTTGGCGCAGTTGCTGACGCTGGTCGGGATAGTCGGTGCGCTGTCGGGGCGTCGGCTTCTGGGGGGGGCGTTGCTTGGGGCCGCGGTGGCGACGAATTATCTGGCGGTATTTGTGGGGGGGGCGGCACTTGTTGTGTTTACCGTCATGCCGGGGGAAGGCCCACCATCCACGACTTGCGATGTTGGCACACGGAAAGCCATGGATGGTGGGCCTTCCCCCGGCATGACGGTAAAATTGGGGGCCGGATTCCTGCCGCCCGTCCTGATCGCCGCATGGTTCTTCCTCGCCCAAAGGACCAGCCGAACCGGGCAGTTCCCGCCCTTCGAATTGCTGCCGGCCTTGGTTCGGATGGCGCGGTACGGCGCCGCGAACCTGTCGGGTGGGCTACCATTATATGTGTCCGACACCGCCCGCCCGGCGGTAACCGGCACCTTGGCGTTCGGCCTCGTGGCTCTGACCGCTTTAATGATTCGACGCTGGCAGCGCATCGCGACACCCAAAATACGCGTGTTTTTAACAGCCGCCGCGCTCGCCACACCGCTCGGCCTCCTCGCACTGGGGATCGTTTTCAACAACACCCCCATCGAACTCCGCTATCTGTCCTTCGCCACGCCCTTCGTCGCCTTGCTGGTCGCGGGTGCCCACCCAGGGCGGCTTGTACTCGCCGGCATATTCGCGGTGCAGACAGCCTCGATCGCCGGGCTGGCGCTGCGCCCGGAAACCATGCAGCCCGCCCGAGCCACCGCGATGGCCGCCGCTGCCTTGGCGAAAGACGGCGTGGTGCTGGTTCCGCGCGGCAACGATGGGGCCGGTATCGTTGGGGCCTTCGGGACGGAGGCTCCCCTTGCCCTGCCCCTGCTGATCGTCGGCCCCGACGAAACCCTGGCCCGGATACGCGCCCGAACCGCCCCTTTCCGTCGGGTAGTGCTTGCATTGCTCACCCAGGACGCCACCAGCCAAGCCACAGTGCCCGCCATGCGCGCCGCCTTCGCGACCCCGGACTGGCGCGAAGCCGGGATCGGGTTAAACGTCGTGGCGTATGAGCGCGTCAGCGATAAGGAGTGACCAATGTTCTTCGAGGGGTTTACGCTGGCGGTAATCCCGGTGCCCGGCGATGATGCAGTGGGGATCGAAGGGGCAGATCGGCCGCTGGTACGACCCGTTGTCGTGGCTCGAACGGTTCTTGGGCTGACATGCACTGGCTGACGTGGGCGGCCGGGACCCCGCTGCTCCTCTATATACTCGTTCTGACGGGGCTGTACGCCTTCCAGCGCCGACTGCTATTTATCCCGGACACCAGCGTGCCGGACCCTGTGCGTGCCGGTCTGGCGGATGTCGCGGTGCTGCATATCCCCACGGATGACGGCCTGTCCCTGCTGGCCTGGTACGTCTCGCCGCCGCGGCCGGACGGGTTCACGGTGCTGCTGCTGCACGGCAACGCTGGCAACATCGCGCATCGTGCCGGACGGCTGCGAGCCATGCAGGAGCGCGGCTGGGGGGTGTTGCTGCTGGAATATCGCGGCTACGGCGGCAATGCTGGCTCCCCCACCGAGATGGGGCTGATGCTGGACGCCCGAGCCGGGTTGGCGGAATTGCGGCAGCGGGGCGTTTCCCCTGATCGCACCTTGCTGTGGGGTGAATCGCTTGGCACTGGTCTGGCAATTTGGCTGGCGGCGGAAAAACCGGTCGCGGCAGTGCTGTTGGATGGGCCCTATACCAGCATCGTCGATGCCGCCCAGAGGCAATACCCCTACGTGCCGGTGCGTGCACTGTTAAAGGACCGGTTCGATTCTCTGTCCCGCATCGGGCGCGTGACGGCGCCGATTCTGGTCATGCAGGGGTCGCTCGACCGGCTGGTGCCGCCGGCGATGGGACGCAAGCTGATGGCGGCTGCAAACGCACCGACCGAATTGTGGGTGGCGGAAGGCGTCGGGCACGAGGACCTCGGCCCGTTCGGCGCGGTGGAGGCGGCGTCTTCGTTTGTAGAAAAGCGGTGCCCGAGACCGCCGCGTTAGGCGATAATCGACGGCGACTCGTTCCCGGGATACTGAAATGGATACCAGCGCCGCCCTCAAAGCCTTCGCTGCCGACGACAATACGGTTCTGATACCGGCACTCCGGTGGTCTTTCGATCACTGGGACGAAGCGTTCCCGGCGTTTCTGTCGCTGCTCGAGACCTATCCGGTCGGCGTCGTGGCCGACAAAGACACGTCCTGGGCTGCCTATTTTATCCTGCATCTCTGCGGCGACATGGCGGAGAAGCGAGTATTCCCGGTCTTATGCCGCCAGTTGCTGTCTCCGGTCACGGCGGACGATTTGCTGGGGGACGCGACGACGGAAACCCTCGCAGGCATTCTTATCCGCACCTACGCTGGCGATGTTGCACCTTTGATGGCCGTCATCGAAACCCCTGGTGCCGACGAATTCGTCCGCGACGCCGCGCTGAAGGCGATGGCATATCTGACACGTTCGGGTGCGATCCCGGAGATGGCGATGCGGTTCCATCTGGCGCATCTCGCGAACCATCTGCTGCCGCGGACAAAGGACTTTGTTTGGGTGGGGCTGGCGACGGCGATTGCCGCACTGGGTTATGCTGACCTCCGCCCCATTGTGCATGCGATCTATGAGGAAGGCCTGATCGACGATTTCGCATTCGCGGAAACGGACTTCGAGGCCGACTTACAACGCGCCCTGAACGACCCGACCAGGATGGCGGTGTTCCACGACCACGACATCAAGCCGCATACCGATACCATAGCGATGATCGAGATGTGGGCGGCGCGCGACGAAAAGCTGAGGGTGTGGAAACCGAAACCCGAACCACGGTATGAGAACCCCGATCAGCGCATCGTCCGGCACCGCAACGTCGGCCGCAACGACCCCTGCCCCTGTGGCAGCGGTAAGAAGCATAAGAAGTGCTGCCTGATGGCGGCCTAGAGCCCCGGCACCACCAGGAACAAATCCGTGTCCCCCGGATCGACGCCGCACATGGTCAGCGCGGCATGCGCCTGGCCACGGTGGTGCGTCTGGTGGTTGAAGAAATGTACCATCAGGCCGCGCTTCTCCTTACGCATCTCCTTCTTGGCCGCGCCGCTCCACCACGTCAGGTCCTCGGCCAGCCAGGCTTCGTCGATGCGGGCGGCGAAGGCTTCGATCTTGGCGTCAGCCGCGACGCGTTCGGCACGTAGTTCGCCGAAGTCGTGGATCAGGGTGGGGCTTTGCGGGTTGGGAATAGTGTTCGGCGGCCAGCCGTCCAGCCGGGACATCCATTGCCGGTCGCCCCACAGCAGGTGGCACAGCGTGCCGTGCAGCGATTGCCAGAACAGACCCTGATCGGCGCGCCGTTGCTCGTCGGTCAGTTGCGCGGCGGCGGCGTAGATGCGGCGGTTCATCTCACTGTTGTACTGCGCCATGACGCGGATATAGGCGGGCGTGATCATCGGTTGCTCTCCCCTCCGGCACCAACCTCGGGTTGCCACTGCCCCCGCGTCAAGCCAGGATTTTAGCCCACACGACGGCGGAGGCCGATTTGGCGCAAAAACTACTGGTCTACCAATCGCTCTGGGCGATGGAGCGGCGCCTGGCGGACGAGCCGGAATACCCCATCCAGCGCCAGTTGGAGATGATCCGCGACGCCGGCTTCGACGGTTGCGGCGTGCGCTTCGTTGACCCAGCGTTCGCCCGCGAGGTCACCGGCTTCCTGCGCGCCAACAACATGACCTGGCAGGCGCAATGCTACCCCAGGTCCGTCGCCGATCTGGCGTCGGTTCTGGCGTTGGCGAAGGAACTCGGCGCCGATCACGTCAACCTGCAACCGGACGTGCGCCCGTACCGGCTGGAGGACTGTATCCCCTACATCGACGGCTGGCGCCGCATGGCCGCTGAGGCCGAGGTGCCGGTGCATATCGAGACTCACCGCGACCGCATGACCACCGATCTTTTTCTCATGCTGCATCTCCTGGATTGTTTCCCCGATCTGCGGCTGACCGGCGACATCTCCCACTATTTGCTCGGCCGGGAATTCGCCTGGCCGGTCAGCGAGGAAAACCACGCGCTGATGCACCGCGTTCTGGACAATTGCTGGGGCCTGCACGGCCGCGTCGCGACCCGCGAGCAGATCCAGGTCAGCCTGAATTTCCCGCAGCACCAAGGGTGGGTCGATTTGTTCATGGGGTGGTGGGAGTACGCCATCCGATCATGGCGCCGCCGCGCCGGACCCGACGCGGCGCTGACGTTCCTGTGCGAGCTTGGGCCCCCGCCCTACGCGATCACCGGGCCAGACGGGCGGGAGAATTACGACCGGTGGACCGAATCCCTCCAAATGAAGGACATGATCCGGGGATTGTGGACTCGGATCGTCGTGGAGGACGGCTGATCAAGCGAGCCGCTTCCAGAAAAATACCGTGTCGCCGAACGTCCCATCCATGCGCAGCGCATGCCCCGGCATCGTCCCCAGTTCGGTCCAGCCCATCGATCGATACAGGCGTTCCGCGCTGCCGCCAGCCTGGGTGTCCAGCAGCAGCAAAGGCCGGCCGGCACGCAAAGCCTCCTGCTCCAGCCGGGTCATCAGTGCTCGGGCCAGACCCTTGCGCCTGATCGTGGGGTCAACCAACAGCTTCGCGACCTCGGCACGGTGCGGCTGGTTTTCCGGCATTTCCATGGCCAGGGTGACTGTCCCGGCCAGCACCCCGCCGGTCCAGGCCGCCAGGAGCACATGGGTGCCGGCCGCGACCTTGGTGGCGGTGCCACGCCAGAAGGCGCGCGCGGTTTCCAGTGCCAGCGGCGGCAGGAAGGAAACCCCCGCGCCCTCCGCCACGCAGCCGATCAGGATGCTGGACAGGTGCGGAATGGCCGAGGCAGCGGCGGCGGCATCCAGGATTTCGATCCCCTCCACCGGCTTGGCATAAGCGTATTCGAGGGAGTCGGAGATGTCGTGCAAGACCCGGATTGGGCCGGAGCGGACGTAGGACCGCTTCTCATAGAACCGGTGCGCCCGGTCGAAACGGGTATCGGACCAGAGGGCCAGCCGTGTGGCACCCTTGGCGATCGCATGGGCTTCGGCCCGTTCCAGCAAGGCGTGGCCGAGACCGCTGCCATGCAGGTCGGGGGACACGTAAACCTTGCAGATTTCCCAGGTCCCGCCTTCGAGCGGTTTGGTCCCGATCATGCCGACGACCGTGTCGTCCCGATTCGCCACCCATAGCGCACCGCCTTGGTCCGTATAGTAGGACGCGAGGGCGCGCAGATGCGGTTCCTCCCCATCCACATCGAGGATAACGCCGGGATAGAGTGACCAGCAGGCGAAAATCAGCCCGATGAAACCGGCCGCGTCGGTGTCACGGCCGGGGCGGATCGTCCAGTCGGTCATTCAGCCGGGCATCTTGGGGAAGCTTTGCATCTCCCCGCCCAGGGACACCCAGGGCTGCATTGCCTCGCAGTAGATCTGCATGGCGGGCTTGACCCAGCTGGTGTCGTCCAGCGTGCCGACGCGGATGATCGACAGGCCGGGAGTCGCCTCGGCTTCCGAGGTAATGGTGGAGCCGCAGTTCGGGCAGAATTTCCGGAACACGGATTTACCGCTGTCGCCCTTGCTTTCGTAGGTCTTCAGTTCGCCCTCGATGGACAAAGTGGCTGCGGGGACGGCGACCACGACATTGAAAGCGCTGCCGCTGTGACGCTGGCAATCCTTGCAGTGGCAGACGCCGGTAAAGGCCGGCTCAGACGCCGAGGATTCGTATCTGACTTTGCCGCAGGCGCAGTGTCCCTTGATGGCGGGCATGGGTGAACTCCTGTTGGTGTTTTGCCTGTTCGCAGCCTGCCATGTCTCTGGGGGAACCAACCAGATGAAATCGCTTGGTCACAGAATCTTCGCCTCGAAGGGCGGGAGCATATCGGGGGTTTCGAACTCCAACACCCAGAGGTCGGGATCGAATTTCACCTGGCGGGCGACATACGCGTCCGCTGTTTCCTGATCGACGGGTGTGGCGCCGGTGGCCCTGATCCAGGCTTGGCCTCCCTCGGGATCGGTCATGCGGGACAGCACGCACAAGAAGCCGTCCCGTCGGCGCAACACCACCAGCAGGCCGCCCGCGTCGGGATCGCCCTTGCGCAGCACCGCGCCGGGCTTGCCATTGATGTCGCCCATGCGCAGGGCGATGCCGACCGTCAGGCTGGCTTTGACCCGCGGCGGGGGTGTCATGGCAGCGCCAGACCGCCGCCCTCGATGGGCAACGCGTGGCCGGTGATACCGCGCGATTCCGGCCGCAGCAGCCATACCACGGCGTCGGCGATTTCGGCGGGGGTGGCGATTCGGCCGGTGGGAACCCCGGCAGCAGCTTGTTCTTTGGTCATGCCTAGTTCTTTGTAACGGGACTCCGCCATGGGCGTATCGACCCAGCCGGGGCAGATGGCGTTTACCGTTATGCCACGCGGCGCGAGAGCCAGGGCCAAGGATCGGGTGAACCCGACGACGGCGTGCTTGGCGGCGCAGTAGGCAGTTTGGTCCGGAACCCCCCGCAATCCAAGGACGGAGGCCATGTTGACGATCCGCCCGGTGTTGTCCGGCAGAAGCGGTAGCGCGGCCTTGCAGCAGTGGTAGGTACCGTGGAGGTTGCTGCCGATGATGGCGTGCCAGAGATCGTCGGTGCCGCTGAGATCGTTTGCACCAGCGCTGCCAGCATTGTTGATCAGAACATCGAGCTGTCCGAAGCGTTGTTTTATTTGCAAAAACAGCGTATTAACGGACGCAGCGTTAGCAACGTCACAGGGTATGAAATCCGGGTCCGGGTTGGCTGGCGGGTGACGGGCGGTGGTGACCACGCGGTAGCCACCCTGAGTCAGCCGCATGGCGATGGCGCGGCCGATGCCCCTCGTTCCGCCGGTGACGAGCGCTGTTCTCATTGCGCCGTCCCGCCGCCGTCGACCGGCATGACGATACCCGTGATGAAGGATGCCGCGTCGGAGGCGAGGAAGGCCACCGCGTTGGCGATCTCCTCCGGCTCCGCGAACCGCCCCATCGGAACCCCAGATTTGTAGAAATCGGACGACGAAACCGGGAACCGCTCGGGATATTGCTGCGCGAGGTTGCCGATCACCATGGCCAGCATGGCGGTGTCGGTGCTGCCGGGGGCAATGCAGTTCACCCGAATGCCGTGCCTCGCCCAGTCCAGCGCGGCGGAGCGGGAGAGCTGCGCGATGGCGCCCTTGGAGGCACCGTACGCCGCGCTCACCTGCTTGCCGATCAGCGCCTGGTCGGAGGCGATGTTCACGATGGCCCCCTTCCCTTTGGCGGCCATCCCAGGGATCACGGCGCGCATCAAGGCGTAGGCAGCGAGGAAGTTGACGCGAAAGACCTGCTCGACCTCATGCAGGGGCGTTTCGAGGACGGAACCGAGGACGGTGATGCCGGCGTTGTTGACGAGGATGTCGATGGGGCCTTTTTCGTCGATCAGGGTTTTCAGACGGGGCTCCAGCGTGTCGGTGTCCGCCAGGTCGAAATCCGGCAGGTCGAGGCCGATGACCTCCACCCCGTCGCGGGTCAGCACACGGGCGATGGCACCGCCGATGCCGCCACGGTGGCCGGTAACGATGGCGCGCCGGCCGGATAGTCCGAAATTCAACATTTTCATCCTCAAGCAATCGGTGCCATTCTGCGGCGATTATGCGGACGATACTACATCGCTATGGTGCCAGTATTTCACGAGGTGGTCGGGCTCGGCCCGACTATGACGGTGCTGGTTGCCGGCCGGAATGCTGACCATCTCTGGCGTCGGACGCTGCTTTCCGTCGGGAACCGAGGCCCTGCGCGACGCCTCCCTCCGCCTCCAATCCGGGGATTTCGTCGCCCTGCTCGGCCCCTCCGGCTGCGGCAAATCGACGCTGTTGCGTCTGATCGCGGGGCTGGACCGGCCGGACTCCGGGTCGCTGACCTGGGACGCCGGGCATCCGCCGGAACCGGGGGAGATCGGGTATGTTTTCCAGGACGCCACCCTCCTGCCCTGGGCAACGGCGGAGGAGAACGTGTTCCTCCCCCTCCGCCTGCGGGGCATGTCGCGCTCGCAGGCGCAGCCGGATATCGCCGCCGTCCTGGCGCGGGTCGGGTTGACCGGGTTCGAGACCGCCCGCCCTCGGCAGCTCTCCGGCGGCATGCGGATGCGTGTGTCCATCGCGCGGGCGCTGGTGACGCGACCAAAACTGCTACTGATGGACGAACCCTTCGCCGCCCTGGACGAGTTCACCCGCCACCGGCTGCAAGCAGACCTGCTGGCGTTGTGGCGGGACCTCGGCTGCACCGTCGTATTCGTGACGCACTCCATCTATGAGGCCGCCTTCCTGGCCCGCCGCGTTGTCCTCATGACCCCCCGCCCCGGCCGCATCGCTCGGGAAATAGAATCCCCGCTCACCCCAGGCGCCGGAACCCGCCTGGAACCAGCTTATGCCAAGCTGGTGGCGGACATATCTAAAGCGATGGAGGCGGAACTACGATGAGCCTCCGTCTGGCACCGTTTCTGTTCGGGCTGCTGGCCTTGGTCACCTGGGACGTGCTCGTGCGCATGTTCGAGGTCCCGGTCTATGTCATCCCCGCCCCTACCGCCGTGCTGGGGGCATTCGTCGCCGATCCCGGAGGGTTGCTGATCTCCCTGGCGTCCACGCTGACGGTCACCTTTGTGGCATTGCTGGTCGCGGCGATCCTGGGAGCGTCGATGGCGGTGGCCATGGCCGCGAGCCACTGGGCACAGGCGGCGATCCAGCCTTGGGCGGTGGCGTTGCAGGTCACGCCGCTGCCCGCCATCGCGCCGCTGATCATCATCTGGGTGGGAGATCCGTTCACCTCCCTGGTGGTGTGCGCCACTATCGTCGCGTTCTTCCCGCTGTTCGCGAACACCGCGACGGGATTGGCCTCGCCGCCGGCCGAGTTGGGGGATCTGTTCCACCTTTACGGCGCCGGCCGGTGGAAGACCTTGGTGCTGCTGCGGCTGCCGGCTGCCCTGCCGTATTTTCTGTCTGGGCTACGCATCTCCGGCGGGCTGGCGCTGGTGGGCGCGGTGGTGGCGGAGCTGGTGGCGGGCTCCGGCGGGTTCGCTTCGGGTCTGGCGTACCGCATCCTTGAGGCCAGCTACCGCCTGGAAATGCCCCGGATGTTCGCCGCTTTGGTGCTGCTGGCGCTGGCGGGGATCGCGATCAACCACGGCCTGGGGGCGTTCGGGCGTTTCGTCATGCGGCGCTGGGGGGACGCATGAAGCGGTTGCTTATCCTCGGTTTGGGCTACTGCGGTACCGCCATCGCGGAGCAGGCGCGGGTGGCCGGGTTCGCCGTTGTTGGAACATCGCGGTCGGGCACGTCGAGCAGCATCCCGTTCGATGCCGCCGGAGCCGAATTTGCCGCCGCGACACATATTCTGATCACGGCCGCGCCGGAGGAAGCCGGCGATCCCGTGCTGGCCTGCTACGCCGCCGCCATCGCCGCGGCCCCTGCTCTGAAATGGATCGGCTACCTCTCCAGCACCGTCGTCTTCGGCAACCGCGACGGCGGTTGGGTGGCGGAGGACACGCCGCCTGCCCCCACTCAGGCGCGTGGCGCCCGCCGGGTTGGGGCGGAGAACGCCTGGGCCGCGTTACCGGTCGCGGTGGATATCTTTCGGCTAGCGGGAATCTACGGTCCCGGCCGATCCGCCTTCGACGACCTGCGGGCGGGGCGAGCGCGGCGGATAATCAAGCCCGGCCACTGCTTTGGGCGCATCCATCGCGACGACATCGCACAAGCCGTGGTCGCCGCGATGCTGCAAGATCGCGCCCCCGGCCGACGCAACCTGAACCTGACCGACGACGAACCCAGCGAAAGCGCTGCCGTAGTGACCGAGGCCGCGGCGTTGCTGGGGGTTGAGCCCCCTCCCCCAATCCTCTTCGCCGACGCGCTGCCGACCATGAGCCCGATGGCACGCAGCTTTTGGGCGGAGAACCGAAAAGTCTCCTGCCTGAAGACGAAAGCGGCGCTGGGCCTGATCTGGCGCTACACCACCTATCGGGAGGGACTACGCGCCATCATGATCCAGGAGCGCGCCGACCGTCCGGTATAGCAGCGCCAGATCGCGCGGCCGGGACAGCCGGTGGTCGCCGTCCTTCACCAGTGCGATCTCCACATCGTCAGACGTCACCCGTTCGGCGATGCGCAACGCCAACTCCCACGGCACGTCCGGGTCCGCCTGACCGTGCAGCAGGCGCATTTTGCCGGCGAAGGGAATGGGGGCGTTCAGCACCAGATGGTCGCGGCCGTCCTCGATCAGGCGGCGGGTGATCGGGGTGGGA
Organism: uncultured Acetobacteraceae bacterium; assembly: GCA_903924985.1. Lineage (GTDB taxonomy): Bacteria > Pseudomonadota > Alphaproteobacteria > Acetobacterales > Acetobacteraceae > Rhodopila. Next base: position 68,214 of record CAIYDT010000276.1, read on the forward strand.
TCGCCATATTGGCTGGGGATGTGCAGCACACCGTCCTGGATCAGCGTCTGCCGCTCCGCCGGGGTCATCGAGTCCCACATCAGCCGCTGGGTGAAATCCGGCGCGGCGGCGATACCGACCAGCGCCTTCACCCGGTCGGGCCGAGCGATGGCGGTCAGCAGGGCGATCCAGCCGCCCATGGAGGAACCGACCACGATCAGGTCACCGGTCGTGAGCCGGTCGATTGCCGCCAGCGCGTCCGCTGCCCAAATGCCGATGGTGCCGTCGAGAAACGCGCCGCCGCTGGCCCCGTGCCCCGAATAGTCGAACCGCAGCATCGCCTGCCCCCGCTCGGCGGCGAACGCCGCGAGGCCGGCGGCCTTGTCGCCCGTCATGTCGCTGCGGAACCCCGGCAGGAAGACGATGGTCGGTCCCCGCCCCTCTTGCTTCACCCACGCCAATTCCGTGTCGTCGCCCCGATCCAGTCGTCCCGCCGTCATGCCGATTGGTCCCTTTTCACCGCGTTCGGGCCGCATGGTAGCATGGTCGGATGCCAGTGACGCCCGAGTCCCCCGTGATCCTGCAAGTCCTGCCCTCGCTGGTGACCGGCGGGGTGGAGCGTGGCACGATTGAAATCGCGCAGGCCATCGCCGAGGCCGACGGTGTCGCGCTGGTCGCCAGTGCCGGCGGGCCGCTGGTTGCCTCGGTCGAGCGCGTCGGCGGGCGGCATTTCACCCTGCCGCTGGACACCAAGAACCCCATCGCCATCTGGCGCAACGCGGCGCGGCTGGAGGCTCTGATCCGATCCGAAAAAGTCACGCTGGTGCATGCGCGGTCGCGCGCCCCGGCGTGGAGCGCCTGGCTCGCCTGCCAACGCACCGGCACGCACTTCGTGACGACCTATCACGGCACCTACGCGGAGAACCTGCCGTTCAAGCGCTTGTACAATTCCGTGATGGCGCGTGGGGAGATCGTCATCGCCGCCAGCCGCTTCATCGCCGACCTGATTCGGGAACAGCATGGCGTGCCCGAGGAGAGGATCAGGGTTATCCCCCGCGGCGTCGATCCCGCGATCTTCGACCCCGCCGCCGTGGTGCCCGATCGGCTGGTGCGCTTGGCCCGAGCATGGCGGCTACCGGACGGCGCGCCGACGGTGACGCTGCCGGGGCGGCTCACATCGTGGAAAGGCCAGTCGGTCCTGCTGGACGCCATCGCGCGGCTTGAACGCAAGGATGTCTGCTGCGTGCTGGTCGGCTCCGATCAGGGGCGCTCGGCCTACAGCGCTCGGCTGATGAAGGAAGCGACGGCACTGGGCATCGGCGATCGCGTGCGGCTGGTCGGGCACTGCGACGACATGCCGGCGGCGATGATGCTGTCGGACGTGGTGGTGCACGCCTCCACACGGCCCGAGGCGTTCGGCCGGGTGGTGATCGAGGCGCAGGCGATGGCTCGCCCCGTGATCGCCGCCGATCTGGGCGGGCCGGTGGAGACGGTCGAGCACGGCGTCACCGGCTGGCGGGTGAAGCCGGGAGACCCGGACGCCTTGGCGGCGGCGTTGACAGTGGCCCTGGAGATGGGGGTTGAGGAGCGGCGGGCACTGGGTGCTCGGGCACGCGCGTCGGTGCCGACGGTGCGGGGGATGCAGGAGGCGACGCTGGATGTTTACGAGGCGGTGTTGGGGTGATTGCGATGCGGGGTGGTTACCCCGGCTCAGGGTGGTCGTATGGCTCCGTCTCCGATTGAGCGCTCGCCTCGTATCACGTGGCTCGTATCAGGTGGGTTTCCGGCACTCACTGGCCATGCTACGGCGTCGTTGGTCGCACGGATGAGATTGAATGTGCTGGCCATCTGAGCAGTAATAAATCAGGTATCTTGAAAAGGGCGGAGCATATGGATCATTCAGGCCAGGCGCGGTTGGTGCGTTCAGGTATGGCGGCAATTGCAAGTGTGGCCGTGGGATTCATCCC
>CAIYDT010000277.1 GCA_903924985.1 uncultured Acetobacteraceae bacterium
CGATCCACCCCTTGCGCCTGCCAGATACGGTCTGAAACGCGGTCCAGCCAGCACGGCGGAGGCGCGTCCATTATGTTGCGTATGGTTAAATATTATGGTGCCGTCTCATGACCCCGAAACGCGATGAATAAGATGGGTTAACTCCCGAACGTATCCCGCCACTGCTCGATTACCTCCGGCACATCCTTGCGGATTTCGTCCACTGTCAGCGACAGGATTTTCTGGGTCGACAGCAACGGCTCGTCCGGCCGGACGGCAACCCCGGCGCGTAACGGCTCGCTGCCGTCGGCCGCCGCGAGGCGGGAGTAGTGTTCGCTGAGCAGCCACTCCATGAAAAGCCTGGCGGCATTGGGATGCGGGGCGTTGGCGGGAATGGCCGAGGGCGCGATGCACACCACCAGCCCATCGGCTGGATGCACGACGCCGAGCGGATTGCCCTTGTCGATGCCGGTATAGGCGCTGGCGGCCGAGGCCGGACCGACCAGGCACTCGCCGGCCGTGGTCAGCGTGACGGGATCGACAGCGGAACGCCCAATGCGGGGGTTGTTCTTCGCCAGCTTCTCGAAGAACTCCCACCCATAGGTTTTTCGTAATGTCGCCACCAGCGTGCCGGTGCAACCGCTGAACGCGGGATGTCCGAACGCGACCTTGCCCTTCCATTTGGGATTCAACAGATCGGGCCAGGACTTCGGCGCCTCGGCGGCCGTAACCTGCCTGGTGTTGTAGATCATGAAATAGCGGGACGCTGTGGTGATATAATAATTGCCAGGGTCGGACAGGCGGGCGAACGGCGGCAACAAGGAAGCGGCGTTTTCCGGGCTGAACGGCGTCAGCTCATTCCGGTCCTTCAGGATGGGCATGTGGGAGATATCGGTGGCACTGAAAACGTCGCATTGCGGCGTATGGTTTTTGATGTCCATCAGCAACCGCTGAAACGCCACCTGCCCCGTGGTGCGAATGACCGAGACCGTGATCCCTGGATAATCCTTGGTGAATGCCCGAGCGAATTGTTCGGCGCGTTCCGCGTCGAGTTGGGCGATATACCAGGTCAGCGTGGCTTCCTTCCGGGCAGCGCCTTCCAGCGCGGCCAGATCGGCCCTTGCATCCCGCGGCATCATGGCGACCGCCCCCAATGCACCGCAGCCAAAGACGGTTTGGCGGCGGTCGATCATGCCTGGGGCTCCTTGTCCTGGTGCACGTAATTGCGGGTGGCGTACCAGACCGCGTAGTCGTGATACGTAATCGGCTCGTATTTCGGGGGATTATCCACAGACTGGCACGTCGGCAGGCAGGTCAGTAGCGTATCCGGATGCGTATCGAAGAAAAACGGTATGGCATAACGATCGAGGCCGGACACGTTCAGCGCCCGATGCGGCGTCGACAGAAACCGGTCGTTGGTCCAGCGCCTGAGGATGTCGCCGCCGTTGACCGTGAAGCACCCGGGGATCGACGGCGCGTCGAACCACGTCCCATCGGGCAGCCTGATCGCCAACCCCGGCACGGCCGAGGGGGCCAACAGCGTCATGAAACCGGAGTCCGTGTGCGGCGCGATGGAGAATTCGTTCTCGTCGTAGGACGGACGCGGCGGGTAGTGCGACAGGCGCTGGATTATGTTCGGTTGCTCGAACATCGCGTCGAAGTAGTCCGCCGGCAAATCCAGCGCCACCGCGTAGATCGGCACCAGCCGTCGGCACAGGCTTTCCATCGCGCCCATGTAGGCCAGCACCGTATCGCGAAACCCCGGCAGGTCGGCCGGCCACTGGTTCAAACCGCGCAGCCGCTTGCCGGCGATGACATCCGGATCGTCCGGCGTGCGCTCGCGGCGCAGAAAGAACGCCTCGTTCACGCTGGGTTTTGTGTTGTTGTTGACCTTGGAGCTACGGGCGATGCTCCCACCGATCGGCATGTAGCCGATATTGTGCTCGTTGATCCGCAGCGCGAGTTTCGCTTCCATCGGCTGGGCATGAAACCTGACCGCTTCGGCGAAGGTCGCGGCGATCAGGCTCTCCGGCACGTCGTGGCCGCGGAGGTAGTAGAACCCGACATGCTCGAAGGCATGCCGCAGCGTTTGCCCGAGGCGATCCAACTCGGTTTTGTCGCCCGCCAGATAGCGGGCGACATCCAAGACCGGAATGGTTCCGCCGATCGTATCGGGCATTTCAGGCTACTCCGCCGCCTGGGCCACCGCCTCGGTTTTCCAGGATTTCAGCACGGGCAGCACTTCCTTGCAGTACAGCCGCAGCCCTTCCTCGGCCAGATCGTAGGGCGTCCCGCCAAAGCGGAACGAGGTTGCGAGTTCGAAGTCGCCAACGATCTTCCGCCGTTCCTCGAACATGCGCAGGATGTGATCCGGCGTGCCCCAGACGGCCGCCTGCGTGAAGGCCTTGACGATACCCTCCATGCCGATTTCCTTGGCCAGCGCGATCTTCTGCGCATAGGCATCGTAGCCCTTCACCTGAGCGAAATGATCGCCCAGCAGCTCGTAGTGATAGAAGTTGCTCTCCACGAACTTCCCCATGTACTGGATGGCTTTCTCTTCCGCCCCGTCCATGGTCGGGGTGCAGACGCAGAAATCGGCCAGCAGCGGCGGGCCGGCCTCCTGACCGTGCATCTGGCGGACCAGGTCGCGGTGTCTCTGGATCGCCGGCATGCGCATCGGCCAGGGCCGGTCGGCGAACATCACCATGCGCGCGTTCAGCTTGGCGGCCGAGACCACGGAGTCATCCGACGAGGCCACAGCATAGACCCGCCCGTCGAACGACCGCTTCGGCCGCGGCCGGATCTCGATGCGCGGCTGCTTGTAGTGCGGGCCGTCGCCCTCCATGAATCCGGTCTCCAGCGCGTCCAGGATCATGCGGGCGGATTCGTCGAAGCGTTCCCGCGATTCGTCCATCGTGCCGCGGAAAGCCTTGAACTCCCGCTGCGCCAGGCCGCGCCCCATACCCAGCCGGAAGCGCCCGCCGCTGAGGTGATCCAGCACGGACACCTGTTCGGCGACCCGCAGTGGGTCGTGCCAGGGCAGGATCACGGCGGCGGTGCCCAGGCCCACGGTGGGGCAGGCGGCGGCGAGCCACGACATCAGTTGCAGGTTGTCCGGACAGAAGGAGTAGTCGTTGAAGTGGTGCTCCACCGACCAGATCACGTCGAAGCCGAGGTCGGCGGCCAGGCGCGCCAGTTTCAACTCCTCATCCCAGACCTGATCGTCCGGCATGTTGGTCCAGCCATAGCTGGCGAACACCAGTTGCATCCCGACGTCCATATCGCTCCCCTGTTTTGCCGTTACGCGGCAGCCTAACCCGAGATGACGCGCGGTGCCAAACCGCCTAGGGTGCCCCCCTATCGTCCAGAAGAAGGAAACGGACATGGCGATGAAACGCGTGGTGCTCGAAATCGGGATGGGCACCGACATCCGCGGCACGGATTACACCAAGGCGGCGGTGCGGGCGCTCCGCGACGCCCTCTGGCACAACTCCCTCAGCATCGCCGATGCGCTCGGCTTGCACGTCGATTCCATGCAGGTGCAGGTGATCATCGGCGTGCCGAAGCCGGAGCTGGTAAACAAGGCGGAGGTGCTGGCGATCCTGCCGCACGGCACCGGCACCGTCGAATGCGTCGAGGGTGGGCTGGAAATCCCGAACGACGCCGGCACCACCTCCACCGTGATCGCCCAGGCCGCGGCGGTCGTTTACCTCGACATCGCCTGAAGGGGGCCGACATGACAGCCAAACGCATTATCCTGGAACTGGGCACCGGCAACGACCTGCACGGGGGGGACTACACCAAGGCCGCCATCCGCGCGGTTGCGGACGCGCTGCACCATAGTTCCATGACCTGGATCCGCACTTTGGGCGTGGATTCGAAGCAGATGCAGGTCGATGTCACCATCGGCGTGCAGCAGCCCGACCGGGTAAACACCGACGCGGTGAAAGCCACCCTGCCGCACGGCATCGTGACCGTGAAGGCGGTGAAGGGCGGGCTGGATGTACCGGACCCCGAGCGGGGGGACATCGCGGTGATCGCGAGCGCGGCGGTGGCCGTGCGAATGGCGTTGCCGCAGCAGAAGCAACGGTAACAGGTCTGGGGGCGGCGCCGGTCGGAGCGCGAAGGGTGGCCGCCCCTGCTTGTGGCCGTGCTTGTCGAAATGCCGCTGCACGGGGTGGTGTCTCGGTTTGAATGTTTGCAATGGGTGGGGAGCGGAAGTTGGCTACTCGATCTTCTTGATGCGGGCGATGTGGCGGCCGCCCTCAAACTCGGTGGCGAGCCAGACTTTCACGATCTTTAGCGCCTCGGCTTCGGTCACGGTGCGTTCGCCGAGGGAGAGGACGTTGCCGTCGTTGTGGGAGCGGTTCCAGATGGCGATTTGTTCCGTCCAGCACAGGCCGCAGCGGACGCCTTTGACCTTGTTGGCCACGATGGCTTCACCGTTGCCGGAGCCACCCAGGACGATGCCGCGCTCATATTCGCCGCGGACAACGGCTTCGGCTGTTGGGCGGATGAAATCGGGGTAGTCGCAGGACTCGGACGAATAGGTGCCGAAGTCCCAGACGGTATGGCCCTCGGCGAGGAGCATGGCCTTGATGGCCTCCTTGTATTTGAAACCGGCGTGGTCGGAGCCGATGGCGATTTTGAAAGTCTTCATGTGGGTTGAACTCGGGGGTGGTTAGCATCGGCCTTTGACTACGCGTCAAAGACGACGACGGGGACAGCCTTTGCATGGCGCACGTTCCAGAGCGCCGGATAGCAGGCCTTGCAAAGGTCGCCTATGGCTCGGAAGCGGGCATTCAGACTGAGACACTACCCTGCCCGGACTCCAGCTTGCCTAGGCGGCCGAATTCAGCGGGAGGTCGGTTGGCATACCGGCCGGCTCACCGGTTATACGCAATAAGCCAATCGCGTATCAGCCCAGGGCGGAGATTGCACCAGCCCTCAAAAGCCGAACAGCGAAACCGA
>CAIYDT010000278.1 GCA_903924985.1 uncultured Acetobacteraceae bacterium
CCCTTGGCGCCGGTCGGCTTCGCCTTCTGAATCGCATCGGCCAGAGCGCGCGCGTTTTCCAGCAATTTATCGGTGTCGAAACTGACCTTGCCGATACCGGCGTGGATGATGCCAGCCTTCTCGGCGCGGAATTCCACCTGACCGGCCTTGGCGGCGGTGATGGCACCTTTGACGTCCATGGTGACCGTGCCCAAACGCGGATTCGGCATCAAACCGCGCGGCCCGAGGATCTTACCCAGCCGCCCGACGATGCCCATCATGTCCGGGGTGGCGATGCAGCGATCGAAATTGATCTCGCCAGCCTGTATCTTTTCCATCAGGTCCTCGGCGCCGACCACGTCCGCACCGGCAGCGTTAGCTTCGTCGGCCTTGGGGCCGCGGGCAAACACGCCCACGCGCACCGTCTTGCAGGTGCAGTTCGGCAGGCTGGTCAGCACGCGCACCATCTGGTCGGCGTGCCGCGGATCAATCCCGAGGTTCATCGACATCTCGACGGTTTCGTCGAACTTCGCCTTGGCGGTCGATTTGATCAGGGCGATCGCTTCGTCCAGCTTGTAGGATTTGGTGCTGTCGACGGCGGCCCGAGCGGCGGTCAGACGCTTGTTCTTTGCCATGAGTTAGCCCTCCACCACTGTCAGGCCCATGGAACGGGCGGAGCCGGTCAGCATGCGCACGGCGCCATCGATGTCGTTGGCGTTCATGTCCTTCATCTTGATCTCGGCGATTTCGCGCAACTGCGTCATGGTGACACGGCCAACCGGCGCGCCCTTGCCCACGGTGGTGCTGCCCTTGTCGATCTTCGCCGCCTTCTTGAGGAAGTAGGTGTTCGGCGGAGTCTTCATCACGAAGGTGAAGCTGCGGTCGCCGAACGCGGTGATGACCACGGGGATCGGCATCCCGGGCTCCATGCCCTGGGTGACGGCGTTGAATTCCTTCACGAACGCCATGATGTTCAGCCCGCGCTGACCCAGCGCCGGGCCGACAGGCGGGGACGGGTTCGCTTTACCCGCGGGAATTTGCAGCTTGATATAGCCGACGATCTTCTTCGCCATAGAATCCCTGGTCCTTTGCCATGGGACCGCGGTACTGACGAACGCCCGACCGCCATACCGATGGCGGCGGGTGTTCTCCCGCGTTCCGAGTGAGGCGCGGCGTTTATACCCCTGAGTTCGGGCTGTCCAGGGGTAATTTGCCGTGTCCCCTTCCCTTGGGGTGGCGTTGGGACGTATGCTATCAAACGCAGCAATGACAGCAAACGGACAATCCCCATGGCAACGCTGACGGTGAGAAATCTCGACGATACGATCGCAATGCGGCTTCGCATTCGGGCCGCCGAGCACGGCCGTTCGGCCGAGGCGGAGCACCGGGAGATTCTCCGATCCGTACTGCTCGGCGGTGGGCCAGCGCAGGCACGACAACAGGCAGCAGACCGGTTGGCCGATTTCCGGAAGCGAACGGCGGGACGCGGATCGGCGTCCGTGGCTGAACTGCTGGCGGAGTCGCGCGCCGACAGGACCCGCTCGCTGACCGGATCCGACGCCTGAGATGGCGCTGGTTGTCGATGCGTCGGTTGCGCTGAAATGGGTCCTGCAGGAACCGGACAGCCCGGCTGCCGAGCGGCTGGCTCGGAGCGGCGAGGAGCTGCTTGTCCCGGACTTCTGGCTGAATGAGGTCTGCAATGTCCTGTGGCTGCAGGCGCGGCGAAAGTTGCTCACGCCTCAGGAGGCGAGGGAAGGGCTTGCCCTGCTGCGGGACATCGTCGAGCCGACCCCGACCGGGGACCTTGGTTTGCACGACGTGGCGTTGGAGATCGGGCTGACCGTCAACCACTCCACCTACGACAGTCAGGCGAATCGCTTGAACGTCACGCCGTCTGCCGGATCAGGGTTTCCAGGTAATTGACGTTCCAGCCGGCTCGTTTCCGCCGGTTCTTCAGACTGACCGTTGGTTTGGCTTGTGAGAGC
>CAIYDT010000279.1 GCA_903924985.1 uncultured Acetobacteraceae bacterium
AAATTCCAGCCAGCCGGCCCGGGCGATTCGCATAGGACGGATTTCCGCGCGATGCGTTCCTGGCCCGGTTGTTGGCACAACTGGCTAAAGGTCATATGCGATAGCCCTGCCCCCTCCCCTGTCATGGTCTGGCTTGACCCGACCATGACAGGAACCGTTTGCATTTCAGAAAAACAACGCAATAACTTCGTTCTCCAAAATCCTCATGCGACGCCCCTCATCCTATGCTAACCTACCCTAACCGCCCCATTCGCCAGCAATCCCGCCACCGCCTCATCCCCATACCCCAACACCCCCCGCAAAATCGCCTCCGAGTGCTCCCCCAACCCCGGCGCCGCCACGGGGTCCGCGAGCGGCGTCCCAGCCATCCGGAACGGTAGCCGGATGTTCGGCACTGCCCCCGCCGTCGGGTGTGGAATTTCGCTGAGCAGCGCGCGGTCCTTCATCTCCTGCGAACCGAACGCCTCCGCCACCGAGTTGATCGCGCCCCCCGGCACCCCGGCATCGCGCATCCGGCCCAGCCAGTGCGCGCGACCCTTCGAGGCCAGAATACCGGCGACTATACCCAGAATCTCGTCCCGGTGTTGGATGCGGCCGGAGGTCGTCGCATAGGCCGCATTCTCCGCCAGATCCGGCCGGTCCAACACCCGCGCCGCCAGCCGGTTCCAGGTCCGGTCGTTGGCGCAGGCGACGAAGATCGGGCCGTCCGTCGTCTCGAACGCCGCCGTGGGGATGGTGTCGCGGCTGGCGTTGCCGAAGCGGGTCGGCTCATGACCGCTGATCAGGTAGTTCAACCCGTGGAACCCCACCATCGTCACTGCCGTATCGAACAGCGCGTTCTCGACATACTGGCCCCGCCCCAGACGTTCGCGCGCGAACAGGGCAGCCAACACGGCGTTGCAGGTCATCATGGCGGTGCTCATGTCCATGATCGACGGGCCGGCGCGCAGGGCGGGGCGGTCGGTTTCGCCATTCAAAGACATAAAGCCGCTTTCCGCCTGGGTGATTGGGTCGAAACCCAGCCGGTCCTTGAGCGGACCGGAGCGGCCGTAGGCGGACACCGAGCAGTAGATCAGGCGGGGGTTGGCCGCTGCCATTGCCTCATACCCCAGGCCGAATTTGTCCATCACGCCGGTGGAGAAGTTCTCCAACAGAACGTCAGACTTAGCCACAATGTCGCGCGCGACCGCGACCCCGGCCTCCTGCTTCAAATCGATGGCAATGGAGTGCTTGTTGCGGTTGGTCCACAGGAACGGGCCGCTCTGATCCTCCCCCACCTTCGGGCGCAGCGAGCGAAAATCGTCGCCGCCATCGGCTTTCTCGATTTTGATCACTTCGGCTCCGAGGTCGGCCAGGATCATGCTGCACAGCGGACCGGCGATGAAATGGCTGAAATCCGCCACGCGGATGCCAGCCAGTGCCAAAGGCGCGCCGGCTGGGCGGGGCGTGGGCGGGGAAAGATGGGGCCGGTTCATGACGTTCTCCTGCTTTTGACCGATCATCCCCATTCCCGGCCGGTTAGGCTACTGTTGGCGAAAGCCGGAGAACGAGCATGCGACGAAATCCTTCTGGTGCTGGCCTTATTGCTGGCGCCCGCGACCGGCTGGGCGCAATCCCGGCTGGATGACATTGTCGCCCACGGCACCTTGAAGGTTGGGCTAACCGGGGACTACCGGCCGTTCTCGTTGCTCGACAAAGCCACCGGTCAGTACAGCGGCCTCGACGTCGATATGGCCAACAATTTGGCCGAGTCCCTGGGGGTGAAGCTGAAAATCGTGCCCACCACGTGGTCCACGCTGTTGGGCGATCTGAATGAGGGGAAGTTCGACGTCGGGATGGGTGGCATCTCGGTCAATCTGGCGCGGCAGAAGACCGCGTTCTTTTCCCACCCCGTGCTGCGGGTCGGCAAAACCCCCATCGCCCGCTGCGCCGACAGGGCTCGGTTTCAGACTCTGGCGCAGATCGACCGGCCCGGCGTGAAGGTCATCGTCAACCCCGGCGGCACCAACGAGAAATTCGACCGAGCGAACCTCAAACAGGCGCAGATCGTCGTGTTCCCCGACAACACGCGAATTTTCGATGAACTGGTGACCAAGCGGGCCGACGTGATGATCACCGACTCGGTGGAAACCAGGCTGCAACAGAAGTTGCACCCCGAGCTGTGTGCGCTCCACCCGGATCAGCCATTCGACTACGGGGAGCTGGCGTATCTGCTGCCACGCGATATCGTGTTGCAGCAATATGTCGACCAGTGGCTACACCTCGCGATGGAGAACGGCATCTGGCGCCGGATGCTGGAAACCTATCTGGGACGGTAATGGCTTGCATTTCCGCCAGGTCAGGCCCATATGTTGCACTGCACAATAGAAAGGAGCCTCCCCATGGCCGACATGCCGAAGATGCCCGATTTCTCCGAGTTCACCCGCATGTTCGCGAACCTGAAGATGCCGGCCGCACCCAACATGGATGCCTTCATGGCGGCCAGCCGCCGCAACATGGAAGTGATCACCGCTGCCAACCGCGTCGCGCTTGAGGGTGCTCAGGCGGTGGCCAAGCGCCACATGGAAATCATGCAGCAGGGCATGACGGAGATGACGGAGGCCATGCGCTCCATGGCGCTGCCCGAGGACCCGCAGGCCAAGGCCGCCAAGCAGGCAGAACTGCTGAAGCAGGCGTACGAACACACGGTGGCGAACATCAAGGAGCTGGGGGACTTGATCCAGCGCTCCAACGCCGAGGCGCTCGGCCTGCTGAACCAGCGCTTCGCCGAGGCGATGGAAGAGGTGAAGGCCCTCGCCGGAAAGGCCTGAGGGAACGCGCCGGTCACGCCGGCGTGCCCCATCTGACGGGTTAGTGAATCTCCCCCGACCGCTTCAGCGCGTCCCGCAGCTTGGCGGGCGTGAAGTCGGGGGATTTGCAGACATCCAGAATCACCGCTTCCCGGCGGGAGATCAGGTCGATCGCCGCGGGTAGCTTCTTCACGGAGTCAGCCGGGATCACCACCGCGCCGTGGAAGTCGGCGTGGATCACGTCGTCGTGCCCGACCTGCATCCCGAAGATGTTCACCGGCTTCCCATAATCCACCATGTGCACCCACGCATGGCTCGGCCCCACGCGGCCACCGATCATCTGATAGCCCGGCGCCCACATGTCCAAATCGCGGAACGATCCGTTGGTCACGCAGCCAATGGAGCCCAGCGCCTTGTGGATGGTGGACTGCACCTCTCCCCAGTAAGCGCCGTAGCCGACGCGCCCGTCGACATCCTGCAATACGGCAATGGTGGGGAAATCCTTGCGGGCGACGTAGTCGTACCAGTCGACCCGGTCCGTCACCTTACCGCGGGGCTGTTCAGTGGAGCGGATCATGCCCACACGCGCCACGCCCACGATCGGCTTGGCCTTGGGATCGATGCACACCATCGGCTCCACCGTGTAGCCGAAGGCCCGGCGTTCGGGATTGGTGATCTCCAGCCCGTTGCAGATGGTCGGCGTGTCCCATTGCGCCAATACGTCGAGGTCCGCCTGAGTGAAGGGCCGGTCGGTCATGCTGTCGTCTCCTGTTGGATGCCGGGTTGGTTTCCCGCTAACTAGCGGCATGAGCACCATCGCGAAAGGCGGCAAGGCCGTCTACGGCGCGCCCCTCGGCATTCTGATGCTGGAGGCGAAGTTCCCCCGCATCCCCGGCGACATGGGCAACGCCACCACCTGGCCGTTTCCCGTGCTGTACCGCGTAGTGAAGGGCGCCAGCCCGGAGAAGGTGGTGCTGAACGGTGCCGCCGGGCTGCTGCAAGACTTCCTGGATGCCGCCGCCGATCTGGTCGCGCAAGGGGCGGAGGCGATCACCACCAATTGCGGCTTCCTGGCGCTGTTCCAAAAGGAGCTCGCAGCGCACGTGCGCGTGCCCGTCGCGACCAGTTCCTTGATGCAGGTGCCCTGGGTGCAGGCGACATTACCGCCGGGCAAGCGGGTCGGCGTCGTCAGCGTGTCGGCCCAGTCGCTAACCCCCCGGCATCTGGAGGCGGCGGGCGTGCCGCTGGATACCCCGATCGCCGGCACCGAAGGCGGGCAGGAATTCTTCCGGGTGCTGATCCTGGGGGAGAAGCAAGACATGGATGTCGCCCTTGCCGCCAAGGACATCCTCGACGCGGCGCGGGGGTTGGTAGCGCGGTATCCCGACATCGGCGCTATCGTGCTGGAATGCACCAACATGCCACCCTATGCACACGCCGTTCAGGAAACGCTGGGCATCCCAGTCTACGACATCTACTCCCTGATCACCTGGCTGCACACCGGGCTGCGGCCGCGCGATTTCGGGCCGCCCGCGGACCGCGCGACGTGCTTATCGCTTGCCTCCGCAACCGGCATTTGACAGGTTGCAACCCACTATTCTGGTAAGGCTTTTCCGATGTCGTTAACTCGCAAGCGTGTTTTGGTGACCGGGGGTGCCGGGTTCCTCGGCTCCCATCTGTGCGAGCGCCTGGTGCGCGAAGGCGCCGACGTGCTGTGCGTGGACAACTACTTCACCGGCCGCAAGGACAACATCGCGCATCTGCTGGACAAGCCCAACTTCGAGGCGATGCGCCACGACGTGACCTTCCCGCTGTACGTGGAGGTGGATGAGATCTACAATCTGGCGTGCCCCGCCTCCCCGGTGCACTACCAGTTCGATCCGGTGCAGACGACCAAGACCAGCGTCATCGGCGCCATCAATATGCTGGGGCTGGCCAAGCGCGTGGGCGCCAAAATCCTGCAGGCGTCCACCAGCGAGATCTATGGCGACCCCACCGTGCACCCGCAGACCGAGGACTACCGCGGAAACGTCAACACGCTGGGCCCGCGCGCCTGTTACGACGAAGGCAAGCGTTGCGCCGAAACGCTATTCTTCGACTACTACCGGCAGCACAAAACCCGCATCAAAGTCGCGCGTATCTTCAACACCTACGGCCCACGCATGCACCCGAACGACGGGCGGGTAGTGTCCAACTTCATCGTGCAGTCCCTGCGCGGGGAGGACATTACCTTGTATGGCGACGGTATGCAGACTCGGGCGTTCTGCTACGTCGACGACCTGATCGACGGGCTGATGCGCCTGATGGCGACGAACGCCGAGGTCACCGGTCCGATCAACATTGGCAACCCGCACGAAATCCCCGTCCGCGAACTGGCGGAGCGGGTGATCCGCCTCACTGGCTCGGCGTCGCGGATCGTACTCCGTCCCCTCCCGCAGGACGATCCGATGCAGCGTTGCCCCGATATCACCATGGCCCGCTCGGTGCTCGGTTGGGAACCGAAGGTAGCGCTGGACGATGGGTTGCTGAAGGCCGCCGCTTATTTCCGGCAAATGCTGACAGAATCGCGGGAACGCGAGGACCGAGCGGCGGTCTGATGCCGGGCTCTGCGCCTGAATGACCGACCCCGAACCGGATGCGGCCTCGCTGACCGGCCGCATCGCCAAGAGTACCGGCTGGATCGTCGCGTGGCGTTTCGCGACCCGCAATTTGGGGCTGTTGAGCACGCTGATCCTTGTGCGGCTGCTGGATCCCGCAGATTTCGGACTCGTTGCCCTCGGAACCGCATTTACCGCGACGGTGGACGCATTGTCGGCGTTCGGGGTGCAGGACGCACTGATGCGGTTGGCCTCGCCGTCCCGAGATTCTTATGACACCGCGTTCAGCCTGGGTCTGCTGCGAGGGTTGCTGACAGCCGCGATGATCACCGCAGGTGCCTGGCCCGCCGCCATGTTTTTCAACGAACCCCGGCTTGCGACCGTATTGCTGGCCCTGGCGGCGGGGACCTTGATCTCGTCCTTCGAGAACATCGGAACCGTTGATTTCCGCCGCCACATGAACTTCCAGAAGGAGTTCCACCTCCAGGTGCTGTCCCGGGTGATCGGTGTGGTGGTGACTGTCGCGGTGGCGATAATTTGGCACAACTACTGGGCTCTGATTGGCGGCATTCTGGTCACCCGCGTTGCCCGGCTGGCCCAGAGCTACATCATGTCGCTTTATCGGCCGTGCTTCACATTGCGGGCCTGGCGGGGATTGATCGGGTTCTCGCTGTGGAACTGGGCGGTGACTGTGCTGGCGCAGGTTCGCGACCGGGCGGAAAGCTTCGTGATCGGGCGCGCTTTGACCACGACCGACGTGGCGGTGTTCTCAGTGGGCCAGGAAATCGGCTCCCTTCCGGTGACCGAGGTCATCGAGCCGTTGCACCGAGCGTTGTTTTCCGCCTTCGTGCTACTGAACAACGCCAGCGAGAAGCCGCGAAAGCTGTATCTCGATACCATGGAAGCGGGCTTTCTGATCATCCTGCCGGCGGGTGTCGGCATATCGCTGGTGGCGGATCCGTTGGTGCGGGTGATGCTCGGCGAGCGCTGGCTGGACGCCATTCCCATTGTTCAGATCATGGCGGCGGTCAGTACGATTTCGGTGTTTCGGCTCGTCAGCGACGCCTTCTATAGCGCGGTCGGCAACCTGCGAATGACCTTTGTGATGATGGCGATTTCAGCAATGGTGCGGATTCCCCTGCTGCTGATCCTGGTGTCCTGGTATGGACTGACCGGCGCGGCCATCGCATTGGGAGTCGCATCGTTGATCGATCAGTTGCTATATCTGGGCGCCACGCTGCCGCGTCTGGGAATCGCCGCCGGCGAACTGGCCTCCCGGTTGTGGCGCGCGGCGGGGGCTTGCGCAGTTATGGCAGTGTGCCTCAGCACGATGGGATTGGCGTGGGCACCAACCACTTCCGTCGGCATTTGGCGGCAGACTCTCGATCTGTTGAGCCGCTCGGCGATGGGCGCGCTTCTGTACGCTATCGCGCTGACCTTGCTTTGGTTGGCGGCCGGCAGACCCGACGGTGCCGAGAACTATCTGCTTCGAATAGCGGGCAGGTTACGCCGAAAGTTGGGTATTTCTGGAGCCCCACAATGCTAAACGACCGATACGGTGGCCTTTCGGCATGATTCTCGTCATCGAACCCATCTTTCCAAATGCCCATCATGCGGCGGTGAATGCGGGCATGTTGCGCGCCATTCTGATTGCTGCTAGGGTGGAACCGGTTGTGTTCGCCGCACACCCCGCGCACCGCGCCGCGGTGTTCGAAACATTGGGCACGGTGGACGCAGCCCATTTCGGCACGATCGATATTGAGGTTGTCCAGCCCGGTAAAGTGACCTTCAAGCGCTTCATGGTGCAGGCGCACGCCATATTGGGGCTAACCAGACGATTGAGCGCCCGAGTGGTGGTTTGCCTTGGCACCGCGCCAGAAACGCTGTTCGCGTGCCGTGTGCTGGCTATGATTCAGCGGTCGGTCCGTATCATCGCAGTCCTGCATGGCAATCTGGACCAAGCCGCGGGATGGCGGTCGCGCGATCCGCGGCACCGCTGGTTCGACGACCGTACTTCGCTGAGGGTGGCGGATCACCCCGCCATCCAGCTTGTCGTCCTTGAGGCCTCGATCGCCCGGGCCGCCATCGCGATGGGCTTGGTGCGCAAGGAGCGTTGCCTTGTCTGGCCAATGCCGATTAGCGAACGGGAAGCATGCGAACCGCCCCATTTCCCCGATCCGAAGCGTCTTCGAATCGGGTTTGTCGGCATGGGCAAGCGCAGCAAGGGATTTGACGATTTCCTGACGCTGGCGCGCCATTTCATGACGACCAGCGATCGTTATATTTTCACTCTGGTCGGGCCCCTGTATGGTGAATTCGCGCCTGAGGACGTTGCCCTCGTCGATGCTGCCACAGGCTTTTTGGATCGTGGCGACTATCTAAAACGGTTGCATGCGATCGATTATGTTTGCCTTCCCTTGAAGGATGAGACCTACACGCTGACCGCCAGCGGTGCCTTGATCGATGGTATCGCAGCATTGAAACCCATTATCGCGCTCCCAACCCCGGCGATCCACGATTTATTCGCTGTCGGTCCGGTAGGATATTTGTGCGAAGACCTCGGCGGCATGATTCGGGTCATCGAGAATACCGAAACGCTCGCGGATCGCGCCAAATATGAAATATTTCAGTCCAACCTTCAGTCGCTGCGTGCCGAGCGGCTGCCTTCGGCCCTTGCGGGCGTTGTTGGTCGGGCGTTGCGATGAACGATCCAGTGCATCTTGCGTTTAGTTGGACTTCGGCCTTCCTACCCAAACGGGCCCGTTAATCATGTTATCAATTCGCAATTTTACGCTCAAGATCGCTGCCCATCTTCGTCTTTTGCGCGACGATCCAGAAAAATTCGGGTCCAATGTACTGCAATTCACCAATCCGCAGCGGTTTCTCGACCGGTTGCTGGACGTGCAAACTGCGACGCCGATGCATGTCCTGGTCGATCCCACCCTGACGGATCGGCCGACGCTGAACATCCTGCAACCCATTTTGTCATCGGTCAGCATGACCGGCGGGCCGAACACCATTATCACCGTAGCGTTCCATGTCGCGCGAGAAGGCATCCCGGTCCGCATCGTGACGACCCGGGATGCCACTGACCCCGCCTGGTTTCGTCGCCATCTGCTGGCGGTGACTGGCGCCACGGAATATCCGCCTTCGCTCAGCGTCGCTTTCGCGGGCAGCGCCGGCGACCCTCTGCCGATTGGGTCACGTGACGTGTTCCTCGCGACACATTGGACAACCGCACAGCAAATAAAGCCGCTGCTACCGAAGATGGACCTCAGACAGTTCTTCTATCTGATCCAGGATTTCGAGCCTGGCTTCCATGCATGGTCCAGCAACTATGCCTTGGCGCTGGAAACCTACGACCTGGATTTCGTTCCGGTGATCAACGAGCGTCTGCTGTTCGATTTCCTGACCGACCAGTCGATCGGCCGTTTCGCGGAGAAGAATTTCGCCGCACGCGCGTTGGTGTTCGAACCGGCGATCGACGCACGCGTATTCCATCCCCCGGAAGGGCCGAAGGCAAATCGCCCACGCCGGTTGCTCTTTTATGCCCGACCCACCAATGCGCGGAACTTGCTGGGTCTGGGACTGGCGGCGTTACGGCAGGCCATCGCGGACGGCGCGTTCGCCGATAGCACATGGGAGTTCCTGGCGATCGGCGGGCGTGGCAGTCTGCCGGACCTCGATTTAGGGGGTGGCTACACCCTGCGACCGGCGCCGTGGCGGGATTACAACGGGTATGCGCAACAACTGCGGGATGCGGATATCCTGCTTTGTCCGATGTTGTCGCCCCATACCAGCTATCCGGTGTTGGAAATGGCGGCATCCGGCGGGTTGGTGGTAACCAACAGCTTCGCCAGCAAAACGGCAACCCGCCTGGCGGCGATTTCGGCCGATATTCTGGCCCCGAAACCGACGATCGAGGGCTTTACGGCCGCACTGACGGACGCCGCGACACGCGTGCGGGCCGGCCGCACCGCAGGTGGGCGGCCGGCTTTGCCAACAGACTGGGACAGCGCATTGGCCCCGGTGACCGCCGCGATGGCGCAGGTATTTCGGGCCATGACGGAGAGTCCAGACCGTGCCTGATACCGTTACCGTCATCATCCCCGCATACAATGCCGCGGCTTATATCGCTCGCACGGTCGAGAGTGCGCTGGCCCAAACCCATCTGCCGCTCGAAATCCTGGTCGTCGACGACGGCTCCAAGGACCGGACAGCGGAAATCGTCGCCGCGATGCCGCCGCCGGTTCGCCTGATTCGGAAGGAAAACGGCGGTCCCGCATCCGCACGTAACCTGGGTGCTCGGGAGGCAAAGGGGACCTGGCTCGCGCTGCTGGACGCGGACGATCTGTGGCAGCCTGACAAGCTTGCCGCACAGCTGCGGCTTGGCGCCGATCCCACTGTTGGATTGATCCACTGCCTCCCCGACCACCGCAGCGCCGTGGTGCCGGACCGGCTGACATTCGATATGATGTGGGACCAAAACTGGATCATCAATTCCTCGGTTCTGATCCGGCGGGAGGCATTCAGGTCGCTGGGCGGGTTCAATGAAGCGCGCGAACTGATCAGTGTCGAAGACTACAACCTATGGATTCGTGTCGCGGCATCGCCATGGCAGATTCTGACCTGCCAGCAGATTCTGGTGCATTACACGCGCGGCATCGGTATCTCGTCGAACTCCGAACGCTTCATGAAAGCGTCTCTGTTCAACGTCGAAGGTCTTGGTCAGAAGCTCAATCTTCCGGCCAGGACAATTCAACGGAAGCGCAACCAAATAATCTTCGATTTCGGCCGGAAGGCGTTGTTCGAACGTGAACTTCCGGTTGCTCGCAAACTATTCTGGCAGGCTTTCGCGGACGCACCATCGGTTCGCAATGGCGTGCATCTGCTGATTTCCACGATGCCTGAATCGGTCTTGAATCTGCGCCGCCACGCCGCTCGCCTGATGGAGCGATCCAGTGACTCGCGAGACATGGATGCCGGCACGACGCTTAATAGCGAGCTGCCGATCGACGAGCCTTGGCTATCGGAACCGTCGGGGCTACGGGCCTCGATTGTCGACCGGACGTTTCACCGAGCGGCGGACGTGGCACGTTTGCAACAGCCGCTGTTGGTGACGACCGTCGACGCGGAAGAGGACTTTGACTGGACCCGCCCGTTCTCTCTGGCGTCGACCGATGTCACGTCGATGCGATCTCAGCATCTCGCGCACCGTATTTTTGAGCGTTACGGCGTGATTCCGGTGTACATGGTTGACCATCCGGTAGCGTCCCAGGATGAAGGGCGAGCGCCGCTCAAGGAACTGCTGCAAGGCGGGCATTGCGAGATCGGATCGCAGTTACATCCGTGGGTAACGCCGCCGTTCATCGAACATGTCTCGCTGCGCAACAGCTACCAGGGCAATCTGCCTGTTGCGCTCGAATTCGCAAAAATCCAGGTATTGACAGGGGAGTTGGAGGGCGCGTTCGCCACCGCGCCCCGGATATTCAGGGCAGGGCGTTATGGGGTAGGACCGAACACCGGTAATATCCTCAAACACTTCGGCTACGAGGCCGACACGAGCGTCGTGCCACTATGGAACTTTACCGACCAGGGGGGGCCGGACTTCCGCCAGTTTACGTCCCGGCCCTATTGGTTCGATCGGGAGCAGACCTTACTGGAGTTGCCGTTGTCCGCCTCCGTCGTAGGACGGGCGGCCAGCCTGGATCCCGCTTTGACGTCGCACGTCTTCGGACGCGCCAGCGAAGCCGTGCATCTTCCGTCCATCATGTCCCGGCTCGGCCTGCTTGAACGTATCAAGCTGACGCCGGAAGGTATCCGGATCGAGGAGGCTAAGCGGCTCGTTCGGCACATGAAAGCAGCCGGCCATCGGGTGTTCGTGCTGACCTACCACAGCCCGTCGCTGGAGCCCGGCAACACGCCCTATGTCCGCACGCAGGAGGATCTGGCCGCCTTCTTGCGCTGGCTGGAGGAATTCTACGACTTCTTCACCACCGAGATCGGGGGCGCCTGCGTCAGTTGGCGGGATGTGCGGGCGGCGCTGATGCCGTCCTGATCGTCACCCCATCACCAATTCACCCGGCGCATGGGTCAAATGGCACGCCGAAGTGTGCCCCTCGCCCACCGAACGCAACGCCGGTTCTTCCACCCGGCAGCGGTCGTGCACCAGCGGACAGCGCGTATGAAACCGGCATCCTGACGGCGGATTGATCGGGCTGGGCACGTCGCCGGTCAGGATCACGCGGTTGCGCGGGGCCGTCGGGTCGGGCACCGGCACGGCGGACAACAGCGCCTTTGTGTACGGATGGTGCGGCTTGGCGAACAGTGTGCGCCGGTCCGTCAACTCCACGATCCTGCCGAGGTACATCACCGCCACGCGGTGCGTCAGATGCTCGACGGTCGCCAGATCGTGGCTGATAAACAGCAGGGCCAGCCCAAGCTCATCTTGCAAATCGACCAGCAGATTGATGATCTGCGCCTTCACCGACACGTCCAGGGCGGACACGGCTTCGTCGCAGATGATCAGATCGGCGCCGGGGGCCAAGGCGCGTGCGATGCCGATGCGCTGGCGCTGACCGCCGGAGAATTCGTGTGGAAAGCGGTCGATGGCGTCGCGTGGCAGGCGCACCTTGTCCATCAGCAGCCCGACTTTCTCCCGCAGATCGGCGCGGCTCTTGGCGAGGCCGAAATTCGTCAGCGGCTCCCCCAGGATATCGATGATTCTCATCCGCGGGTTCAGGCTGCTGAACGGGTCCTGAAACACCACCTGCACGCGCTGGCGCATGGGGCGCAGCTTGCCGGCGGGCATGTTGTCGATGCGCTGGCCATCCAGGTACACCTCCCCGTCGGTTACCGGGTACAGGCGCAGAATGGCCTTGCCGACGGTGGACTTGCCGCAGCCGGACTCGCCGACCAGCGACAGGGTCTCACCCTTGGCGATGTCGAAGCTGACGCCGTCGACGGCGAAGACTTTGGCGGTGGTGCGGCCGAGCAGACCGCCGTGGATGGGGAAGTGCTTCTTGAGGTTCTTGACCTCAAGCAAAGGACGGTTCGGGGTCATGCGGCCATCCGGCGTTCGGCGTAGTGGCAGGCGACCGAATGGTCTTGGGCCTTGATCTCGATCGCCGGGGCGACCGAACGGCAGAGGTCTGTTGCGGAACCACAGCGACCGGCGAAGGCGCATCCGATGATCGGCTTGCGTAGGCTGGGCACCAACCCGGCGATTTCCGCCAGACGGCCGCGGGGCCCCTCCACCAAGGACGAACCCAGCATGGGAACCGCACCAATCAGCCCGCGGGTGTAAGGATGCAGCGGGCGGGCGAAGATTTCCCGCACCGGCGCCTCCTCGACCTTGCGGCCGGCGTACATCACGACCACCCGTTCCGCCATTTCCGCGACCACGCCCAGATCGTGGGTGATCAGCATGATGGCCGAACCCAGGCGAGTCTTCAGGTCGCGCATGAGGTCGAGAATCTGCGCCTGGATGGTCACGTCGAGCGCTGTCGTTGGCTCATCCGCGATCAACAGCTTGGGATTGCAGGCCAGCGCCATGGCGATCATGACACGCTGCCGCATGCCGCCCGAGAGCTGATGCGGATACTCGCGCACCCGCCGCGCCGGCGCGGGGATGCCAACGAGCGTTAACATCTCGACGGCCTTGGCCTCGGCGTCGCGGGCGTTCATGCCCTGGTGCAGTTGCACCGTCTCCCCGATCTGCTTGCCGACGGTCAGCACTGGGTTCAGCGAGGTCATCGGCTCCTGGAAGATCATGGAGATCGCGTTGCCGCGGATCTGCCGCATCTCGGGTTCCGAGAGGTCTAGCAGGTTCTTGCCCAGGAACCGGATCTGACCGGCGATCTTGCCGGGCGGTTCGGCGATCAGACGCAACACCGACATGGACGTGACGGACTTGCCACAGCCGGATTCGCCGACGATCGCCAGCGTTTCACCGGCATCGACGTGGAAAGATAAACCGTCGACCGCACGCACCACCCCATCGGGCGTGGCGAAGTGCGTCTGTAGGTTCTCGACTTCGAGCAGGGCCATTCGTTAGAGCCTCTTGGCCAGCCGCGGATCCAGCGCATCGCGCAGGCCGTCGCCCAGCAGGTTCACCGCGAGGACGGTGATGGACAGGAAAATCGCCGGGAAGAACACGATGTAGGGCTTCACCTGCCACAACGCCCGCCCCTCCGCCATGATGTTTCCCCAGCTCGGGATAATCGGCGGCGTGCCGGCGCCGATGAAGGACAGCGTGGCTTCCGTGATCATGGCGGACGCGCAGATGAACGTCGCCTGCACCATCAGCGGCGCCAGGGTATTGGGAAGAATATGCTTCCAGATGATGACGGGCACGCGGGTGCCCGATGCGATGGCAGCCTCGACATAGGGTTGCTCCCGTAGCGACAGCACCACGCCGCGCACCAGCCGGCAGACGCGCGGCGATTCCGTAATGCTGATCGCGATGATGACGTTCTGGACGGAGGCGCGTGTCAGCGCCATCAGCGCGATGGCCAGCAGGATTTGCGGGATGGACATCAACCCGTCCATGGCCCGCATCACGATGGCGTCGATGCGGCGGGTGAAGCCGGAGATCAGCCCGATGGTGGTGCCGACGATGCCGGCGCAGCAGGCGACCGAGAACCCCACGGTTAGCGAAACCCGAGCACCATACAACACGCGAGAATAGACGTCGCGCCCGAGCATGTCAGTGCCGAACCAGTAGAGGTCGGAAGGGGGGCGGGTGCGCTTGGCCGGCGCCAGCGCGGTTGGATCCTTGGTGAACAGGAATGGCGCGAAAATCGCGATCAGCACCATGATCGCGACCAGCGCACCACCGATCACGATGGTGGGGTGGCGATGGATGAAGCCCATGACCCGTCCGCGCTCTTTCGGCGTGGGCAGGATTTCGGCCAGCACCGGCGCGGCGGTGTAACCGGTTGGAACGGTCGTGGCGCTCAATAGCGGATCCTCGGATCGAACAGGGTGTAGAGCAGGTCCACCCCCAGGTTAACCAGGACGTAGACGAAACTGAACAGCAGCACGACACCCTGGATGACCGGGTAATCGCGCCGAAGGATGGCGTCCACCGTCAGTCGCCCCAGGCCGGGAATGGCGAACACGCTTTCCGTCACGACCGCGCCGCCGATCAGCGCGGCGAAGCCGATGCCGACGATGGTGACGATCGGCACGGCGGCGTTCTTCAGCGCATGCACGAACAGCACCCCCCGCTGCCCGACACCCTTGGCCTTAGCGGTTCGCACGTAATCCTGCGACAGCACGTCCAGCATGGTGGCCCGCGTGATGCGCGCGATCAGCGCCATGTAAACCAGGCCCAGCGCCGTCGCTGGCAGGATGAGGTTCCGCAGGAACGGGATCAGGCCCATTGTGATGGAGGTGAACCCCTGCACCGGCAGCCAATCCAGGTACAAAGCGAACACATACGCCAGCAGATACCCCACCACGAACACCGGGGTGGAGTAGCCGAACACCGCAGTCATCATCACCAGCCGGTCGATGATGGTGCCGTGCTTCCAGGCCGCGATCACCCCCATCGGGATGGCGGTGGACAGCGACAGGATCAGGGTCAGCACCATCAGCGACAATGTCGGCTCGATTCTCTGCGCGATCATGTGGGTGACCGGCAGATTGGTGAAAATCGACACCCCCATATTGCCGTTGAATATCTGCCAGAGCCAGTCGAGGAACCGGACCAGGAACGGCCGGTCCAGGCCCAGCGACTCGCGAATGCGATCCACGTCGGCGGGCGTCGCCTGGTCGCCGGCGATGATCGCCGCGGGATCGCCGGGGGCCAAGTACAGCAAGCTGAACACGAACAGCGCCACGAGCAACACCACCGGAATGGTGGCCAGGACGCGGCGGACAATATAGGCGAACATACTCGGGCTGCTCCGCTCAGGTCTTCGTCACGTCCCAAAACACCGGGAACGGCGCCTTGACGATGCCGGACACATTCTTACGCCATGCCTGGTAGCCCTTGAAGAAGCCGGTGGGCACGTAGACAACGTGATCCATGGCGGCCTTGTTCAACTCCTCGATGGCTTTCTTTTCCGCCGCCAGATCGGGGGCGGCGTACCAGGCAGCGATCTTCTCCTGCACCAGATCCGATTTGGGCCAACCGAACCAGGCGGTGTCGCCGCTGGCATCCAGCGCGATGTAGGGCGCGGGATTCACGCAATCCGCCCCGGCGTGCCATGTATGAAAAATGTTCCAGCCGCCGTCGGCCGGGGGTTCCTTCTTGGCGCGCCGCTGCCCGACGGTGCCCCAGTCGAGCGCTGCATACTGCACGTTCATGCCGATGCGCTTCAGCAGATCGGCGGTCACATCGCCCTGCGCCTTGGTGATGGCGACGTCGGTGGCCACCAGCAGGACGATGGGTTCGCCCTTGTAGCCCGCCTCGGCCAGCAGCTTCTTCGCGAGGTCGTAATCGCGCTTGCCCTTCAGCGGCTCCCCGCCGGCCTCGGTGTACAGCGGGGTATCGGGGGTGAAGTAGCCGGGGACAGTCTTCCACAGACTGTCGTCGGTGCCGACCACGGCTTGCATGTAGTCGGCCTGACTCAGCGCGATCTGAATGGCCTTGCGCGCCCGCACGTCGTTGAAGGGCGGGTGCAGATGGTTGATCCGGAAGGAGCCGATGTTGCCGAGGGGATCGGCGATATCCACCGCCACCCCGGGCTGCTTTTTCAGCAGCGGCACGAGGTCGGGGAGCGGGGTTTCCCACCAGTCGACCTCCCCGTTCTGTAGCGCGGCGGCGGCGGTGGCGCCGTCCGGGACGATCTGCCACTCGATCCGGTCGAAATTGATCCGCTTGCCGCCGGACAGCCAGTTGGCCTTCTCCGAACGCGGCACATAGTCGTTGAACCGCTCGAAGATCGCCTTGGCGCCGGGGACCCACTGGTCTTTCATGAAGCGCATCGGGCCGGAGCCGACATACTCGCCAATCTGCTTGAACGGGTCGGTCGCCGCGATCCGTTCGGGCATGATGAACAGGCAGGGGGTGCTGCTCTTGCCCAGCGCGAACAGCATCTTGGGATAAGGGGCGTTCAGGCGGAAGCGGAAGGTGCGGTCGTCCACCGCCTCCAGCGCGTCGAGGCGCTTCTTGATGACCAGGCCCATCGTGGCGTCGCGCGCCATCCAGCGGCCGATGCTGGCGACCACATCCCTGGACCGCACCGGCTCCCCATCGTGGAATTTCAGGCCAGAGCGCAGCTTGAAAGTCCAGGTCTTGAAGTCCGGGGTAACCTCATGCCCCTCCACCATTTGCGGCTGGGGTTCGAGCTTGTCGTTGACGCCGTACAGCATGTCCCAGATCAGCAGTGCGCCGTTGCGCACGACGTATTGGGTGGTCCAGACCGGGTCCAGATTCGCGAGATTTGCCTGAGGGATAAAGCGGAGCACATTGCTGCCGGCGGCACGCGCGAGGTTGGGAGCGGCCAGCCCGGCGACGGCGCCGGCGGCGGCGGTTTTCAAGAAGTCGCGACGATCCATGTTTCGATCGGCCCCCGTGCCCTGATTTATAGCGTTGCGCCGCCCCAGACCCGGCATCCGGATAGCCTGCCCCAGCCCGGAGGGAAAGGCCAGCGTCTATTCAGGCCGGGCAATCGCTTGAAGGAACAGAAGGAGCCGCCGACGTCGATTGTCGTCATCCCTCGGATCGGCGTCCGAGGGATGACTTTCGGGCTTGACCCGAAGACCGCCATCGCCGCCGGCTGCTGAAATTCAGACGAAATTGGCACCTACAGAGCCAGAGGCACTCCTCGGGGCGAGCCCGAAAATGACGAATGGGGAATCCGGACCCGTTGTCTCCGTTCATCGGATGGGCCGAGGACCGCCGAATCCCCCGCTCGACAGAGAGCCCATGGCTGGGCCAGGCTCGGGATACAATTTGGTAACCAGACGGTGATTTCAGCCCCCGAAATTTCCCGCTAAGCTTGTCGCATGACGGCCACCAATGACCAGACGCGAACAATCCGCGATGCGGGCAAAATGCTGCGGGACTGGCGGCAGCGCCGGCATCTGACGCAGCACGAACTCGCCACCGCGGCCGGGCTGTCGACACGGCTGCTGGGCGAACTGGAGACCCGGCGCATCCTGCCCAACCGCGACGTGGTGCTCCGCCTGACCGAACGGTTGGAGCTTCCGCTGCGGGACCGCAACGCTCTACTCATCGCGGCAGGCTATGAAGCCGCGTTCCCCATGCGGCCCCTGGGCGACCCGGTCCTGACGGGGGTCTGGTCGATGATCGAGCAGGCCGTGGCGGGTCACGCGCCGTACCCAGCCTTGGCGCTCGACCGCCGGTGGTCCATCGTGGCCAGTAACGACGTGCTGCGTGGCATGATCGGCGGGGTGGACCCGGCGCTGCTGTCGACACCGATGAACTGGGCGCGCCTCACGTTACACCCAGCCGGGCTGGCGCCACGCATCCCCAATCTGCGGGACTGGCACGCCTGCGTGATGACCCGCCTGCGCCGGCAATTCGATGCCACCGGCGACGCGGCCGTGGCAGACCTGCAAGAGGAAATCGGAGATTATCCCTTGCCGTTGGTGCCGCACAGCGGCGGCGCGGCAGACACGGTGGCGATGCCGCTCCGCCTTATGTCGGTCGATGGTCTGCTGTCCTTCTACGGCGCGACCACTGTCTTCGGGACGGCGGTGGACGTGACCCTGGCCGAGCTGACGCTCGAGACGTTTTACCCGGCAGATGCCGAAACAGCCGCGATCATGCGCCGGAAGGCGCCGCCGGCAACAGGCGGCCCGGCTGCGGAGCGGCCAAAAGCAGACGATTGACCCGCTCCAGCGCAGTGTAGGTTGCCCGCCATGCGCGGCTGAAAGCCTCGGGGCTGGTGCCGGAGGCGCCGAGCACGGCGGCGATGTCCGCCACGGTGCGGCGGCCATCGACCTGCCGCACAATGGCGGCCGCCAAAGGGGGCACCGCGACCGGGATTTGCAGCCCGTCCAGCCCGACGATCAAGGTGCCGTCCGGATGGATGGCCTTCGCCAGATTGTCGCCCGTCACCTCCCGCAGAACTGGGACCGATTGCAGGTCGAAGGGATCGGCGCGATCGTCCGGCTGGTCCGCCCGCACGCAATAGACGGTGTGCACCGACATGTTCCCGGCCAGGGATTCCGCCAGTGCCGCGCGTTGGACGGGATCGAGGGTACTCAGCCGTTCCCGCAACTTCGGGTCCGGCAGCAGCGGCGCGGGATCGTAGCGCAGAGGTTCGACCCAGCAGGCCGGGCGCAATCCCGCCTCGGCCAATAGGACGCTCAGCGCCGGCACCGTGTAGGCTTGGTCGCGGGGGTTGAGCAGCAGGTCGTACAGGCCGGCATCGCCGCCGCTGGATTGGTCGCGAACGTTATTGTTCAGGCGCAGCCAGGCGGTCTCCGGCAAATGGCGCATCACCCGGCGGGCGGTATCCAGGCGTTCGGCGGGCGGTTGTTCAGCCGGCGCGAGCAGCCGAAGCGCATCCTGGATCATGTAGACCCCGGTTCGGCCATGCGGTGCGTAGACCATCAGCCCGATGCCGCCGCCAGGCGCGAGTACGGACGCGAGCGCCCGCAATCCCGCTAACGGGTCCGGCAAATGGTGCAGCACGCCGCAGCAATCGATGTAGTCGAAGGGGCCCAGACCGGAGCCCGGCAGGTCGAGCAGCGACCGCTGCTCCCACACGATATTGCCCAGCTTGCGGACGGAAGCCCGAGCCTGGGCGATTTTCAGCGACGCCGAGGACCGGTCGAGCCAGGTGACTGTGCCGGGCCGCCCGTCGCGGGTCATCTGCTGCGCCAGCATCAGGGTCGCGTCGCCGGTGCCGCCGCCGGCGATCAAGGCGTTCAAGGGTTTGCTCGCCGGCCGTTTGGCGCCGAACACCCAGTGATCGACCTCATACAAATGGCCGGGGCTGCCGACGATCAGGCGTTTGGCCTCATCACGGGGGTCGCGGCGGGGGTAGGGGTAGGCCTCATACTGCGCGGCCAACTGGGCATCGGTTGCGTCGGTCATGGCAGCGGCTTAGAGCGCTTTCATGCCGACCGTAAACGGTCGGCGCGCCCTAATCTTGTTTTGTAGAGCAGATTCACGCGTCCGTACGTTCCGCTCTCCGGCGATCTGCTCTAGACCGCCGCGATGGGCGAGACCAGAGCATCCAGACCACGCGGCTATTTCGGCATCGGCGCCGAGGGCGTGTCGAAATCGGCCAATGTCGGCGCCCTGCTGCGCACCGCGCACGCGTTCGGCGCGTCCTTCTGCTTCACGATCGGCACCGGCTGGGATGCGCGGCAAGGACGGCAGGCGGACACCGCCGACACGCCTTTGCATGTGCCGATGTGGCGCTTCCCCACTCTGGAGGACATGCGGCTGCCGCGCGGCTGCGCCCTGGTAGGGATTGAGTTGCTCGATGACGCCGTCGACCTGCCCTCCTTCCGCCACCCTTTGAGCGCCGCTTACGTGCTGGGGCCGGAGCGCGCCGGGCTGTCGCCGGATCTGCTGGCACGCTGCGACCATGTGGTGAAAATACCCACCCGCTTCGCGCTGAATCTCGCGGTGGCAGGGGCGCTGGTGCTGTACGACCGGCTGCTGCAGCATGGACGCTTCGCCGAACGCCCCGTCGGGTCCGGCGGGCCCCGCGCGGCTGCCGAACATACAAGCCATACCGGCCACGGCACACCGCGGTTCCGCAAGACCGTGCCGGACTGGATGACCTGGGTGGAAGACAAACAAGGGGAGAAGCCATGACGTGGTTGCGCTTGTTGGGGACTTGGGCAGGGCCTATCTGTCCCGCCATGCCGATCACCTTCCCCCGCCTGTTCGCCGCGTTCGTCATTCCCGTGCTGCTCGCCGAACCCGCGGCGGCGCAAACCGCCAAAACCGCGCCCGCGGTCAAGGCGGCGGCCACCCCTGCCAAGCCCGCCGCACCCGCGACGGCCGGGCCGAAGCAAATCGGCAAGTTCGACGATTGGACGGCGGCGACGCACCAGGAATCCGGCACGACGGTTTGCTACGCCTTCGTACGGGTGCAGAGTTCCACGCCGGTGCTGGCGGGCCGGGGTCCGGTCATCGTCACCATTACCCAGCGGCCCTCCCTGCGGGACGCGGTGGCGATCGAGGCCGGCTTCCCCTACGCCGACAAGGCCGCCGTGACGGTGCAGGTCGATCAGACCTCCCTGGAATTCTACACCGACAAGCGCAACGCCTTCGCGCGCGACGGCAAAGCGGTGGTGGCCGCGTTCGCGAAGGGTGCCAAGGCCATCGCCAGGTCCCCGGGGCCGAAGGCCACGACAGTGACGGACACGTTCAGCCTCAAAGGCTTCGGAAAGGCGTATGAGGCCATCAACAAGGCGTGCCCCCCGAAGTGAACGGCATTTCCGACCTGACGAAAGACGAGCGCGCCCGCATTCTGGCCAAATCGGCACTGTTCGACCCGCCCGATGCCGCATGGGCCGACGGCCGGCGCGATCTGGTGGGGATGGACCGAGAGGAACTGGGTCTTGAGCTGGCCGCCATCGGGGAAAAACCTTTCCGCGTGAAGCAGCTCTGGCATTGGATCTACCACCAGGGCGCGACAGACTTCTCCCGCATGTCCTCCATCGCCCGCCCGTTGCAGGAAAAGCTGGCGGAGCGGTTCGTCATCGGCCGGCCCGATCCGGTGGTGGTGCAGACCAGCACCGACGAAACCCGCAAATTCCTGTTCCGCTTCCGCGACGGGCAGGAAGCCGAGACCGTCTACATCCCCGACCCGGTGGAAGATCGCGGCGCCGTCTGCATCTCGTCGCAGGTCGGGTGCACCCTGTCCTGCCGCTTCTGCCACACCGGCACGCAGACCCTGGTGCGCAACCTCGGCGCGCCGGAGATCGTCGGGCAGTTCATGGCGGCGCGGGATTCCTACGGCGAATGGCCGAGCCCGAAAGGCGAGACCCCACGGCTGCTATCCACCATCGTGCTGATGGGGATGGGGGAGCCGCTCTACAATTACGCCAACGTCGCCAAGGCAATGACCATCGTGATGGATGGCGAAGGCATCGGACTGTCCCGCCGCCGCATCACCCTGTCGACCTCCGGCGTGGTGCCGATGATGGATCGCGCGGGGGCGGAACTGGGGGTGAACCTCGCGGTATCGCTCCACGCGGTGCGCAACGATCTACGCGACGAGCTGGTGCCGCTGAACCGCAAATACCCCATTGAGGAACTGATCGCCGCGTGCCGACGCTATCCTGGGTCGTCCAATGCTCGGCGTATCACCTTCGAGTATGTAATGCTGAAGGGCGTGAATGACTCGGAAGCCGAGGCGCGGGAACTCGTGCGCCTGATCGCCGGGCTGCCGGCGAAGGTGAACCTGATTCCGTTCAACCCCTGGCCGGGCAGCAAGTACGAAACCAGCACACCGGCCGCGGTCGCTCGGTTTGCCCGGATCGTGAATGACGCCGGAATTTCGGCGCCAGTGCGAACACCGCGCGGGCGGGACATTTCGGCGGCTTGCGGTCAGTTGAAGACCGACAGCCGGCGGGAACGGGCTGGGACGGGCGTTCCTGGCGTCGTTCCATAGCGCCAGCTTGCACAACGAGGACGCTTCGTCCAAATCAGCGTCAACCGCGCCCGGGATGGGCAACTGCTAAGGATCGGGGAATACATATGTCCGCCAGCAAGCCACGGACCCTGTTCGACAAAATCTGGGACGCCCACGTCGTGGAGCGGCTGCCAGACGGTACCTGCATTCTTTATATCGACCGGCATTTGCTGCACGAAGTCACCAGCCCGCAGGCCTTCGAGGGTCTGCGCGTGGCCGGCCGCAAGCTGCGCCGCCCCGACCTGCACATCGCCGTGGCGGATCACAACATCCCGACCGTCGGCTCCCGCGTGCCGTCCGACATCCAGGAAGAGGACAGCCGCATCCAGGTCGAAACCCTGGAGATGAACGTCAAGGCGTTCGGCGTGCCGTACATCCCCATCCTTGATAAGCGCCAGGGCATCGTGCACATCATTGGGCCGGAACTGGGCCTCAGCCTGCCGGGCACCACGCTGGTGTGCGGCGACAGCCATACCTCTACGCATGGGGCGCTGGGTTCGCTGGCGTTCGGCATCGGCACATCCGAGGTCGAGCACGTGATGGCGACCCAGACCCTGCTGCAGGCGCCGCAGAAGAACATGCGGATCGACGTGTCCGGCACGCTGGGCCTGGGCTGCACGGCGAAGGACGTGGTGCTGGCGATCATCGGCAAGATCACTACGGCCGGCGGCAACGGCCACGTGATCGAATATACCGGCGACACCATCCGCAACCTGGACATGGCCGGCCGCATGACGGTGTCGAACATGACCATCGAGGCGGGCGCCCGTGCCGGCCTGATCGCCCCGGACCAGCAGACGTTCGACTACGTCAAGGGCCGCGAGTTCGCCCCGAAGGGCGAGGCCTGGGATCAGGCTCTGGCGTACTGGAAGACCCTGCCGACAGATGCCGGCGCGCATTACGACACCAACGTCTTCATGACCTCGGCCGAGATCGCCCCGATGGTCACCTGGGGCACCACCCCCGGTCAGGTCATCCCGGTGACGGGCGTCGTGCCCAACCCGATGGATATCGAAGACGAGGGCAAACGCTCCCAACATCTGCGCATGCTGGAATACATGGGCCTGACCCCTGGCCAGCACATGACCGATGTGAAGGTCGACGTGATCTTCATCGGCTCCTGCACCAACGGCCGCATTGAGGACATCCGCGCGGCGGCGCATATCGCCAAGGGCCGCAAGGTCGCCGACGGCGTGCAGGCGCTGGTCGTGCCAGGCTCCGGTCTGGTCAAGGCGCAGGCGGAAGCCGAGGGCCTGGACCGCATCCTGCTCGAGGCCGGGTTCGAGTGGCGCGATCCATGCTGCTCCATGTGCCTTGGCATGAACCCGGACAAACTCACCCCCGGCCAGCGCTGCGCCAGTACGTCGAACCGCAACTTCGAAGGCCGTCAGGGCATCGGTGGGCGCACGCACCTGGTGTCGCCGGCGATGGCGGCGGCCGCGGCGGTCACCGGGCGGTTCGCTGACGTTCGGCAGATGGGGTAGGTGGTGACGACTCCTCCCCCGGTTAGGCGAAGAGCGAACGGCACTGCGCCCGCCATGACGTTGAGAGGACCGTGCCCCTCCCTCTTCCTCCGCTCCCCCTCCCCATAACCCTTCCCCCAGGAGGCCCCCATGGAACCCTTCACCAAACTCACCGGCGTCGCGGCCCCCATGCCGATGCAGAATATCGACACCGACAAGATCATCCCGGCGCGCTTCCTCAAGACCATCAAGCGCTCCGGCCTCGGCGTGCATCTGTTCGACCCCCTACGCTTTAACAAAGACGGCTCCGAGAAGCCGGAGTTCGTGCTGAACCAGGAACCGTACCGCAAGGCCGAGATCATCGTCGCCTTCGAGAATTTTGGTTGCGGCTCCTCCCGCGAGCATGCCCCCTGGGCATTGCTGGATTTCGGCATCCGGTGCATTATCGCGCCGGACTTCGCCGACATCTTCTTCAATAACTCCTTCAAGAACGGCATCCTGCCCGTCCGCCTGCCGCGCGCCGTCTGCGACCAACTCATCGAGGACACCAAGCTCGGCGGCAACGCCCGCATCACGGTGGACCTGGAGCGCCAGGTCGTGGTACGCCCCAGCGGCGAGGAGATCCATTTTGAGATCGACGCCTTCCGAAAGAACCTGCTGCTGAACGGCCTGGACGATATCGGCCAGACGCTGCAACACGCCGCCTCCATCGACAGCTACGAAGCCAAGCAACGCGAGAGCCTGTCCTGGATGCCCACCACCACCGCCGCCTGATCCACGAAAGACCCATCCCATGGCCGCCAACAAGAAACTGCTCATTCTCCCGGGCGACGGCATCGGACCCGAAGTCATGCGAGAGGTTCGGCGCGTGATCGACTGGATGGATCGCCGCCGCATGGTGACGTTCGACGTGAGCGAAGATTACGTCGGCGGTGCGTCCATCGACGCCAAGGGCACCCCGATCACCGACAACTGCATGCAGGCGGCCAAGGACGCCGACGCCATCCTGTTCGGCTCCGTCGGCGGCCCGAAATGGGACAAGTTCGGCTTCGACATGCGGCCGGAAATCGCCATCCTGCGCCTGCGCAAGGAGCTTGACCTGTTCGCGAACCTACGCCCGGCCATCGTGTTCGACCCGCTGGTGGATGCCTCCACCCTCAAGGCCGACGTGATCCGGGGCCTGGACCTCATGATCGTCCGGGAAAGCACCGGCGGCATCTATTTCGGCGAACCGCGCGGGGTGGAGACCCTGCCCAACGGCGAAAAGCGCGGCTTCGACACCGAGACCTACACCACCAGCGAAATCCAGCGCGTCGCCCGCGTCGGGTTCGAGCTGGCGCGCAAGCGGCAAAACAAGCTGTGCAGCGTCGAGAAGGCCAACGTGATGCAATCCGGCCTGTTCTGGCGCCAAACCGTCACCGCGCTCGGCCAGGCCGAATACCCCGATGTCGAGCTGTCGCACATGTACGCCGACAACTGTGCCATGCAGCTGGTGCGCAACCCGCGCCAGTTCGACGTGATCGTGACCTCCAATATTTTTGGGGATTTGCTGTCCGATCTCGCCTCCATGCTGACCGGCAGCCTGGGCATGCTGCCTTCGGCCACGCTGGGCGCCATCCAGCCGTCCGGCAAACGCCACGCGCTGTATGAGCCGATCCACGGCAGCGCGCCCGACATCGCCGGCAAGGGCGTCGCCAACCCGCTGGCCCAGGTCCTCAGCTTCGCGATGCTGCTGCGCTACTCCTTCGGCATGGACGAAGACGCGGCGCTGATCGAGAAAGCCTGCGTCAACGTGCTTGGCTCCGGCCTGCGCACCGCCGACATCATGGGTCCGGGCACCGCGCGCGTCGGCACGGGGGTAATGGGCGAGTCGATCCTGCGGGAATTGGAAAAACTGTCCGCTTAACGCTTGCCCTATGGGGGCGGTTCGGTTAGACACCGCCCCTCGGTTGCGCCCGTAGCTCAATTGGATAGAGCACCAGACTACGAATCTGGGGGTTGGAAGTTCGAGTCTTTCCGGGCGCGCCAGTTCTAGCGTTGGTTTCCAACGGGCTTCGGTCGTTGCCGCCACCGCTGGGCGGGCCAGATTTCAGACCGTCCCACGCTATTCCCAATAAGGACCTCTCCGCGTAGCGGAGTCCTCCCCGGGAGAGGCAATGGAGAGTTGGCGCCTCGCGCTTCCCGCCTAGACAGGAAAATCTAAACGCCGGGAATCCTCTCCATCCTCCTTCGCGTCCGGAGCACCCAAAATCTGCGTTCATGCCGGGCGAGGTTGCAGAAGATTTGCGCCTCGCTGAAACCTGTTTGGCTTCCCCGACACGATCCGACGCAAAAGCTATTGAACCACAACCGCCATGCCCGCGGCACCGAACCCATCTCAGCGTCCGTGCCGCCTGCTGTCACGCAAGGCCGCCAAGGCGCCCGCGACCTCGTGGATCACCGGCTCCCATCGATGCCGCTGCGTCTGGCGGAACAGACGATGCCGTGGATACCAGGGCGTGTCCGCCCGATCCATCAGCCACCGCCAGTCCGGCGCGAACGGCAACATCACCCAGGCCGGGCGTCCCAGCGCGCCAGCCAGATGCACCGGCGAGGAATCCACCGAGATCAGAACGTCGACAAGCGACAGGATCGCCGCGGTGTCCTCGAAATCGGCGATCTCCTCGTCCAGCGGCGTCAGCGCCATGCCGGCGGGCGGCGTGCGCGCCTGTGCCGCGGCGGGACCCTTTTGGACGGTTACGAAATGCACCCCCGGCATCGCCAGCCGCCCAAGCATGTCGAGCGTCATCGAGCGTTTGGCGTCGTTGACATGTGTCGGCCGGCCGGCCCAGGCCACTGCCACCAGCGGCCTGGGCAAGCTGGCCAGACGGGTACGCCAGCGTGCCAGACGGTCCGGATCGGGCAGCAGGTACGGAATCCGGCCGGGCAGGTCGGCCAGCGTCAGATTGAGCGCCATCGGCAGGCTCATCAGCTCGCAATGCACGTCGAACGGCGGCGGCAACGCGTCGCTGGCGATCACCGCGTCGATCTCCGGCAGGCTGCGTTGGGCCAGGCTCAATGTCTGCGGGTTGACGTCGAACACCACCCGCGCCTGGCTGCGCTGCTTGACCAGCGGCAGCAGGCGCATGAACTGGAAGGTGTCGCCAAAGCCCTGTTCGTCATGCACCAGCAGGGTGCGGCCCGCGAGGCTCTCGCCGCCCCAGCGCGGCCGTTGCACCTTGCGCTCGATGCCCATGGTGTGCGGCATGCCATAGCGGAAGCGATACGCGCGCCAACCCGGCTCGAACGCACCCAGCAGCAACAGGATTTCCGACAGATCAAACCGCGCCGTCAGGTCGCCGGGCATGGTATCGACCAGCATGCGCTGGATCGGCAATGCGTCCTGTGGCCGCCCCAACTGGCGCAACACATGCACCCAGATACGCCACAGCCCCAGCGGACCGCTGCCGGAGCCCAGCAGCACGCGCAGGCGGCTATCCGCCTCCTCCAGCCGATCCGCCGCGACCAGGGCCTGGAGCTCGCGCTCCTGCGCGGCCGGATCCGCCGTCATTCGGCGTCGATGCCGAGCGCCGCCAGAAGGGGCTGCAATTGCGCCGCATGCTTGCGCCACCGGCCAGAGGAGCTGCGATAGATCGGCTGTCGTACCTGGTTGACGCTGGCCGTGCGGATCGGGCGCGCGGTACGGTGGAATTCCAGGCAGGCCTCGTCCCACGGCAAGCCGAGGAAGGCCAAAAGGCGGCGGGCCTCGGCCTCCACATCCTCCACCACCGCTTCGTAATCGACCTCCAGGAAATGCGACTCCGGCAGCACCACGCGCCAATGCGCCATCAGCGTCTGGTAGTCGCGATGGAAGCCACCGAGTTCCGTCTGGTCGTAGGAGAACAATTGCTCACTGGCGAACAGTTGGCTGTAGCAGGACAGGCAGGTATCCACCGGGTTGCGCCGGCAGTGGATGATGCGCGCTTGCGGCAGCATCCGCGGGATCAGGCCGGCGTACAGAAAATTGGCCGGCATCTTGTCCACGACGTAGGCAAGCCCGGCGGCCAGCGGCGTCACCTTACTCAGATAAGCGGCTCCGAGCGCTGCCATCCGATCCGCCGGCAGCTTGGTCGCGGCCGCCGGGAACGGCCCCACCTCGTCGATCAGGCGCTGCATGTAGGGCAGCTCGCCCGCCCCATGCACCGCGGGGTGGGAGGCGAGGATCTGCTCCACCAGCGTGGTGCCCGAGCGGGGCATGCCCAGCACGAAGACCGGCCGGGTCGCGGTATCGCCGCCGGGCGCCGGTGCCGCTATCGGCGCGTCCGGGAAGGCGGCGGCGATCTCGCGCATCCACCGGCTGACGCCGTCGGCATCGTAGGCGATGGTGGCGCGCTTCAGGCGGTTGCCTTCGTCGAGGTGGCGGAACGCCTGCTCGCTGTCGCCGGCATCCAGCAACGCCTTGCCCAGGCCGAAATGCAGCAGCGTCTTGTCGGCCCGCGACTGCACGCCACCCGGCCCTAGCAGCGCCCGCATATGGCCGATCGCCGGATCGCCCGGCTCGGAGCGTCGCAGTGCGGCCTGGTTGAACCAGGCGGACGCCGAACGGGGATATTCCGCGACGACCGCCGCGAATTCGGTCTCCGCCAGGACGGCGCGGCCGAACTCCATGTGCAGGCTGGCACGGCTGATCAGCGCCTGCTCGCGCGCTGTGCCGGGCAGGGTGGCGGCGCGGTCGAACGCCGCGATCGCCTCTGCATCCTGACCGAGCGCCTGTAGGACGAGACCAAGCGCGTTCTGTGCCTCGGCGTTCCGCGGGGCGATCGCCACCGCGCGGCGCGCCGCCTCGGCTGCCGCGTCCAGCTCGTTGAGGTGCTTCAGCGCCAGCGCCAGCGCCGCCAGCCCGCCGACATGATCGGGCGCGAAACCGAGCAGTGCGCGTAGCCAGCGCTGTGCCTCGGGGTGGTTATGCGCGGCGGTTTCCACCGCGGCGAGGTTAATATAGGCATCGGCCAGCCTGGGGTTCAGATCGATCGCCCGGCGCGCCATGTCGCGGGCGCGGGCGTATTCGCCCCGGTCCGTCAGCAGGTTGGCGAGATTGCTGTAAACCTCCGCATAGTCGGGCCGCAGCGCGATCGCCCGCGACCAGTGCCGCTCCGCCTCCTCCAGCAGGCCCAGGCGTTTGCAGGTATTGCCCAGATTGTTGCTGGCCTGCGGGTTCTCGGGCTCCAGCGCCAGCACGCGTTCCAGGCACTGACGGCTTTCGTCGAGATTGCCGGCCTCTTGCAGGATGATGCCGAGGTTGTTCCAGCCGCCGCCGTGTCGCGGGTTCATCGCGACCGCGCGCCGGGCGGCCTGCTCGCCCTCGTCCAGCAAGCCGCGCTGGCGGCATAGCTCGGCCAGATCGCTGTAATAGATCCCGGGTGCGCGCGGCGCCTGGCAGGCCCGGCGCATATGGGCGATGGCAAGATCGAGGTTGCCGTAGGTATAGGCCATCAGGCCAAGCAGATGCGTCGCATCGGTCTGCCCCGGCCAGACCGCCAGGACCTGCTGGCAGGCCATTTCCGCCTGATCCGCCTGCCCGGCGTTCCAATGCGCATGCGCCCGCTGCAATGCCTCCCCGACGTCGAAGGGCTTCGGCTCGGGCGGTGGCGCGGCGGTCGAGCGTGTCATATGCGTGTGTCTGAAACCCTTGGGTGTCGCGGTGTCGGCCGTTCCGCTACCCGGCGTCAAGCGGCGATGGCGGGAGGGTATGTTCGCCCCCCCCACCGGTTCGGCTCACCAGGTGAATTTCACCCCGCCCGCCGCCGTCTGGCTGGTGGAGCGGCCGTCCAGCATCGTCTCGTATCGGGCGAAGACGCGCAGGTTGGACGGCGTCCGTAGTTCCACATGCAACGCCAGGTCGGCCGCGTCCCGCCCGATCGGCGCCGCACCGAACGGCGAGGCCGCACCGTCCTGCGTCGTCGCGGTCAGGTGGCTGCGCGTGTCCAGCATCTCATGCATCCACCCCGCCCGCGCCGCCGCCACCAGCGCGTAGCCGTTGCTCAGCGCGAAGCGGCGGTCCACCTCCACACCCGGCATCGTATACAGGCTGTTCAACGTGCCGTGCCCAATCCGCAAATCGGCGCTATCGGCCCCCGTCTCCGACAGCGCCCCTTGCGACAGGCTCATTCCCCCCAGCGTCACGCTCGGTTCCACGTTCCAGCCGCCGAAGCTGGTGCGCACGCCGCCGCGCACCGACGCGCCGACGCCGCCGCCGTTGACATCGCCCTCAGCCCGCGGACTGTCCGCCACCGTCCGCTTCGCCGTGCCCTGGCTCAGCACACCGCCCAACTGCGCATCGACGAACCCGATGCCGCGCTGCGCGCTGCCGTAGAGCTGCATCTGCACCGCCTGGCCATCATACGACATGCCGTTGCCGCCGTTGATCGACTGGCCGCCGAACCCGAGCGCCACGCCCAGGCGCAGCTCCGGCGTCATCGCGTGGTCGATGCCGACCACCGCGCCGCCGCCGCTGCTGCTGTAGCCGGGCGCGCCGCCGCCGCCGGAAGTGTGCACGAACTGGCCGGTGCCGGTGATCCAGACGGTGTTGTCGTGCGGCCCGCTCACGCTGCTGGTGCCGGCATCGCCGAACGCGCCCCGCATCGCCCGCATCTGCCCACCCACCGCGTCCGACACCGCCAGGAACGCGCCACGCTGCGTCATCAGCGTATCGGCGTAGATCGTCGGCGCCACCGAAAGCTGCATGAACGACAGCACCAGGTCGCTGTTGCTGCCCACCGATTGCACGCTGAGGGTGGCGGTGTAGTTGGGGATCGTGATGGTAATCTTGTCGCCCACGTACGAGGTGCCCGAGGCGTTGGCGACCACCAGCGTGTAGGTGCTGCCGTTGGCCGGCTTGAAGCCGCTCAGGCCGTTGAACACCAGTTGGGCGTTCGCCATGCTCGCCGCCCCGGTGACGGTGAGCTGCCCGCCCGTGCTGGGGCCGGAGGCGCCGATGATCAGCGATCCGATGGTGCCCTGGGCGAAGTTGCCGGTGATCGTCTGATGCGTCGTCAACATCAGGTTGCCGGCGTTGAACACCGTGCCGGTACCGCTGTTGACGTTGATGTTGTCCCGCAGCAACTGGTTGCCGCTGGCGAAGTACAGATTACCGTTGGGGACGGTGATGCTGCCGTTGGTCAACGTGCCATAGACGGTGCCGCTGCCGCCGGCGATCGTCAGATCCTGGTTGGCGACATTGATGTTGCCCGAAATCACCCCGGTGTTGACCAGCGTGCCGAGGCCCGAACCGGTGCTGAAAATCGCGTAGCTGCCGCCACTGATGGTGCCGCTGTTGGTCAGCGTGCCGATCGCGCCCTGGCTGCTGTTGCCTACGCCCGTCTTACCGCCGCTGATCGTGCCGGTGCTGGTGTTCGTCAGCACGGTGATCGTGCCGTCGTTTTGAATGCCGGAGGCGGTAGTGTAGGTGCCGCTGATGAAGCCGCTGTTGGTCAACGTGCCGATCGAGCCGCTGTTGTATATGCCATGGAGATCGCTGATGGTGCCGCTGTTGCTCAGCGTGCCGATGGAGCCGCTGTTCGCGATGCCGCTGTAGCTGTTGCTGATGGTGCCGCTGTTGGTCAGCGTGCCGATCGTGCCCCTGTTGGCGATGCCGGTACTGCTGCCGCTGATAACGCCGCTGTTGGTCAGCGTGCCGATCATGCCGGTGGCGCCGCCATTGATGGCGTTGAGAATGCCGGCGTTGCCGCCGCTGATGGTTCCGCTGTTGGTCAGCGTGCCGATCATGCCGCCGAAGTTGTAGACGCCGTACTGGCCTCCGCTGATGGCGCCGGTGTTGGTCAGCACCCCGATCGTTCGATCGGCGGCGTTCTGAATGCCTATATGGCTGCCGCCGCTGATCAGGCCGCTGTTGGACAGCGTGCCGATCGTGCCGCCGTTGGTGATACCCCAGTAGCCGCCGGCGATGGTGCCGCTGTTGGTCAGCGTACCGAGCGTGCCGGCGTCGCCGACATCGAGGGCTGTCATGCCGCTGCTGATCCGGCCGCTGTTGTTCAGCGTGCCGATCATGCCGGCGTTGACGATGCCGGCGCTAGTCAGACCGCCACTGATAGTGCCGCTGTTGCTCAGCATGCCGATCGTGCCGCCGAGATTGTAGATGCCCGTAACACCACTGATGACGCCGCTGTTGCTGAGCGTGCCGATCGACCCGCTGGTGTAAATGCCTCTCGTTACGCCGCCGATGGAGCCGCTGTTGGCCAGCGTGCCGAATTGGCCGACGTTGTAAATGCCGGTGTGGCCGCCCCCGATGGTGCCGAGTGTACCGTTGTCCAGCGAGGTGATCGTGCCGCTATTGTATAGGCCGCCGTTGGTTACGCCGCTGATGGAACCGCTATTGGTCAACGTGCCGATCGTGCCGGTGTTGTAGAGGCCGGTATTGCCGCCGCTGATGATGCCGCTGTTGGTCAGCGTGCCGATCGTGCCGGTGTTGTTGAAGATACCGGCGTTACCGCCGCTGATCGTGCCGCTGTTGGTCAGCGCGCCGATCGAGCCGGTGTTGTTGACGCCGTAGCCAGCGCTGCCGCTACTGATGGTGCCGCTGTTGCTCAGCGTGCCGATCGTGCCGCTGTTGCTGATGCCGGTGTTACCGCCGCTGATCGTTCCGCTGTTACTCAGCGTGCCGATCGAGCCGCCGTTGGCGATACCAACATAACCGCTGATGATGCCGCTGTTGCTCAGCGTGCCGATCGAGCCGCCAAGCTCGTTGCTGACGCCGACCCCAGAGACGCCGCTGATGATGCCGCTGTTGGTCAGCGTGCTGATCGAGCCGACGTTGCCGACGCCAAAGGTGAGGACGTTGGTGCCGCTGCCACCGTAAATGCCGGTGATGGTGCCGCTGTTGCTCAGCGTGCCGATCGAGCCGGCGTTCTCGATACCGACACCCGCGAAGAGGTTAGTGCTGCCAGTGATGGTGCCGCTGATGGTGCCGTTGTTGGTCAGCGTGCCGCTCGTGCCACTGTTCGCGACGGCGCTGGCCAGGGCGCTGCTGCCGCTGCTGCTGATGGTGCCGTTGTTGGTCAGTGTACCGAGCGTACCACTGTTGCTCTATTGACCAACGCTGCTGCCGCTGTTGATGACCAACGCCATCGCCTGGTGTGACGGCGCCGTCACGCCCAGGCCCAGCACCAGCAACGACACGCCGTTCAACAACGCGGCACGGCCACCATGGCTGGAGCGGCGGGCTACGCCCGTGTGCGGGGCAGTAGCGATCGGCTGGGTCATGGCAAAGGCTTCCGGGCTTGTTAGTGTATTTTCGTAGCGAATTAGCCCAGACAAACAAGCGCTCGACGGAACCGTAATTTTCACTAGGTTCCTGCGATGAGCCTCCGTATCCCGCGCATTGGTCCCTCAATTCACGCATTCTAAGGTGGTGTCAATAGGGATAGGTTCATCTAAACCGCGAGAATCTTATTCCCCGGCTCGCGCTCTCCCTACAGGGTGGCAGCAACGTGCCGCGGCAACGCCGGTGTCGGCCAACCAGCGTCGCTACCCCGTCGTCCCCCGCCTATCCCCCGGAGGTATCGGTGGCGATGGGGGATGATCGTGGGCAAACATGGGGGCGGGACCGGTTGATCCTCGGTCGGAAAATGCCTGAAGTGGTTCGAAATCGGGCCATCCGTCCGACCCACTCCGGAAACTACGAATCTGGGGGTTGGAAGTTCGAGTCTTTCCGGGCGCGCCAGTTTTTCCTGTAAATTACCGTCCTGTGAACACCGGCTTGCGCTTCTCCAACTGCGCCTGGCGTGCCTCCCGCGCATCCTCGGTCCTGGACAGCTCGTACGTAAAATTCTGCTCGAAGCGGTAGGCATCCTTGGGCGGCATCAGCTCCACCAGATTGGTGCTGATCTTCGCCCGGTTGATCCCCGTCGGGCTTTTCGACGCGATCCGCTCAGCCATCTTCATCGCCGCCGGGAGCAGCTCATCCGGCGCCCAAACGGAGTCGATCACGCCCAGGCGGTATAGTTCGCTCGCCGGCAACCGGTCGCCGGTGAACATCAGGCGCCGGACGAAGGACTTGCTAAAGAACTGGTTCAGCATCGCCGCGCCGCCGGCCAGACCCACGTCGATTTCCGGCATACCGAACACCGCGGTTTCCGAGGCCAGCATGATGTCGCAGGCCGCCATCAACCCGAACCCAGCACCCAATGCGGCCCCGTTCACCGCCGCGATCACCGGCTTGGCGCATTCCTTGATGGCATTCCCCGTCTCCCGCGTGATGCGGTTATGGTGCCAGTAGGTTTCGGGCTTTGCCGCATCCGGTCGCTGCTTCAAATCGGCGCCGGCTGAGAAAGTCTTCCCCTGTGCCGTCAGCACCACCACCCGAATGTCGGGGCGGTCGGTCGCCTCATCGAAAATCTCGATGATCCGGTTGCGCATGTCCGCGTTGATCGCATTCACCGGCGGTCGGTTCAGCGTCGCGACCGCGACATAGTCGGACACTTCCAGCTTTACGACATCGGATGACATGGCGTTTTCTCCTTATCCCGAAATCCTACGCCCAGGGTACGGCCAACACCATCAGCCGCAGCCGCCCGGCCGGATGAAAACGCAAAACGTCCGATCGTCCAGGCTGCCCGTCCCGAAGCAACTTTGCTCCGTGAAACCCGGCAAA
Source organism: uncultured Acetobacteraceae bacterium (assembly GCA_903924985.1). Taxonomy (GTDB): domain Bacteria; phylum Pseudomonadota; class Alphaproteobacteria; order Acetobacterales; family Acetobacteraceae; genus Rhodopila. Next base: position 34,078 of record CAIYDT010000279.1, read on the forward strand.
CCGTCAGTGCGGAGGCCTACGATCGCGTTGAATTTGTCGGTATGCGACGCCATGGCGGCATCCGGATACTGCGTTACAGACCGGCCGTTCAACAGGCTATCGAGCCGCAGCCGAAACGCGGAACCCGGCAGTTCCTGCGCCCCATCCCAGGTTTCCCAATAGATCGCCACGTCGCGGTGCCAGTAGGTATAACCGCCGCTGCGGTAGACCCGGGCGGTGCGGATCGCGAGCCCGCACACCTCGGGGATTGCCCGAGCGGCTGCCGTGGCTTGCAGGAGCGAGCCGTCGCGATGCCAGTCGTCCGAACGGGTCGCTCTGCTAAGAGTCCCCCAGGCGATGACCAACGCGAGGCCCAGCGCCAGTCCGATCCGGGCCGGTAGGCCGGCCCGGCGCAGGGGCAAATAGCCCGCCAGGGCATCGAGGCCGATGCCGATCAGGATGGGCATGGCCGCGGTGGCCAGGAAGATGAATCGCAACTCCTTATGCGGTGGGAGCGAATGCAGAGCGATCGTCAGGATCGCCAATATCGCCAGCGCAGGCGCCCTTTTTGCCCCAAACGCCAGGCAAACCAGGATCGCCGGCGCGATCGCCCCCCAGGCAACCACGAAATACGCCAGATAGTACGGCCAGGGTTCCGCGCTCATGGCCTGGCTGACGCCCTGCGGGCCGTTGCGCAGAAAATTCAGCCACACCGACTGAAAGGGTACCCCCCAGGTCGCGACGTCCAGAACGCCCAGCGCCAGCACGACAACCGCGAGGCCCGAGCCGGCGACCAGCAGGAACGAACGCCGGGCCCGTGCGTGCTGCCAGAGGGCGACCGCGCCCAGCACCGGCGCGTACTGGTATCGCAGCGCACTCGCCAAACCGAACAACGCCCCAACCAGCAGCAGGCGCCGCGCTCGTCCGGGTTGTTGCGCCGCGCCGCACCCAATCGCGATAGCCAGAAGAGCCGCATCGGTCGCCAACGGCTCCGTCATGACGACCGGCGCGAAATAGATGGCTTGCGGCGATAACGCGCAGAGCAACCCAGCGACGATCGCGGCCCCTTGACCGCCAACCCGGTCGCCGATGCGGTAACCGGCATAGGGCACGGCCAACGAGGCCAGCACGAACAGCAGCCGGCATGTCAGGATGTAAGCGGCCGGGTCGGTATCGAACACCGACACGACACGCATTACCCCCGCGATCGCACCAGGCAGCAACCAGGAGCGGATACCGTCCAAGAACTCCCAGGTGATGACCCCGGTGCCGAAGACCAGCCGGTGGGCGGGCTCGAAATATTGAAAGGTCTCGTCGGGATGGGCCAGGTAGGTATGGGTCGCGAGGACCCACAGCCGTAGCGCCAACGCCAGCAGCAGGATGCTGGCAAGGGCGAAGCGGCTGGCCCGTGCCTCGGCCGCCTGCGCACTCACCTGGAGGGCCCGGATGCCGCTGACGATCTGGCTACCGCCCAGGGCACACCATTCGGCCACGCAATCCCGGAAACCAGCGGATACCGGTCCACCGGCTTCAAGCGCTGCTTGAGCTTCTGGCGGATGTCCGCGGGCTTGACCGCCCGCGGCCACAGGCAGGAGCGCGTCGGCCGCTGCTCCATATGCAAAACAACCCGCAATTTCTTTGCCTCGGTCGATAACGCGGCAAGCATCCGTTCGGCTTCAGACCTTTCCGAACTGGCATCAAAATGCTGTAGGCCATTTTCAGCAACAATGACATTCAGGTTCCGTCCGAACCTGAGACTCAGTTCAGGAAACGCAGTCAGGTTCTCGACAGTCATCCGCGTTAGCTAAGGCCCCCCATGCGAGCGACCGATCAGGTTGCCGCGCGGATTCCCAGGAATCCGAGCGGCAACCATTCAAAGCGCTTACGGCCGCTGCACAAGCTCGATCAGATACCCATCCGGATCCTTCACGAAGGCGATGATCGTGGTGCCGAACTTCACCGGGCCGGCCGGGCGGGTGATAACGCCGCCGGCTTCGACCGCGCGCTCGCAGGCGCCCGCCACATCCGGCACGCCGACCGCGAGATGGCCGAACGCGGTGCCGGTCTCGTACTTCTCGACACCATAGTTATAGGTGAGCTCGATCGCGGTGTTGTCGTCCTCGCTGCCGTAGCCGACGAAGGCCAGGGTGTATTTGCCATCCGGCACGTCGCGGCGGCGCATCTCATGCATGCCGAATGCCTTGACGTAGAAATCGATGCTGCGTTGCAAATTGCCCACGCGCAGCATGGTGTGCAGAAAACGGCTCATGTTGGTCAGCTCCCTTGGTTGATCTCGTCGGGATCCAAGCCTAGCAGGAAAAGCCCTGCTCCGTCTGCCGCCGCGATGGTGACGTTACGGTCCACCAGGATGGCGCCCCCGGCCTCGAATGCGATCCCTCGCAGTCCCGCGGCCGCGGCGGCCGCGACGGTGTCCGGCCCTATCGTCGGCAGATCGACCCGCCGCTCCTGACCGGGTTTCACCACCTTCACCAGAACCCCGCCGGGCGCGTTGCGGGCCAGCGCCCCGCAACGCGACAGCATGGCGTCGGTACCCTCGACCGCTTCGACGGCGAGGACGAAGCCCTGCTGCACGATGCACCCCTGGCCGACATCCACCGCACCCAGTGCGCGCGCCACCGTCACACCCCGGGCGATATCCGCCATCGCCGCCGCGTCGGGTGCCGCCCGCGTCAGCAAACCGCGCGGACCAAGGGCCTCCTGCAGGATTTCCTGCGCGCCGAGGACGCGGAAACCCTCCTCCCCCAGTACCTTGATCACCGCCGCCAACAACCCGTCGTCGCCAGCGAACGCCGCTCGGCCGATGCGCGCGAGGATTTTCGTCCCCATCGCATCGGGGCGTATATCGAACAGACTCGGGCGGCGAACAGGACCGATCAACACGATGTCCTGGCACCCATGACCGCGCAAAGCGGAAAGAATGAGCCCCATCGCCCCCATGCGAATCACCTCATGCGGCCAGGGCGGCAGGCGGGCGGTGTCGACGAACCCTTCCAGCCCCACCACGAACACCGACCGCCCGGCGGCTCGGGCCGCGGCAGCGACCTGGAACGGCAGGTTGCCGCCGCCGGCCAATATTCCCAGCGTGCGCGGTGTCTCGGTTTCGTCGGTCATCCCGCCTCATACCGCACATTGCTGCGTCCGCGAAGGTTGCCTCTTTCCGCCCGCCGCCATAGGGTTATTGTGGATTACCGGATGCGGCGGCCTCGGACCGCCGAGCAGAATGAGGATACGCGCATGAGTGGCACCACGCAGAAGACCGTGACCATCACCCTCGATGGCACCAACCGCAAGCTGACGATTCCGCTTATGTCCGGCACCGCTGGCGCCGATGTGTTCGACATCCGCAAGCTCTACAACGAACTCGGGGTGTTCACCTACGATCCCGGCTACGGCGCCACGGCGTCCTGCGAGAGCAAGGTCACCTACATCGACGGCGATGTCGGCATCCTGCAGTACCGCGGCTACCCGATCGAGCAGCTGGCGCACCACTCCAACTTCCTGGAGGTCTGCTACCTGCTGCTGAACGGCGAACTGCCGAACAAGGCTAAGGCGGACGAGTTCACCAAAGGCGTCATGCACCACACCATGCTGCATGAGCAGATCCGCAGTTTCTACAACGGCTTCCGCCGCGACGCCCACCCGATGGCGGTGATGTGCGGCGTCGTGGGCGCCCTATCGGCGTTCTACCACGACAGCCTGGACATCAACGACCCGGAAAGCCGCCGCATCAGCGCCTTTCGCCTGATCGCCAAGCTGCCGACCATCGCGGCCTGGGCGCACAAATACACCATCGGCCAGCCGTTCATGTACCCGCGCAACGACCTGACCTACGCGGAAAACTTCCTGTACATGTTCCACGCAGTGCCGACCGAGGAATACAAGGTCAACCCCGTGCTGTCGCGCGCGATGGACCTGATCATGATCCTGCACGCAGACCACGAGCAGAATGCCTCTACCAGCACGGTGCGTCTGGCCGGTTCCACCGGCGCCAACCCGTTTGCCTGCATCGCGGCCGGTATTGCCAGCCTGTGGGGCCCCGCGCATGGCGGCGCCAACGAGGCGGTGCTGAAGATGCTGGCCGACATCGGCCACGTCGACAACATCCCGGAATTCCTGTCCGAGGTGAAGGACAAGAACAATCACGCCAAGCTCATGGGCTTCGGCCATCGCGTCTATAAGAACTACGACCCGCGCGCGAAGATCATCCAGCAGGCCTGCCACGACGTGCTGAAAGAACTGGGCATCGAGGGCGACCCGCTGCTCGACCTCGCGATGGCGCTGGAGAAGATCGCGCTGACCGACCCGTACTTCATCGACCGGAAGCTGTACCCGAACGTCGATTTCTATTCGGGCATCATCCTGAAAGCGATGGGCTTCCCCACCAGCATGTTCACCGCCCTGTTCGCCCTGTCGCGCACGGTCGGCTGGATCACCCAGTGGCAGGAACTGATCCAGGATCCCGAACAGCGCATCGGCCGTCCCCGGCAGATCTACACCGGGCCGGCGGAGCGGGACTACGTGGGAATGGCAGACCGAACCTAACCTGCCGACCATCTGTCGTTTTCCGAACGAGAGCCAGGGGCTATGCCCCTGGCTCTTTTTTGCGCCCGACGACTGGGAGTTTTATCAACAGGCTGGGGATAAATTTATCCACAGGCTGTTGATAAGTTGCTTTAGCAACGCCGCTCAGGTGTATCGTAACGCACGCGAATATTAAAAATAACCAATTCGGTGAATTTTTAATGTTCAAAGCGAAAATAGAACATTGCTCTTCAAAACACCACCAGCCCGCAGAATTTGCCTCACATCTTTAGAAATCGTTAATTTTCGCTTGTCAGATGTTTATATCTGCCCATAAATACATCTGTAAGTTGTATTTCCATCAATCTATAATCGGGAGGCGTGTGTGGGCAATCGTTGTTCTCTGGATACTCTGGTAAGAACGCGCTTGAAGCGGTGGCCGCAGCGCCCACCAGGACTCAAGCCCAGGCCCGGTCCAAATGCCTGGTTGCGCTGCCGGCCTTCTGAAGACTCGCACAAAGTCCATCCGTTTCTCAAATTTCCCGGCAGCAATCACTGGCGCACGCTGCCGGATGGGTTGTGGCTCAATTTCGGTGGGTCCCCGGAGGATCCTTTTGTGGATATCTTCGCGATAGAGGCATGCAGCACCACACAGAACCTGCTGGACAAGCGGTCGCGGTTCGCACCCAGTACACACTCCATGCTCGCGTACTGTCCAGTGCCCTGGCTGCTGGCGCCGGTCATGGAGGGCGATTCCACGCCGCGCTGGCGCGTCACCGGCATTTTTCGGGACCAGCCAACCCAGGCCGCCACATTGCCGGTGCGGGAAATGCGTGTGCTGTACGGCCTCAAGAGCCGGGACTACACTGGCTTCATGCGTACGCAGTTACCGCACGCACATGAATTTTTCATGCCGCTCGAGACGTTAACAGAGGAAAACAGCGAGCTAAATCCAGCCCTTCGGGCCTTGGTTAAGCGTGCGTCGATCACCGCGAATTTTCTGCGGTGCTGACAGGCGCTACGAAGCCGGAACCAAATCCGGCCGGTCGGTAATCAGCCCGTCGGCGCCCCAGGAGATGAGGCGCCGCATCGCGGCCGGGTCATTGACCGTCCACGGGAGGACATACAGGCCGAGGTCATGCGCCTCGGCCACCATGTCCTGTGTCAGCCCGGTGTGTTCGGGTGCCCAGATCGGCCCGCCCTCGGCCGCGACCACGCGCGGTGTCGATCCGCCGAAGTCCGAGGGATGCGGGCCGTCCCACCACAGATGCGCATCCCGCACCGTTTCGGGGCGGGTGAGCCATGCCAGCCGGATGTCCGGCCGCGCCCGCCGAACATACCGCGGCCCTCGCCAATCGAAAGACTCCAGGACAATGCGTGGCGCGGCCTCGGCAGCATCGATGACCGCGAGCGCGGCGTCGGCCAGTTCCGCCGGCGTCGCTGTTCGGACGGGATAGCGTGGGTCGGTTTTCAGCTCGATCATGAAGCGTGTCGCTGCGTCGATGCGCAGCACGTCCCGCAACGTCGGGATGCGTGCGCCATCGACCGGCTGCTGCAGCGGGAATTGCGCCGCGTAGACAGATCCAGGGCGGAGCCGTCCGACGTCGAAGCCGGCAAGCGCTGCCGAGGTCAAATCGCGCAATGCCGGTCCCGGCACCGACAGCCAGTGTCCGCTGGCATCCCGGGTAATGTCCGGGTTCAGCTGCAGATCGTGCGACACCACCACCACGCCGTCCGCGGTCATGCCTACATCCAGCTCGAACGCGTCGATCCCCAACGCGAGCGCGGCGCGAAATCCCTCGATCGTGTTTTCAGGGAACAAGCCGCGTGCGCCACGGTGCCCTTGCAGGCCGAGCGGTAGCGTGATGATAGAATGGGGCAAGCGGGACCTCGGAGAATACGGATGGATTACACGACCCTTGGGCGAACGGGGCTGCGCGTCAGTGTCGCCGGTCTGGGCTGCGGCGGTTTCAGCCGCCTGGGTCTCAATGCCGGCCTGGGCGAAGACCACGCCGTGGGCATCATCCGGCAGGCAATGGATCTCGGCGTTAACATCATCGACACAGCTTCGGTGTACGGCACGGAGGAGGTCGTGGGCAAGGCGCTACGCGGCGTCGCACGCGACAGCGTCGTGATCTGCACCAAGACGTCCAAGCCCGCCAGCGACAAAGCTTTCAGCGTGACGAAGGTTCTGGAAAGCCTCGACGGGTCCTTGAGGCGTCTTGGCGTCGATTACGTCGATGTCTTCCAACTCCACGCCGTCCCTCCATCCGCCTATGGTCATGTGCGTGACGAAATCGCGCCGGCTTTGCTGCGGGAGAAGGAGCGCGGAAAGTTCCGCTTTCTCGGCATCACCGAGACCGCGCCGAACGACCATGAGCAGCTCATGCTGAATCGCGCCACTCAGGATGGCATTTGGGACACGGCGATGCTGGCGTTCCATCTGATGGATCAGGTCGCACGCACCCAGGTGTTCCCGCATACGCTGGCCAACGGTATCGGTACGCTGATGATGTTCGCGGTGCGCTCGATCTTTGCCCGCCCGGCGCAACTGTCCGACGCAGTGAAGGCATTGGCCACCGCCGGGCTGGTGCCGGCGGAGCTCGCGGAACGGGACAACCCGCTGGATTTCCTGATCCATGAGGGCGGTGCCAGCAATGTGACGGATGCCGCCTACCGCTACGTGCGGCACGAACCCGGCGTGGATGTCGTGCTGTTCGGCACCGGCAGCGCCGACCACCTGCGCACCAACATCGAGTCCATCCTGAAGCCGCCGCTGCCCGATGCCGATCGTGCCCGTCTGGCGTCGCTGTTCAGCCATTTGCGCGGTGTCGGCCTGGAGGTGCCGCCGCCCCGCAAGTGACCCCCGATTGCTGCGGTGCGGAATTTTCTTGCCTTTCAACGCGATCCCGGCGATATACCGCCCGTCTTTCCGTGATTGCGTGATTGGCGGGCTTTTTCAGGCCAGCCCTCCCGGGAATATCTCAGTCGAAACGCGTTCGTCCCCATTATCGCGCGGGGCGGCGAACATTCAGGCGACCGCATCTGGCCAAAGGCCGGCGGCGCTGGAGCTAACACATCTCGTGACCCAAACCACGTTTGCGACCCTCGGCCTTGCCGAGGCCCTTCTGCGCGCGCTCGCCGCGAAGGATTTCACCGTTCCAACCCCGATCCAGGAGCAGGCAATCCCGCCGCTGCTCACCGGCCGCGACCTACTGGGCATCGCCCAGACCGGCACCGGCAAGACCGCCGCTTTCTCCCTGCCGCTGATGCAGCATCTGTCGGCCGACAATGTCCGTTCGGGCGCTTTTGGCACACGCGCGCTGATCCTGGCGCCGACGCGCGAACTCGCGCTGCAGATCGATGAGGCCATTCGCACCTTCGGCGCCAATTCGCGCCTGCGCACCGTCGTCATCATCGGCGGCGCCAGCCGCTTCAAGCAGGTCGAATCCATGCGCCGCGGCGCCGATATCGTTATCGGCACACCCGGCCGGGTGTGCGACCTGATGCAAACCCGCGAACTGCATCTCGGCGGCGTGAAGCAATTCGTGCTGGATGAAGCGGACCGTATGCTGGACCTGGGCTTCATCAAGGACATCCGCCGCATCGTCGCCATGCTGCCGGTGCAGCGCCAGTCGGCGCTGTTCTCCGCCACCATGCCCGGCGAAGTCGCCAGCCTGGCGAACGGCCTGCTGCGCGATCCCGTGCGCGTGGAGATCGCCCGCGTCGAGGCGACCACGCCGAAGATCGACCAGTCCGTCTACCATTTGCCCATCTCCGGTAAGCTGCCGCTGCTGGGCAAACTGCTGGAACATGCGGAGTTCAGCCGCGTGATCGTGTTCACCCGCACCAAACGCGGCGCCAACAAGGTCTGCGAGACGCTCGAATTGGCCGGCCATCGCGTCAACGCGCTGCACGGCAACAAGAGCCAGCCGCAGCGCGAGAAGGCGCTGGACCAGTTCCGATCGGGACGCGCCCGCGTTCTGGTCGCGACCGATATTGCCGCACGCGGTATCGATGTGACCGGCGTCAGCCATGTTATCAACTTCGACGTCCCCGTGGAACCCGAAAGCTACGTCCACCGCATCGGCCGCACCGCGCGCGCCGGCGCCGCGGGCCACGCGATCACCTTCTGCGACGGGTCGGAGCGCGGCACGCTGCGCGCCATCGAACGGCTGATCGGCGGTCCGATCCCGGTCGCCGAGGGCAGCGGCCCGCCGCAACCCCAGACCGCGCCGATCGACCCGCGCCAGCAGCGGCATAACGGGCCGAAGCAAGGACAACGCGAAGGTCAGGCTCCCCGCCGCCCCTTCGTGCAGCGCCGGCCCGCCGGCATGCGCTCCGCCGCCTAAATGCCGACCGCCATCTACGTCGATGGCGATGCCTGCCCGGTGCGGGAGGAGGTTTACAAGGTCTCCGACCGCCTGGGATTGCAGGTATTCGTGGTTTCCAACGGCTCCCGGCCGATCCGTCCCACGGGTCGGCCGTTGGTCCAACTCATCACCGTCGAGGCCGGCGCCGACATCGCCGATGACTGGATCGCGGAACGGATCACGAAAGCCGATGTCTGCGTGACTTCCGACATTCCCTTGGCATCCCGCTGTCTGACCAAATCGGCGCGCGCCTTGGCACCCAACGGCAAAGTCTGGACCCCGGACAATATCGGCAACGCCCTTGCCGGTCGGGCAGTTTCCCAGCACATGCGCGAAATCGGCATGACAACCGGCGGCCCATCCCCATTGACGAAGCAGGACCGTTCCCGCTTCCTGAGCGCGCTGGACAGCGCCATTCAGGCGGCCAAACGGGGGTAAGGGACATGGGCGATAAGGTTCTCGGCGTATTGGGCGGCATGGGACCGTTGGCGAGCGCCCAGTTCATGCTGCGCCTGACCCTGCTGACTCCCGCCGACCGCGACCAGGATCACATCCCCGCCGTTCTGTGGTCCGACCCCCGCATTCCCGACCGCACCCGCGGCAAACTATCCGGTGGAGACGACCCGCTGCCCTGGCTGCTGCGCGGCATCGCCGGATTGAAGCAAGCCGGCGCCAGCGCCATCGCCATTCCCTGCAACACCGCGCACGGTTGGTACCAGGAAATGCTGGAAGCGGCCGGGATGCCCATTCTCCACATCGTCGATGCCGCTGCCGCCGATTTGCGGCGCATGGGCATCGCACCCGGCAAAATCGGCCTCATGGCAACCGCCGCCACAATCGCGATGCGGCTATATCAGGACCGCCTGGCCAGCCAAGGTTGGGAATGCATCGTGCCCGACGACGATCAAATGGCGCGGCTGGTCACGCCGTCGATCGCGCTCGTGAAAGCCAACCGGGTGCGGGAAGCATACGAGCCCCTGGCCGAGGTCGCCAACGACCTGGCGGCACGCGGTGCCACGGCCGTTGTGCTCGGGTGCACGGAAATTCCGCTCGGGATTCAGGCCGGCCCGGCCGAGGGATTACAAGCCCCGGTTATCGACACGATCGACGCCCTAGCCCGCGCGTCCATTCAATGGGCGCGCGGGTAGGGGTTTGGATCAGAACTCGGTCTTTACCCGCAGAAAGAACGTGTTGTCGGTCGTGGTCTGGCCGAAGGTGTAGTCATAGACCGCGCTGAGCACGAAGGGCCCCTTCTGCGCGATCGTCAGCCCTAAGCCAAAATTGGCAAGGTCGGCATCGCGCTGCGGGCCGGACACCGTGAACGCCCCACCCGAGGTGAAAGCGGCCGACGTCGCGATGCGGCTAATGTTCAGGTTCCGGACATAGTAGGCGTGAACCTCAGGCGTGAACGACCAGCCGCTCGGCTGCGTCATCGGATAGGCCACCCGGCCGCCAAGCTTGAGCTGCGTCACATCCAGCTGCTGATCCGCGACATTCAGGTTAAACAACCCAGCGCCCGAGGTCGGGTGCGCGTCCACGTTCAGGTGGATTTCCTGGAACGTCAGGCTTGGGGTCACGACCATCCCGGCCGTGTGCCAGTCGTACCCAGCCGTCACCTTCGTGCTGAACTGCACGCCCGTGTAGTTGGATGTGCGCTGAGTGCCGAAGAAGGAGATATTCTCCTTCGTGTTGTACCAGTTGTACCCGAACGCCGCGATGCCATCGACGAAGAACCCGTTCGAGAACCAGGTCCCATACACGCCAGCCTGCGCCAGCAGGTCGTTCGTCGTGTTGCCCGACTGTGCCCCGGAGAAGCTGATATCGGTGTTGGACAAGGAGATCGCGGCACCCAGACGGAAGTCTGGCCGGATCAATGTATCGGCACCGATCGCCACGCCATAGGACGACGCGGTGAATCCGCTGACATCCTCCTTGACACCCTGGGTGAAGGTCTCGCCATAGGGGCGCGCCCATGCCGTGAAGCCACGCCCGGGCTCATCGCCCGCCGCCATACCGCCGGTGTTCCGCAAAGCGTAAACGCGGTTGTCGACCGACGTTGTCAGGCCACCGTTGTTTGTCAGCGCCGAGCTCAGCAACGCCTGCGCCGTGCCGACTTGGCTCGGCTGCACTTGCGAGAAGAACTGCTGCATCTGCGCCTGTGTCATGGACCCCAGAGCGTTGAAGATGCCTTCGCCGACGGCGCGGTTCCCGGCGAGACTGTCCACCAGTCCCTGCACGCCCAGGATGGCATTGAGCTGGTTCCGCAATCCCGTGCTTGTAAAGCCGCCCGCGGCCCCAGCCGTGAGGGCCTGGTACTTCGTGTTGATCATACCAGGCGTCGGCGCTGCGAAGGAGATGAGCAGGTTGTTGCCGACATTGGACGCGATCGGATTGTCGAGCCATGGATCCGCACTGTCGCTACTGGCCGTCGGCAACGGCGTGTCCGTCAGACCGGCGGACGTAACGGCGAAGAAGGACGTAATGCTGCTGGGCCCTGTGAAGTGTAGCGCCACGCCGGTCCCAGTGCTGGCGATCGTCGCAGTGCCGGTGACGGCCAGTTGCCCCGTCGTCGTTCCGCTGACGGTGATGCCGAGCACGCCTGTGGCGCCCTGGCTGTAGGAGGACGCGATCGTTCCAACGGTGGTACCCACGTTCACCAAGCCGTTGTTGTTAAGGCCGGGGGTCACGCCATTGATGGGCGGCTGCGAGGCCAAGCCGATCGTGCCGCCGTTCATCGCCAGGGTTGCCCCCTGCGCGACATCCACCGCGAAGCCGTTGTTGATCGCAACGCCGCCGGTCCCGGTATTCAGGACCCCCGAGTTGACGTTGAGCAAGAAGACCTCGCTGACGGTGAAGCCGGACGCGATCGTGCCGCCGTTCAGGTTGACGGTATTGAGACCGTAATTGCCGACGATATTGCCGGATAGCGTGCCGCCGTTCAGGTTGACGGTGTCCACCGACACCGAACCTGGGGTCAAAGAAACCGACCCGATGATCGACCCACTGTTCGTGACGGTAATCGGGGTGGTCGAGGAAGACAGATCGATCGCGGTGCCGGAGCCATTGGACGGGCCGCCCTGGATCAGGCCGCCAGCAACGTTCGTGATTCCGCCGGGTATCGCTCCGGCCCCACCGATGCTGATCGCAGTGCCGGTCAAGGACAGCAACGTTCCGCCGTTGACCAACGAACCGATCGTGCCGGTGGTCGCCAGCGTCACCGCGCCGCCAGGCCCGGTGATCAGGCCGTTATTCGTCACCGTGCCGGCGTTGCCGGCCACGTTCAGGCCATAGGAGCCATCCCCGGTCGCCGCCAGCGTGCCGCCGCTGTTGTTGTTCAATACCGTCAGCGATCCGGTCGATAGGACGGACACACCGGATACCGTGCCCTGGAACAGCCCGGTGTTGCTGAGGGTTCCGACCGAACCGCCGATCGCCAAACCGACATTCGTCGCGATGACCGTGCCGCCCGAATTGTTGGTGATGCCGTCAATCGTGCCCGTGGTGCCAACGGCGACGCCCGTGCCCCCTGTGCCGCTCGCCTGGATCAGGCTGCTGTTGGTGATCGAAACGACGCTGCCGTTTGCCTGGATGCCCGTGCCACCCACGCCATTGGCCGTAATCGTGCCGCCGGTGTCGTTCGTCACCGCACCGAGATGGCTGCCCGCGAGCAGGTTCACGGCGACGCCGGAGGCGCCGTTCGCGTTCACCTGCCCGTTGTTGAGAATGCTGGTCAACGCGCCCGCGACGCTGATCGCCGAGGCGGAGGTGCCATTGGCGACGATTGTACCAGTCACCGTGTTGTTCAGGTTCTGCAGCAGGGCCGCTGTGCCTAAATTCACAGCCTTTCCGCCATCGCCCGTCGACTGCACCACCCCGGAATTGTTGACGGCGGTAACGAAACCCTGGATGTCCAGGGCGATGCCGTTGGCGCCCGTCGCCTGGATCGTGCCACCCACGCTATTGGTGATCGTTCCAGCCTGGCCGCTGCCACCGATAACCAGCGCCGAACTATCGTTTCCCGTCGACTGGATCTTCCCGGTGTTGCCAACGGTTGTCACGGAACCGGCGATCAGGACCGCGGTGCCCAGAGTACCAGTAGACTGGATCGTGCCGCCCGAGTTGTTGAGGGTACCGATCGAACCGGCGGACACCACGTTGACGCCCGTTCCCGACGCGCCGCTGGCCACGACCTGCCCTTGGTTCAGCAACGTACCCACATTGCCGGCAACATTCACACCGATGCCGAGGCTGCCGGACGCACCGATCATGCCGGTCGCGGCATTGGTCATCGTGCCGATATTACCGCCGACGGCCACGTTCACAGCGGTGCCGGACACACCGTTCGCCTGAACCGTGCCGGCGTTTTGCATCGTCGTCAGACCGCCGGCGACATTCAAGGCCGTCCCAAGGCTACCGTTCGCCTGGATCGTGCCGGTCGAGGCATTGGTGACACTCGCGACAAAGGCGCCGGCCCTAATGTTCACGCCTTTGCCGCCGGTATTGGACGACGATATGGTTCCCTGGTTGTTGATAGTGGTCACCAGCCCCGTAATGTCGAGCGCGATGCCATTGGGACCCGTCGCCAGGATCGAGGCGGTGGACGCGTTGGTGATCGTGCCGACAGTGCCGGAAAAGCCCGGACCGCCAACAGCTATCGCCGTGCCGCCGTCTCCCGTCGCCTGAATGGTGCTGTTGTTGACCAGAGCCGTTATGGTGCCGCCGGCAATCATAACCACTGTACCGAGAGTGCCGCTGGTCTGGATCGTGCCGGTGGAGTTCGTCAGCGTACCGACCGACCCACTGGACACGACATTGACGCCCGTGCCGGATGCGCCGCTGCTCTGGATGGTGCCACTGTTCAGCAAAGATGTCAGACCGCCTGCGACATTCACCGCGGCACCGAGACTGCCGGAGGTCTGGATAAGGCCCGTGCCAGAGTTCGTGATGGTGCCGAGCGATGTCAGGGAAACGATGCCGATACCGATACCGCCTGGATCTTGCTGCGACTGGATCGTGCCGTTGTTAAGGATGAAAGCGGCAGTGCCCGTCCCGGTCATTGCCGCGGGCTGAAAACCCGATGCCGCGCCGGTGATCGTAAGGCTGCCAGCCGCGGTATTCGTCAGCGAGTCGCCCGCGTTGAGCGTGAAGAGGCTGGTCGTGCCGGACAGCGCGGTTGAGTTAGTATACGCGGTCTGCGCTCGCGCGTCCCAGGACACCCCAACCATGGCAGGGGAATCGCATTTGGAATTGTTTGCGGCTGATCGAGGGCTTGCCCGACGCGGCGAAGATGGACTCTACCCCAGCGGGTCAAAACAACACGCTGTGG
>CAIYDT010000280.1 GCA_903924985.1 uncultured Acetobacteraceae bacterium
CGCCCATGTGCCCCATCGGCACGGCGTCGTGACGGGCCTGGATCAGTTTATCCAGATCGTTGCCGCCGACGGTGCGGGCAAGGCGATATTCCACAAGCGCGGTGTGCATCAGCCCTGGAACAACTGTGTTCACCCGGATGCCCTTTTTGGCATAGGTCCCGGCGACCGACCGCGATAACTGGATCACACCCGCCTTGGACGCGCTGTAGCCGACATGCGACCGGCCGGACGCGAAGTCGTTGCGCATACCGGCAACAGAGGCGAGGTTGACGATCGCGCCACCGCCGTTTTCCAGCATCGCCGGGATCACATATTTGCAGCCCAGGAATGCTGTTTTCAGGTTCGAATTGATCTGGCGGTCCCAGATTTCCTCGGTCATCGACACCGGGTCGCCGGGGGCGGATCCGCCGACGTTATTGACCAGGATATCGATTTTCTTGAAGCGGTTGAGGCAGGCCTGCACCATTTCTTCGACATCGGCGGCGATCGTCATGTCGCAGATATGGGTGGCGGCCGTGCCGCCCTCGGCCTCTATCCCCGCGCGCGTGGCCTCGACGGCCTCCTTGTTGATGTCCAACAGAAAGACGGACGCCCCCTGCCGCGCGAGCAGCGTCGCGGTGGCCTTGCCGTTGCCCCAAACCTTGCCGTCCGCCGGCCCGACCTGCCCGGCGCCCGAGACGATCGCGACCTTACCCGCCATGCTGAGCATGCGTTTCCTCCAATGCGTTCGGAACACCTTAGTTCGGCAAGCGGGGAAATTCTACCGCCCGCCCATACGCACCATCCGCCGCCAGACCGAGGCGATGAACCCGCCCGCGCCCTGCGGCATCAGGAACATCATGGCGATCAGGATGATGCCATACACCGCGCCGGGTGCAGCCTTCGACACCTTGTCGGCAAGGTTCGGCACGAACTCGATGAAAATGGCGCCCATGATGGTGCCGCCGATCGACGCCGCACCGCCGGCTACCAGGCCGACGAAGAAGGTGATGGACAGGAACACCGAGAAACTGTCCGGCGCCACGAAAGCCACGGCGATGGCGCCGAGAGAACCGGCGATGCCGGTATACATGGCGCTAACCGCGAAGGTGCGGGTCTTGAGCATGGCGAGGTTGATGCCCATCGCCTCCGCCGCCACGGCGTGATCCCTCACCGCCCGCATCGCCCGGCCGATGCGGCCCTGTGTCAGGTTGACCGCCAGGACGTAAAGGATCACCGCCACGCCCAGCGTGAACACATACAGCCACTGGTCGGAGGAGAGTTTCAGGCCGAACGGGGCCTCCGGCTTGTCGATCACCAGGCCTTGCACGCCGCCGGTCCAGGTCTCGAACAGCTTGTGCTTGAGAACCTGCGGGATCGCCACAGCCAACGCGAAGGTGGTCAGCGCCAGATACAGCCCGCCCAGCCGCAGCGCCGGCAACCCCACGAGGAACCCCACCAGGGCGCACACCGCCGCCGAAACCGGCAGGGTCAGCCAGTACGGCAAGTCCCAACTCGACATCAGAATCGCGGTCGTATAGGCGCCGATGGCGTAGAACGCCCCGTGGCCGAGGGAGATTTGCCCGTTTATGCCCGTCAGGATGGCGAGCCCCAGGATGGCGATAGCGTAGACCACCACCATGGTTAGCTGGAACAGATGGTAGCCGCTGAGCAGCGCCGTCGGAACGATGGCGGCCAGGAGGACGAGCAGCGCGATCAGCCAGGAGGTGCGCATCAGGGGTACTCTGCTTGGCTGGACATAAATCCGTCATGGTCGGGCCTGTCCCGGCCACCTCCGGAAATGGTGGCACCGCGGTGTTGATGTGCCACGCTGGCATGAGGTGGTCGGGACAGGCCCGACCATGACGGTTTGTTGAGCATCACACCCGGCTATAGACTTTGCGGCCCATCAGGCCGGAGGGTTTCAGCGTCAGCACCGCGATGATGATGACCAGCGCCAGGGTCAGCTTCAGCTCCGTGCCCACCACGTAGGCGCCGCCAAGGTTCTCGATCACGCCGACCAAGAACCCGCCCAGCACCGCACCCAGCGGGGAGTCGATGCCGCCGAGCAGCGCGCCGGCGAAGGCGTACAGAAGGATGCCGGACATCATGTTGGGATCGAGGAACACCACCGGCGCCACCATGCAGCCCGCGACCGATCCAATCCCGGCGGCCAACCCCCAGCCCAGCGCCAGCATCCAGCCGACCCGCACGCCGACCAGCCGGGAGGATGCCGGATTGAACGCCGCCGCACGCATCGCCAACCCCAGCCGCGTGTGCCGGAAGAACAGATAGACCAGGATCAGCACCGCCAAAGTTACGCCGGTCGAGCCCAGCTCATGCCCGGATACGAACCCGCCCAGCAGCGGCTTGTTCGGGAAAGGGGATGGAAACTGTTTGATCGTGTAATCGAAAAACCAGCCGGTCAGGCTGTTGACGATCAGCAGCAACCCCACGAAGACGCCCACCGAGGTCAGTACCGGCGCGTTGGCAACAGGTCGCATCAGCAGCCGCTCGATGATCACCCCGATGACGAAGGAAATGACGAAGGACCCGATGAAGGCCATCCAGTAGGGCAGGCCGAAATTGATCAGCACCAGCGCGATGTAGGTGGAGAATGTGGCCATCTCCCCCTGCGCGAAATTCACATGATGGGTGGCCTGGTAGATCATCACCAAGGCCAAGGCCACGCTGGCGTAAATGCCGCCGGTGGCGATGCCCGAAATGATCTGATGGAGGAAACCTTCCAACGATTTATCCCTTAGTACCCAAGATACGAACGGCGAATGCCTTCGTCCTTGCTGATCTCCGACGCGCGCCCGGCAATGACGATACGCCCGGTCTCCAGCAGATAGGCGTCTTCGGCGAATTCCAGGGCCAGGCTGGCGTTCTGCTCCACCAGCAGGATGCTGACCCCGGCCTCGTCGCGGATGCGGCCCATGATGTCGAAAATCTCCCGCACGATCAGCGGCGCCAAGCCGAACGATGGCTCATCCAACAGCAGCAGCTTTGGCCGCAGCAGCAGCGCGCGCGCGATGGCCAGCATCTGCTGCTCGCCACCCGACAGGGTCCCGGCCTGCTGGCGGTAACACGCTCCTTCAGCCGAGGGAAGTAGCCGAACATCTTGTCGAAGTCCGCGGTGGCTTCCCGAGCGGGGCGGATATAGGCGCCGAGGCGCATGTTCTCCTCGACCGTCAGCTCCATGAAGGTGCCGCGGCCGTCCGGGACGTGCGCGACGCCAAGGCGGACGATGTCCTCGGTCGCCATGCCGTCGATGCGCTTGCCACCCATGGTCAGCTGGCCCTGGGTGCGAACCATGCCGCAGATGGCGCGCAGCGTGGTGGTCTTGCCGGCGCCGTTGGCACCCAGCAGCGCCGTCACGCCGCCTTGTTGGACGGCGAAGTCGAGGCCGTGCAGCACCTTGGTCTCGCCATAGGCCGCGTGCAGGCCCTTCGCCTCCAGCAGCGCTGTCAATGTGCGGCTTCCTTATGCGTATCGCCCAAATAGGCTCGGATGACTTCCGGTTCGGCGCGCACCTCGTCCGGGGTGCCGTCGGCGATCTTCACGCCGAATTCCAGCGCCACGACCTTGTCGGACACGCGCATCACCAGACTCATGTGGTGCTCGACCAGCAGGACGCTGAGTTTGAAGTGGTCGCGCACCTGCATGATGAGTTCGGCGAGTTCGTCGACCTCGCTGTGGTTCAGACCGGCGGCGGGCTCGTCCAGCAGCAGCAGCTTGGGCTTGCCGATCAGCGCGCGCGCCATTTCGACGCGCTTCTGGGTGCCGAAGGGCAATGCCCCGGCGGGGGTATCCGCTACCGCATGCAGGTCCAAAAGATCGAGCAGATCGTTCAGGCGTTCCTCGGCCGCGTCGTCCTCCCGCCGGACGAAGGGCAGACGCAGGGCGTTGGCGATGAAGCCGGATTTCGCGAGGTGGTGGGCGCCGACCAGGATGTTGTCGCGGACCGACAGCGGCTTGAACAGCGCCACATTTTGAAATGTGCGGCCCAGGCCGACATTGGCCATCTCGTGCCGGGGGACGTTCGCGAGGGACTTACCCTCGAACAGGATGTCCCCCGCCATGAAGCGGTAAATGCCGCTGATGCAGTTGAACAATGTGGTCTTGCCGGACCCATTGGGTCCGATCAGGCCGCGGACCTGCCCGTGGCCCACATCGAACGACACCCCGGCCAACGCGACCACGCCGCCAAAGCGCATTTCGACCCCGGTTATGCGAAGAAGAGGCTGATCGGACTCCGATGTCATCGGATGGCGCGCGCCGGCGTGGCTCCGGCTTCCCTTCGGCTGCGTGTCATCCGTTCCCTCATGCGATGCGGCCCGGTTGGAGCCATGTCCCTGGTGGCGGCATAACTGGCGAAGGCCGTCTTGGGTGTCAATTCGTTTGTCGGGGCCTATTCCGGCGCGCTTTCGAGAATGGCCTTGAGCGTCACCGCCCCCTGGAATCCAGACGGGGAGACGTGCCCCCCGACGGCGATGCGGTTGCGCTGCGCGTCCTCCCAATGTTTCCCATCGAAGAACCGGGTGGGTTTCAGGGTCGGCCCATCGATGCCGTCCAGGCAGCGCGCGTTCACGGTGACTTTATCCGGCTGGGAGCGGGGCACGTAGAAGGGGTGCATGCCGCAATGGGTGCAGAACGGATGCTGCGCCACCCCGGTTTCAAAGGTGTAGACGGTCAGGGCGGTCTTGCCACGCAGCAACTGGAAGTCGGCGGGGAAGGTCGGCAGATGGAGGATCCCCTTCTTCGTGCAGACCGTACAACTGCACTGCGACAACAGGTCCAGATCGACTTCGGCCCTGAACCGCACACGGCCGCAGTGGCATCCACCTTCTCGGGTTTCCAACATTGGTTTCCTCCATTCGATTGTTCTTTGGGAGCATCGCAAGCCTGACGGCGTGCGTCCATCGGTATCAGTATCCGGTCCGTTCGGAACACCCCTCTTGCGCCAACCGCCGCCCCTCCCGTATAGGGGCTCCATGTCCATCGGCGCGCACCCTGCCAGCCAGATCGCCCACGCATCCGCGTGCGGCCTGCCGCGCCTGTCGGGCCTCCTCCTTCTTCTTCGACTTAGCCGCCCCTGAGCGCCGCGCCGGGTCGTTGATCGCCGGCTTCGCTCAGGGGGACCCCTGAGGCTATAGTCGTGCAATTATTCCCAAGGACGGACCAGACCATGACCATCAATCATCCCAGCTTCGGCACGCTGGACGACAGCCGCGTTATCATCTTCGACACCACCCTGCGCGACGGCGAGCAGTCGCCGGGCTTCTCGATGAACCTGAGCGAGAAGATCCGCATGGCGGAGGCCCTGACGGAACTGGGCGTGGATGTGCTGGAAGCGGGCTTTGCCATCGCCTCCCCCGGCGACTTCGAAAGCGTCAAGGCGATCGCGGAAAGCGTCGGCCAGCGCGACGACACCCCGGTGATCGCCAGCCTGGCCCGCGCCGGCCAGATGGATGTGCTGCGTGCCGCCGAGGCCCTGAAAGCCGCCAAGCGCCGCCGCATCCATATCGTGATCGCCACATCGGACCTGCATATGAAGGTCAAGCTGCGGCTGACGCCCGAGGAGGTCATCCAGCAGACCGTCGACTCCATCACCCTGGCCCGCCAGCATGCCGACGACGTGGAATGGTCGGCCGAGGATGCCACGCGGTCCGATCCGGACTTCCTGTGTCGCGTGGTCGAGGCCGCGATCAAGGCGGGTGCCACCACCATCAACCTGCCGGACACGGTGGGATACGCGCTGCCGGCCGACATGGTCCGGATGTACAGCAACATCCGCAACCGCGTGCCCGGCATCGAGAAGGTGATCCTGTCCACCCACAACCACAACGACCTGGGCATGGGCGTGGCCAACACCCTGGCCGCGATCGAGGCCGGTGCCCGCCAGGTGGAAACCACCATCAACGGGATCGGGGAGCGGGCCGGCAATGCCTCCCTGGAGGAAATCGTCATGGCGATCCGCACCCGCCAGGATGCCATCCCCCGCCGCAACAACATCAAGACCACCAGCCTGCTGAAAGTGTCCAAGCTGCTGGCGACCATCACCGGCTTCGACGTGCAGCCCAACAAGGCCATCGTCGGGCGCAACGCCTTCGCGCATGAGGCCGGCATCCACCAGGATGGCGTGCTGAAGGACGCCGCGACCTATGAAATCATGACGCCGGAGAGCGTCGGCTGGAAAACCAACAGCCTGGTGCTGGGCAAGCACTCGGGCCGGGCGGCGTTCCGCGATAAGCTGAACACGCTGGGCTACTCGATCGGTGACAACCAACTGAATGACGCGTTCCGCCGGTTCAAAGACCTGGCCGACCGCAAGAAGGTGGTGTTCGACGACGACGTGGTCGCCCTGGTCGACGATGAGGTGATGCGCGACCACGAGCGTGTCCGCTTCGTCTCGCTGGACCTGCATGCCGGGTCCAAGCATCCGCCGAAAGCCGAGCTGGAGCTGGAGGTCGATGGCGTCGTGAAGACCGGCGTGTCCTCGGGCGACGGCCCGGTGGACGCGACGTTCAAGGCGATCCAGGCAATCTTCCCGCACACCGCCAATTTGGTGCTGTTCTCGGTCGGCGCGGTGACCGAGGGCACCGACGCCCAGGCCAAGACCACCGTGCGGCTGGAGGAAAACGGCAAGATGGTCGATGGGCAGGGGGCCGACACCGACACCATTGTGGCCTCGGCTCGGGCCTATATCCACGCACTGAACAAGCTGCTGGTGAAACGGGAACGGACGGAGCCGGCGGCGCTGGCTTCGTAGGAACGCACGGGGCGGCACCCGCGAGGGGAGGAGGAATGCTTTTGTTCTTCCTCTCCCCAACCCGTGCTATGCAATGCACGGGAGGCGGACATGAAACATTCGATCGCGGCGGCTCTTGGACTTCTGCTCTCACTGGCCCTGCCAGCAAACGCGGCCGAAACACCCAAGCGCGGCGGCATCCTGTCCTTCATGATCCCGGCGGACTCCCCGCCCAGCTTCGACGGCCATCGGGAGAACACCTTCGCCACCATCCACGCGGTGGCGCCGTTCTACAGCGTGCTGATCAGAGCGAACCCGGACAATCCGGCCGACGTGACCCAGTTCGTGTGCGACGTCTGCACCGAGATCCCCGCGCCGACCGACAACGGCAAAACCTACGCCTTCCCGATCCGCGGCGACGTTAGGTTCTCGGACGGCTCTACCCTGACCGCCTTCGACGTGGCGGCAAGCTGGAACCATATCGTCGACCCGCCGCCCGGTGTGATCAGCGCGCGCGGCGGCTACTACTCAATGATCGATAAGGTCGAAGCGCCCGACGCGAAGACCGCTGTCTTCCATCTGAAGTTCGCGACATCGGCGTTTCTGCCGGCGCTCGCCGATCCCTATGCCTTCATCTACAAGAAGGCGATCCTCGACAGCGACCCGCACTGGTATGAGGCGAAAGTCCTGGGCTCCGGCCCGTTCCGCTTCAAGGAATACCAGTCCGGCCAGTCGATCTCCGGCGTGCGCAACCCCGACTACTACCGGCCCGGCTTGCCCTATCTCGACGGCTTCACCGGCATCTTCGCCGAGAAACAGGCCGTCCGGGTGAGCGCGATCAAAAGCGACCGAGCGGCCATCGAGTTCCGGGGCTTCCCGCCAGCCACCCGTGACGAACTAACAGCCGCCCTCGGCGACAAGCTGACCGTGCAGGAGAGCGACTGGAACTGCGGCGCCCTGATCACGCCTAATCACGCCCGCAAACCGTTCGACGATCCTCGGATCCGCCGAGCCCTGACGCTGGCGATCGACCGCTGGGGCGACGCGGCGGCGATGGCGCGGATCACGGTATCGAAGACCGTGGGTGGCATCGTCTTCCCCACCTCCCCGCTCGCCGCGACCAAGGCGGAACTGCACCAAATCGCCGGCTACTGGCCCGACATCGACAAATCCCGCGCCGAGGCTCGGCGTCTCCTGAAAGAAGCCGGGGCCGAGGGGCTGACCTTCGAATTGCTGAACCGCAACGTCGATCAGCCCTATAAGTTCAATGCGATCTGGGCCATCGACTCCTGGAGCAAGATCGGCATCAAAGCCACCCAGCGCGTCTTGCCGACCGGGCCGTACGACGAAGCGTTGCGCAAGGGCGATTTCGCCGTGGCGGTCGATGCCGAGTGCCAGAACATCGTCAACCCGCTGCTCGACGGCACCAAGTATCTGCCGCACACCGTTTCGTCCGCGAACTACGGCAACTACGACGACCCGGTGGAGATCGACATATACAACCGGATGCTACGGGAGCCCGATTTCGGCAAGCAGCGGAACCTTATGCGGCAGTTCGAGAAACTGGTGCTGGATACCCAGGCGCACGAGATGTTCCTGCTATGGCGCTACCGCATCGTGCCGTATCATAGTTACGTGAAGGGCTTCAAAATCAGCCCGAGCCACTATGTGAATCAGGATTTGGCAACGATTTGGTTGGATAAATAGCAGGGGGACCGCAACAATGGCCCAAGGACAAGGTATCCGCGAAATTGCCTGGCTGGACTGCGCCGGCGGCGGGCAGGTCGTGATCGATGGCAATTTTGCTTATATCGGCCACATGGACAACCCGCACGGGACCTCCGTCGTGGACGTCTCCGACCCCGCCAAACCGAAAATTGTCGCCAGCTTCGACATCCCGCCCGGCCTGCACTCCCACAAGGTGCGGGTGGTCAACGACATCATGGTGGTGAACCGGGAGCGTGCGCGAGGCGAAAAGCCCGACGACGATTTCGTCGGCCTGCGCATCTTCGACGTCTCCAACCCCCGCGCGCCCAAGGACATCGGCCGCTGGGCCTGCGACGGAACCGGGGTGCACCGGTTCACCTTCGATGGGCGCTACGTCTACACCTCGGCGGAGTTCGACGGGTACGTCGGCACCATCGTCGTCATCCTTGACCTGATCGACCCCACCAAACCAATGGAGGTCGGCCGCTGGCACATGCCGGGGCAATGGACCGCCGGCGGCGAAACCCCGACCTGGAAGGGCAGGGGCCACCGTTGCCACCACCCGATCCGGCGCGGCGACCGTCTGTATGTCAGCTATTGGTATGGCGGCGGGGTGATCCTCGACATCTCCGACATGAGCCGGCCGAAGTTCGTCTCCGGCCTCGATTGGTCGCCGCCGTTCGGCTGGCCCACCCACAGTCTGGTGCCAATCGACCAGAAGATCGCCGGCCATAAATGGATGCTGGTGGCGGACGAGCACGTCCAACCGCTGGACCGGGCTTTGTCCCCCGAGCTGCCGGCGGCGCTGTGGATGGTGAACATCACCGATGAGACCAACCCGATCCCGGTCGGCTGCTTCCAGCTCCCCGAACTCGTCGGCGTGGAGACCCCGCTGATGACCGCCTGCCACCAGCCGGTGGAAACGATCATCGGCACCGAGGTCCCCGCGGCCTGGTTCGCCAGCGGCCTGCGGGTGATCGACATCGCCAATCCGCTTTCGATGAAGCAGGCGGCGTGGTGGATGCCGGACGTGCCCCCGGGCGCCAGCCGCGTGTGCAGCAACGACGTCTACGAGGATGGCAAGGGCCTGATCTACCTCATCGACCGCAACCGGGGACTGTCTATTCTGGAGCGTACATAACGTCATGGCCGTCCTCTGGCTTGACGTGGGTGCAATATGGTGCCGCCAGTTTTGCCCCACGCAATAGAAATGCCCTTGTCCAGGGGCTTTCGTCCATCGCGGGTCGGGAGATCATCGCGCTGGCCGGGGACGACGGAAGACCCACCGTCGGCATCCCCTCACGTTGCAAGGGCCTCCGCGGCGTCCTCCGCGTCAATCAGCGCGGTGCCCTGCCGCA
>CAIYDT010000281.1 GCA_903924985.1 uncultured Acetobacteraceae bacterium
CTCACCACCGGACGCCAGCGCCGGCGCTGCTCCCCCGGCACGTGGACCATGAACACCGCCGCCGGGTCCTCGGTCGGGTCGGCCCACGGTATCGTCCCAAAGCGGCCCTTCGACAGTAAGCCGATCCGCTTCACCAAAACCGAGCGGTCGCGGCTTCGGGCGGCCGGGACGAACGCGTCGGCACCCTGTCAAAACCACTGTGCCGAGGTAGTAGGAGTGGTTGTGGAAGTTTTCCACAGGTTGTGCTTGACGCGAACTTCGGAACCAACGTAGAACGCACGGGTTGCCGGTTTGTTCCGAACCGCGTTTTGGGAAACCAAGCCATGCTCACACGCAAGCAGTACGAACTGCTCGTCTACATCGATAAGCACCTGAAGCAGACGGGGTTCTCCCCCAGCTTCGAAGAAATGAAGGACGCACTGCTCCTGAAGTCGAAGTCGGGTATCCACCGGCTGATCTCGGCTCTGGAGGAGCGTGGCTACCTCGGCCGCCGCCACCACAGGGCGCGCGCGCTGGAAGTGCTGCGCCTGCCCGATAACATGGAACAGCGCCCCGTGGTCGCCCCCGTGGCCGCCAACGGCGAGTCGCCACCCGCGTTCTCGCCCCATGTCATCCAGGGCGATTTCTCCGCGCGGCTGCCCGGTGTGCGGACGGCCACTGACTCCCCGGCGGTACAACTGCCGCTGTATGGCCGCATTGCCGCTGGTCTCCCGATCGAGGCCCTGCGCGATAGCGGCACCATGGTCGATGTGCCCATGGCGCTGCTGGGCGGCGGGGAGCACTACGCGTTGGAAGTCGCGGGTGACTCGATGATCGAAGCTGGCATTCTGGACGGCGACACCGTTCTCATCCGAAAGGGTGAGGTTGCCGAGACCGGCCAGATTATCGTCGCGTTGGTCGACGACAACGAAGTAACGCTGAAGCGCCTGCGCCGCCGGGGCAACTCGGTTGCACTGGAGCCATGCAACGCCCGCCTGAAGCCGCAGATCTTTTCGGCCGACCGGGTGAAGGTGCAGGGCAAGCTGGTCGGGTTGCTGCGAAAGTACTGAACGGTCATGAACTGCCGGCGGCGCTGGGAAGGTCCAGCGTTGCCGGTGGCAGTGATGGCGGGGCTTTTGCTTTCGGTTGCGGCGGCGGGGGAACCCACGGCCGTTCACCGCGCTCCATGCGGTCGGTCAGAACCACCGCTCCATGAGACGTCAGCCAGATTGCCGCCGACCCGTCCCGCCACACGGTAAAGCGATCGACCAACTTCGGCCAGGGGCGGGCGCAAAGGCCGCGCGCGGGTTCCGCTGACACAATCGCCGATGCCGCCGCGCACCCGTCCGGACGGGATGGCCCCCGGACCAGCAACGCCGCACGGGCGTCGGGTTGGGGCCGTAGCAGGCAGGCGTCCTTCACGCAGGTAATCGCGCCGTCGGCCGCGTCACCGCTTGGCGGCATGGGCTTCGCCGTCGAGGCCATCCAAAGTTGCAGCCAGGCGTCTCGCACGAAGGCCGATCCGCCTTGGTTCTGCTGCAGGAATACCCCGGCTGGCGTGCGCACGCCGATGAGCCGGGCATCGGCGGAGATCAACACATCTGGGGGCCGTTCGAATGCCGGCGACGCAAGTCCCAGCGCCATAGGCAGCAGGCCCAGCAGGCGGAAACGGGTTCGCCAGATGCCGAGCCAGGCGAGGCCGAAGGAGAAGACCGTCAATCCCCAGGCCGGCATGTGCGGCACACTCGCGGTTGCCGCGGGCCAGGACGATGTCGTGGTCGCCACCCAGACCACGGCCCGCGCGCCCCAGCCCATCGGCACCAACGCAATCCACTCGAGGCCAAGCGGCATCAGAACCAGCGCGATCAGTCCGGCCGGCATCACCCAGACGGCGGTCAACGGCACCGCGACCATGTTGGCGATGACGAAATAGGCCTGGATATGGCCGAAGTGGTATGAGCCGTAGGGCGCCGATGCGGTGCCGGCCAACGCGCTGGTCAGGGCCAGCGCGACGATGTGGGACCCTAGCCGTCGTTGCCAGCTCTTGCCATGCAATTGGCGTAGCCAAGGGCGCAGCGCCTCGTAGCCCGCGATCAGCGCCAGCACGGCGGAAAAGCTCATTTGGAAGGACACGCCGGGGACCTCCTGCGGCTCAATCAGCATGAGTACGACGCCGGCCAGACCCAGCCCTCGCAGGGAAATCACGCGTCGGCCGGTGACGACGCCCAAAGTGAACAGGCAGGCCATGGTGAAGCTGCGCACGATGGGGACGTGCATCCCGGTCAGCACCATATACAGGCCGCCCACCGTCAGCGCGGCCAGGGCCGCCAGCGTTTTCGTCGGCCAGAACAGGCTGGCGCGTTCGGAGCAGGCGAATCCCAGACGCGCCAGACCCATCGCGAAGCCCATCACGATCCCGATGTGCAACCCGGCTACCGCCAGCAGATGGGCCAGCCCGGAATCCCGAAAAGCCTGATGTTCGGCCTCGGGGATGCTCGACTGTCCGCCGGTCAGAAGCGTGACGCACACCGCGCCTGCTGCCCCCGGGACGACGGCGGTAATGCGGCGGGCGATGGTTTCACGCAGCCACTGCGTCAGGCGTGCCGGGCTGGAAGGGATTGCCTCGGTCAGCCGCTCGATGGGGCCGAGCGCGTAGCCGGAGGCACCGAAACCGGCATAGAAGGCGTCGCGTTGCAAATCCCAGCCGCCTGGGTAGCTGGGTGGGGCAGGGGGGCGAACGATGGCTCTAATACCAACCGCCCTAACCACTGACACACGCCCAGAGCCTCATTCCGATTGAGCGTATGCGTCCTGGGTCGTTGACCAGAAACTCCCATGCCTTCCGGCAGGCCTCGACGATCTCTTCATAGC
>CAIYDT010000282.1 GCA_903924985.1 uncultured Acetobacteraceae bacterium
ATCGTGTGCCGCTCGACTGGGCGAGGACGCAGATGAACCTCGGCAACGCGCTCTCGACTTTGGGATCGCGGGAGAGCGGGACGGCGCGTCTGGAGGAGGCTGTTGTGGCCTATGAAGCGTGTCTCACCATTACCGTATCTGTGTGGCCAGTTGAATGGGTTCGAGATGTCCAAACCCGACGCGACGAGGCTCAGGCCGAGATCGCACGGCGGTCAGCGAAATAAGACCTGTGCATTAATTAAGCAGATTGTGTGAAAATCTCGATCAAAACGATTCCGGCGCGGCGTGAGACTTGATAGAATCCGGCCATGTCGCACATCGCCGGTCACGACCGATCCCAAACCTGACTGAGCCTGCCCGCTATGGCGGCGCGCGCGTTCGTGCTATCGGTGCCGAAAATCAACGCGTAAAGAAGCCCCGGAGGATACAATGATCCATCATCTGTCGATCGCCGCGCGAGACCCGAAACAGGCCGCCGGCGTCCTTGCCGAACTCATGGGCGGCACCGCGGTGCCGTTCCCGCCCAACCCCGGCAGCTTTTTCGCTTTGCAACTCGACGAGCATGGCTCGGGGGTGGAGGTCTATCCGGCGGGCACCGAGCTGGAGCCGGGTGGCGCGGTCGGCGGCAAATTCGTGAAGCGGGACGGTCGCGGGTACGGTTCCACGCACTTCGCGCTCAGCGTGGCGACCGATGCCGATACCGTTCAGGCGATCGCACAGCGGGCCGGATGGCACTGCTTCGATTGCAATCGCGGTCCGTTCCATGTGATCGAGGTCTGGGTCGAGAACGAAACCATGGTCGAGATCCTGCCGCCGGCTTATGCGCGGGAATACCTCGACTTTATCCGGCCCGACAACGTCAGGGCGGCGATGGCGAAGGCGGGCACGGCAGCGGCGCGGCACGGTTGATACGGTCCGCTGGGCCTGCGCGGGAGGGGGCTGGCCCGATAGCCACGATCCCCCTCTGTCGCTCCGCGCCGCTCGCGGTGAAAGATGCTATCGGTTCTTCTGAGGCAGCTTACGTTCCACCTGATTGGGTATAAGCGGCCATTTACGGATTATGGCACTCATGACTTTCCGTTGAAGCAGTACCCGTTGGCGGAAGTGTCATAAGAGTTTGGAACCGGCCGCCCTCTTGACCGTCCTCTCCCCTTGGCGCCGAATGGACCCCGAAGAAACAGGGAAGCAGCACAAATGGCCGATAACGCCACGCCGGGTCTATCCAGAACGATCGCCGTGGCGACGATCGGCAATGTCCTCGAATGGTTCGACTTCCTCTCCTACGGCTACTTCGCGTCGACGCTGGCCGAGGTGTTCTTCCCCACGAGCAATCCGACCGTGTCGCTGCTGCTCACCTTCGGTGCCTTCGGCCTGTCCTACCTCGTGCGCCCGTTGGGCGCCATCTTCATCGGCAGCTATACGGACCGAGCCGGGCGCAAGGCCGGACTGACACTGTCGATCGCGCTGATGATGATCGGCACGATGCTGATGGTTGTGACACCCGGCTACGCGACAATCGGCATCGCGGCCCCGATCGTCATCACGATCGCCCGTCTTCTGCAGGGGTTCTCGGTCGGGGGCGAATTCGGCAGCGCCGTCGCATTTCTCGTGGAGCATACCAAGGATCGCAAGGGTTTCAGCGCGAGTTGGCAGTGGTCCAGCACCGGCGTCGTGTCGGTCATCGTCGCGCTCTTCGGCATCGCCCTGACGACGCTCCTGACGCATGACCAGCTCCTCGTTTGGGGATGGCGCATGCCCTGGGTGTTCGGCTTGCTGGTCGGACCCGTCGGCCTCTATATCCGTTCGCACATGGCCGAGACGCCCGAATTCCTCAGCGCCGTCAAACCACCGACCGTCCCGATCCGCGCGTTGCTTCGCCGCCATCCGATCCCGGTGCTGCTGGCGATCGGCGCCTCGGTCATCTCGAACAGTTCTTATTACCTGCTGCTCTACATTCCGACCTACGCGGTCAGGACGCTGCATTTGCCGGCCTATACCGGCTTCGTGGCGACACTGCTCGGCGGCGTCCTGCTCGCGGTTTTTTCCGTCGTCGCGGGGCATATGTCCGACAAGATGCCGCGGCCGCGCATCATGCTGGCCATGGCGTGGCTGTTCGCGATCGCTGCCTACCCGGTATTCTGGCTGATGGTGGCGTACCCGTCGCTCGCCACCGCGATGTTCGCCGTCGGGTTCCTCAATCTGATCAAGGCAGGATACAGCGGCGTTCTGCCGTCGCTGTTGGCGGAACAATTTCCGGTCGATACGCGCGCTGTCGGGATTGCGTTCAGCTATGGCATATCGGTGACGATCTTCGGCGGCTTCGCGCCATTGGTCTCGACATGGCTGATCGCGGCGACCGGTGACCCGCTGTCACCCAGTTTCTATCTGATCGCATCCGCTCTCCTCAGCATCGTTGCCCTGGTGGCGATCCAGCGGCGGGCCGCCCGCACCTAACGCCGCCGCACCGCCTCCGTCATCCGCCCAACAATCTCCCGCAGCACCGGCGCCGGGGTCGCGAAGTTCAATCGCGCGAACCCGGCGTAGTCCGCCCCAAACGTCTCCCCAAAGTTCAACCCAACCCGTGCCTTATCCAGGAAGAACTGCCCAGCCGAGCACGGCAGGTCCAACCCCCGGCAATCGAGCCACGCCAGATACGTCGCCTGGGGCAACCGCATCGTTACGCCCGGCAGTTCGGCGGCAATCGTCCGAGCCAGCCAATCCCGGTTCCCCCGCAGATACGCCAGAATCTCATCGAACCAGGGCTGCCCGTCATCCCACGCCGCGACGGTCGCATCCACCCCCGTTACGCTCGGAGAACCGAGTAGCCGGGTCGGAATGCGGCTGACAAAGCGCTCCTTCAGTGCCGGCGCGCCGAAATGCATGACGGCGCAGCGCAAAGCGGGAATGTTGAAGCTCTTGGTCGCCGAGGTGATGGTGATCGTGCGCGCCGCGATCTCGGGATGCAGCGACGCCAGCGGAACATGCGTGCTGCCGGGATAGACGATGTCCGCGTGGATCTCGTCGGAGACCACAATCAGGTCGTGACGGATCGCGAAGTCCGCCACCGCCTCCAGCTCCGCTCGGCTGTAAGCGCGCCCGGTAGGGTTCTGCGGGTGGCAGAAGATCATCATGCGCGAACGCGGATCCACGGAAGCCGGCAGGTCGAGCACCCACCCCGTCCCATCGTCGCGCATCGGGTTGCCGATCAGCCGGCGGCCCGTGTCCTCGATAGCGCGCATGAAGGGCGGATAGGACGGCAGTTGCAACAACACCGCGTCCCCCGGCTCGCTGAACGCCATCACGGACGAAAAACTGGCCTGCACCAGATCGCCGAGCGCGATCGTATCGGCGGGGTCCACGTGCCAGCCGAAGCGCCGCTCCATGCGCCGAGCGAACGCCTCGGCCAGCACGCCGTCCCGCGCGGCATAGCCATATTCCTGATTCTCGGTCAGTCGCGTCAGCGCGGCGGTGATGGCGGGCGCCACGCCGAAATCCATGTCGGCGACCCAGGCCGGCAGCACGTCGGGCGCGAACTTGTGCCACTTGTTGGTGCGCCGCGCCCGCAACGTGGCGATGTCGAAGTCGGTAGCAGTCATGCGTTGGCTCTCCGCTGTCGCGCGCACTGTCACAGGGTGGCGCCCG
This sequence comes from uncultured Acetobacteraceae bacterium, assembly GCA_903924985.1. Taxonomy (GTDB): domain Bacteria; phylum Pseudomonadota; class Alphaproteobacteria; order Acetobacterales; family Acetobacteraceae; genus Rhodopila. The sequence goes on from CAIYDT010000282.1 coordinate 3,643, forward strand.
TCAGAGGACTTAGCATCGGGCGACGGCGGCAACCACATCCCGCCCCCCGCATTGGACACCACCCCTACCCCCGCGCATAATCCCGCCAACGGCCTCGCCATGGGGCCAATATCGGGCGGAGCGGACCAGATGAACGATTTCGACCAATCCTTCCACGAATTCCAAGCCGCGCAGCACGCAAGGCGCTCGGCCGAGGACTGGCTCGCGGCCTTCGAAACCGCGCTGACATCCGGGGACGCGGCGAAGATCGCCACCCTGTTTCACCCGGACTGCCACTGGCGCGACATCCTGGCCTTCACCTGGCACATCACCGCCGCACAAGGCGCGGACAACATCGCCGCCCGCCTCGCGGCGGAACAACAACGCACCGAAGCCCACGGCTTCCACCTCCCCCCCGGCCGCAGGGAACCGCGCACCAAAACCCGCCTCGGCATCGACAGCATCGAGGCGATTTTCGCATTCAACACCACCGACGGGCGCGGCGCCGGCATCATCCGCCTGTCGCCCGACGCCGCCGGCGCGATGAAAGCGTGGCTCCTGTCCACCACGCTCGACTCGTTGGACGGCCATGAGGAGAAAATCGGCGCCAACCGCCCCACCGGCGCCGCCTATTCGCGGAATTTCGGCGGTGACAACTGGGCGGACATGCGCCGCAAGGCCAGCGCCTACGAAGACCGGGAACCCACGGTCCTGGTGATCGGCGCCGCCCAGGCCGGCCTGTCCATCGCCGCGCGCCTCAATCAGCTTGGCGTGGATACGTTGGTCGTCGAGCAATGGGCGCGCATCGGGGATAGCTGGCGGAAACGGTATCATTCATTGGCGTTGCACAACTCGATCCACCTGAACCACCTGCCCTACATGGAATTTCCGCCGACCTGGCCGAAATACATCCCGAAAGACATGCTCGGGAATTGGTTCGAGTTCTACGCCGACGTCATGGAAATCAATTGCTGGACATCGACGGAATTCGTCGGTGGCACCTGGAACGAAACCGAAAAGCGCTGGACCGCGAGGCTGAAACGATCCGACGGCACCGAGCGCGTTGTGCGGCCCAGGCATTTGGTGTTCGCCAACGGGGTCAGCAGCTATCCCATGATCCCGGACGTTCCGGGTCTGAACGATTTCCAGGGCGAGGTCATCCACTCCGAAGGTTTCGATAGCGGCGCGGCCTGGCAGGGGAAGAAAGCCTTCATTCTGGGCACCGGCAGCAGCGCCAACGATATCGCGCTCGATCTGTATAGCCACGGCGTGAACACGACGCTCATTCAGCGGGGTTCCACGACGGTCGTTTCGATCGACCCGAGCGCCAGACTGAACGAAGCGATCTGGGATGAGGGGGGATTGCTTCAGGATTGCGACCTGATCGTTTCATCCTCGACGCCGCCCTTGACCGTCAAAGCCTATAAGGCCGTCGTGAAACGCATGGTCGAACTCGACAAGGATCTGATCGAGGGCCTCAAAGGCATCGGCTTCAAGCACGACATCGGGGAGGACGAGGCCGGCCACCAGATGAAATATTTCCGCCGCGGCGGTGGCTACAATCTCGACGCCGGCAGCTCGGCTTTGATGATCAAAGGCGAGCTGGGCCTGCTGCAATACGACCGGATCGAAAGCTTCAATGCCGCCGGCGCGCTGCTGAAGGATGGATCGACCGTCCCGGCCGACCTGATCGTTCTCGCCACCGGCTACTACCCGCAAAAAGAACTCGTCCGCCGCGCGCTCGGGGACGAAATGTCCGAGCGAATTGGGCCGGTGTGGGGCCTGGGGGAGGATGGCGAGCTGAACAACATGTACAAGCGCACGCCGCAGGAAGGCGTCTGGTTCATCGCCGGCGGCCTGGCGCAATGCCGCATCAACTCAAAATACCTGGCCTTGCAGATCAAGGCGATGGAACTGGGGAAACTCCAGCCACTGTGAAGCGGCGGCCTCTCCTCCTCGTCATGCCCCGTGGACCTTCGCCCTCCTGAGCCGCATGGTTTCGTGGCTCTCCGGCGTGCCGTCGTGCCAGCTTCCGAACCATTTATCCATCGGCACCGTACCGTCGCCGCCGTAGTTGCACTCGAAATACCGGTGATGCAGGAAGTGAAAATAGCGCTGCCCAATCGCGCGCACCTTCCCGCTCCTGGTCAGCAATTTGTGGAAGCCGACATGACCCAGTGCCGGCGCGAGGCCGGTCTGCTGCACGTGGAAAATCGCATGCAGCGGATGCGACAGAATGGCCCAGTGCAGCAATATCCCGCTGAAGTAGAAAACGTGCTCCACCGGGTGCATCGACATGCCGGACCACGGGCCGATGTCGGTGTTCTTGTGATGCAGCGCGTGGAACGGCTTGTAGAGCAGGCGCGCGTGCAGCAGCCGGTGGATGCAATAGAAATGCGCGTCGCGGATCATCGGAATGGCGCAGAACAGCAGCACGAAATAGATCGGATGCGCCTCCCAGTTCAGCATCGGGATGGTGCCGCTGGCGAAGGCCCAGAGGGTCACGACCTCATACGCCGTCCAGATGGCGACGCCGCTGCCCGCGGTCCAGAACACATTCTCCCGCACCTGGCTGCCGAACATGAAATGGCTGGCGTTGGACGTGGGTTCCCGCCGGTTCAGCATGTAGCGGGTGCCCTGCGCCTTCAGGATGTAGAAGCGCAGATGCAGCCCGCCATAGAGCAGAACCGTCAGGCCGAGGTTGCGGGCGTAGACGATCGCGACCCAGTCCCAACGGAACGTCGCCATGCTCGACAGTGACGGCGTCAGAGCGAACCAGGTCAGGATGGCCATGCCCATGTAGAGGATGTTCAGCGGCAGGAAATATCCCGGCAAGCCGAACACGAACTTGAACAAGGCGACCGGCCGCGGCGGCCAGACGAAGACCGGCGCCGCCTTGATCGGCGTCGCGGGTGGCGCGTCGCCGGTCCGGGATACGATGCCATCCATGGTGTCGGCCATTCCCTCGCTTCCTCCTCCGGGGCTTATGGCGGCGATGTTATACCAACCGCCTCGGTTGGCCAGACCCCGGTGCTGAAGTTTGGCCCGATCCGGACGGACCTGGGGCGCCGTAGCGTATTGATACAATCCGGCCGTGGGATGCGGTTGCTATATGCGGACGATGAAGCCTGGCGCGATCTGGCCTGGCTGATCCCGGACGAGACCGGCGCGCTGGTCCGCTACCCCGCCGAGACCTTCGGCCCGTTGCCGCCGATGACCGGGGGTTCGTGAGCCGAGGGCAGCGGCACGAAATCCGCCGCGATCCGCGCCCGAAACGCCGGCTCGACCGTCGCGAGGTCCAGCAGGTGCACCTTGAACGGCAGGTCGGACCCCGACAACGCCTTGGCGATCGCGCCGATCAGCCGCACCCCGAGCGGTCGTTCCCTGGCCTGCACCAACATCATCGAGAACATGAACGGGACCGTCCGCCGGGTTTGCGCCAACGTGAAGCACTGACGCGACGCCGCGATGGCCCTGCGGTGGACGGGGGCGGCCATGCTGGAGGCGGCAAAGGGATTCCGGCATCTCAAGGCCCATCGGCAGTTGCCGATTCTCAAGGCCGCCCTGGCCGCCCACGCCGCCAGACACATTGTCCGGCCGGATCTTGGACAGGAAGTCGCCGCCGCGTAGCGTCCCTACCCAACAGCGCCGGTTCGGCGAACTTCAACAGAGAGCGGGACATCGCCAGCACTCCCGATGCTTCCAGGTTGCTATCAAGTCCCGGCGGTGGAAGCATCCGCCGCCATCAACCAAGGGGGACTCACCATGTCGGCCAACCCAGACCCTCAAACGCCAACTGAACGTCCCTATTCCCTGCATAGCAAGAACGAATGCGACCGGCTGGAGTTCCAAGCGGAGGCTGCGGGGATCATCTCCGCTATCTCGACATCCCAGCCCAGGCTCGCATTCTCGATGCCGGCTGCGGGTCGGATTCGATGACCCGTCTTCTCGCAAGGAACTATCCCGGCACGCCGGTGACCGGTTTTGACCTCAATGCCGATTACCTCGCTTACGCGCGGGCCCGTGCAGCGGCGGAGGGACTTGAGAACATAAAGTTTGAGCAAGGCGATCTACAGGAGATTCCGTTCGCCGACGCAAGCTTTGATGTGGTGTGGTCAAAGTTTGTGCTGTTCTTTCTGCCGCGGCCCGAGGACGCGGTTCGGGAATTGCGGCGCGTGACCAGGCCCGGCGGGCAGGTCACCGTGGCCTTGATCCATGGGCAGCGCCACTATCCAGTGGCTCAGGCGCTGCAGAGGGACATGGACCTTGTGTGGCCGGCTATCATCGACCTCTATTTAGCCGAGCGCCTCCCGTCCATGTTCACGCGCGCTGGCTTTGTAGACGTAGCGGTACGGGCCGAGCCGGATCGGCTGTACACCCATATCGGGTCTGCCTCTGCGGCACAGCGACGTAACGTTGAGGATATACTCAGGGGCGGACGCGCGGCCGTCGTTCGGGCCCTGGGTAGCGAAGCGTCGGCTAACGCGTTTGCTCAGGCATATCTCAACCATATCGACAGCCCCGATACCTGCACCTATACGATGCTGTGGTTCGTCCAAGGACGTGCCCCATGATCGCCCTCCTGATGGACGGACCCGAACCGCTCGGGCCCGCGTTGTGCCATCACTCTGGAAGGGCCCCCCCCGGGACGTCAGCCCCGCCGCAGGCCCATTACGGCATCTACCAGACCCCCGATGCTACAATAACCGGTTTCCTGCCTTCCTGATTTTATATTATTAGAACAAAACTACTAGTGTGAACAAATCGTACAGTGAATCCTCATTGGCTTGTGTGTTTATCCTGGTCAAGTCCGTCCACACGGCCTAACCACTTCCGGCTCGGCGCATTCCATCTGGAACCTCCCCGAGGTCCGGGTATTGGGTCCGGCCACCGAGCTGTAGCTCCAGGTCGAAGGGGCCATCGAAGCCTTCAAAAAGGTTTTGGGGAAGCGAGGCGTCTCCGTCGGTCCAGCGGATCGCGTCGGTTGCCTCGAACGCATGGAACCCCTCCAAGGGTTCCTCGCTTTCCAGGTCCAGCATCCGCACCCTCGCGCCTCGCCAGACCGCGATCTGTTTCGCTGCCACGCCCAGGCTCCTTGTATCGCGGGATAATCCCAATTCGGCCGGCACGCCGGAGCGCGAGATCAGGCGCACCGACGTCGGTTGTTCCATCAGTCTGAACCCCAGCACACCGTTTTGGTAACGCACTGGGTAGAGCCGCTGCCCGTCCACCACCAGATGCACATCCGCATCCTCCGTCAGCGGCCCCCCCGGCCGTGCACCCGCTCTGCGCAGAAGCCGCGACCAAACCGCATCGACGGTAGCGCCGCCGGTTTCCACTGGGGCGCAGGACGGGACCGGCACACTCTCCCACGCCGGGTTGGCGTTCTGAAACAGATTGCGGTTGCCGTCGTCGCGGTAGGATTCCGCCGCCGCGCCATTGGCGATCAGGACATCGTGCGTTTCCAGTTCGATATGGTAGAATTCCACGACCTGCGCGTGATCGTCCCAGTGGATCGAGCGGTGATTGACCAGGAACTCCGCCGGGATCAATACGCCGTCGAGATACAGCGAGTGCCCCTTGGTCACCCGCAGATCGCGGAACGGCACGTTGTCGGCAATGGCGCCTTTGCGGATCAGTACCGGCGTGGCGTCGCAGCGTTTGCCGCGCTGGATCAGGATGCGGCCCATGCCGATCCAAGTGATCGGGCGTTCGGCGCCGGTCCAGGTCGTGACGGTGTCGCCGATTTGCAGCTTCTGTACATGCACCTCCCCGCGTGGGGTGCGGATCAGCGTGTCGTGCAGGAAACACAGGGCGGTGACGCTGTTGCTCGTTTCGAACAGCGGCACAGCGGTGTAATTGACCGAAGGATCGAGCGTCAGGTCCAGTGGGCCGCCGGTCGCCAGATCGATCTCCAACGTGTTGCCGTTGACGAACTGCGCGCCGGTGACGTTGGAAACGCCATTCAGCGAAATCGTGCCGTCGGTCGCGAAACCGTCGATCTGGCCGGAAAATTGCGTCGGGTCGATTTGCAAAATCCCGCCGACAGCACCGAGGACGATCGTCTCCCCGGACGACACGGCGCCAGTCACGTCCAATGTGCTGCCGGCTTCGATGGTGGTGGTGCCGACCCCGGTCAAGCTGGCGATAGTGACTGACGAGGGATCGAGTACGATGCCGCCATTGTTGACGATCCCGCCGGCCCCGGAGAGAGAGGCGTTCAGGAAGGTCAGCGTGCCGTTGTTGGTTAGCGTGGTGCCGGAGGCCAGCGTATTGGCGCCCGTCAGCGCCCACGAAGCGCCCGTGTCGATGGTTGTCTGCACGAAGTCGATATACTTCGAACCCACCCCGGACAGGGTGCCGGCTACGGTGCCGGACGCCAGTTCCAGCGTGCTGACGAAAGCCGCGCCGATGGTGTTGCCACCATCCACCGTACCGCTAAACGAGGCGCCAGGATCGGTGACTAGCAGGTTTGTGTGTCCGGCAGCGAACTGGATCGCGTCGGCGGTGGTGCCCGCGATGCTGCCCGCGTTGATGACGGTGCCCGCGCCGCCGCTGACGTAGATGCCCTCCAAGCCCCCCGTGATCGTGCCGGTGGACGCATTGCTGACGTAGCCGCCACCGCGAAGCCAGATACCGAAATACTTAGTGCCCGCGATGCTGCCCGCGTTGATGACGGTGCCCGCGCCGCCGCTGACGTAGATGCC
>CAIYDT010000283.1 GCA_903924985.1 uncultured Acetobacteraceae bacterium
CCACCCAAGGATAGATACCTACGCGTTACTCACCCGTCCGCCACTGACATTGCTGCCCGTGAGACTTGCATGTGTTAAGCATGCCGCCAGCGTTCGCTCTGAGCCAGGATCAAACTCTCAGGTTCATCTCAGCCCCGCTCCGAAAAGCGAAACTTCAACGAACAGACCCGGTCTCATATGGTTTACCCATTCAACCCCTTGCGGAGCCAAATAAGCCTTCAAAGCGCATTCAATATATCAAAAAGATACATATCCAGCGCCCCACCGTTCAACCAATCAAACCAGGCTCTTCGCAAAGAGCCTAAATCCTAACCAGTCAAACTTTACCCATTCACACATCACTGCATGAACGCGGGGGCGCCGCCAACGTATCCCTTCCTAGCCTATTCAAATGTCAAAGAGCGTCGTCCAACTGGCATCGACCCGCAAACCGCGGGCCACAAGACCAACTTGCCTTGCTTGTGCCACCGACACGGTGCAGACCGTGGAAGGTAGCAAGGCCGCGGGAGGAATGCAAGAGGCGCGTTCCGCTGCGGTGACCGGGCTTCTAAGGGTGCCCTACCGGACCGTCAACCCGGTATTTTGAAAAATCGTCATCTAAACGCCATGCCATTGCCGGAACCACGTCACGAATCGCGGAATCCCTAGGGACAGCGGCGTTTGTGGCGCGAACCCCGTCAGCGCGGAAATGGCGTCCACCGAGGCAAAAGTCTCCTCCACGTCCACCGCCGGGCGGGGCGCGGACCGCACGATGGCTTTCCTGCCGAGCGCGTCCTCCAGCAGGCGCACCATCTCCCGCACCTCCTCGCCGCGATGGTTGCCGATGTTCAGGATCCGCGCGCCCTCGGCAGGCGGCTTGTCCAGCGCGCCCACCACCCCAGCCACGATGTCATCCACATACGTGAAGTCGCGCTTCAGCAGCCCGCCGTCGTACAGTGTGATGGGTTCTCCGGCCACGATGGCCTTGGCGAAGCTGTAGTACGCCATGTCCGGCCGGCCCCAGGGCCCGTAGACCGTGAAGAACCGCAACCCGGTCTGAGGCAGCTGGAACAGGTGGGCATAGGCATAGCTCATGAGCTCGTCCGCGCGCTTGGTCGCGGCATAGAGGGACATGGGGGTATCCACCCTGTCGGTTTCCCGGAAGGGCATCTCGGTATTGGCGCCGTAGACGGACGACGTGCTTGCGTACACCAGATGCCGCAGGCCTTTCAGCCGCCGCGCCGCCTCCAGGATCACCAAATGGCCCATCACGTTGGACTGCACGTAGGAATATGGGTCCACGAGGGAGTGCCTGACCCCCGCCTGAGCCGCCAGATGCACGATGTCCGCGATATCCGGATGCGTCGCGGTCAGCGCCTCCATGGCCGAGCGATCCGAGACATCGCCGTGCACGAAACTGAACCCAGCCTTCGCGCGAAGCCGTTCCAGCCGAGCGGCCTTCAGCTTCGGATCGTAGTAGGAATTCAGATTATCGATCCCGATCACCCGGTCGCCGCGCGCCAGCAGCGCCTCCGCGACGTGGGAGCCGATAAAGCCCGCCGCGCCGGTGACCAGGGTGGTCACGCCAGGGGCCGCGCCACCAGGCGGTCCTCCAGCAGTTCCATCACGGCGTGCCCCAAAGCGATGTGGCATTCCTGAATGCGGGCCGTCTCGGGATCGGGGACCATCAGGATATGATCGCAGTGCTCCAGCGCCGGCACCCCCGCTCCGCCCAGCAGGCCCACGGTCGCGATGCCCATCTCCCGCGCCGCCTTCAGCGCCAGCACGACATTGGGCGATCGGCCAGAAGTCGTGATCCCGAATAGCACGTCGCCTCGCCGCCCGAGGCCGCGCAGCGGGCGTTCGAACACCCGTTCATACCCGTAATCGTTACCGGCCCCCGTCAGCATGGTGGGGTCCTGAGTCAGCGCCAAAGCGGGGTACGACGGGCGCTCTACCGACCCGCGCAGGCGGATCAGCATTTCGGTCGCCAGATGCATGGCATCGCCGGCCGACCCGCCATTGCCGCAGAACATAAGCTTACCACCGCCGCGCAGGCTGGCCTCGCAGGCGTCGACAACGGCTACCACCGTCTCGGCCAGTTCGACAGCAATCCGCCGCTTGAGGTCGGCGGACTTGTTCATCATCGCGGCGAAGCGCGTGACTTCATCGTTCGCGGCGAAGCGCGTGACTTCATCGTTCGCGGCGAAGCGCGTGACTTCATCGTTCGCGGCGAAGCGCGTGGTTTCGCTCATGGCAGGCCAGACTCCCGGGAAATCCCAGGAGGATGCTTACTGTGCTACCCAGCCGCCGTCTATCGACACCGGGGCGCCGGTGATGGTCTTCGCCGCGTCGGAGCACAAAAACACCGCCAAACCGCCGATCGCCTCGGGGGTGGAGAACTGCGCCATCGGCTGCTTTTCCGCCAGGAATTCGCCCGCGGCGGCTTCCACCGTGATGCCGTCCTGCTTCGCGCGCGCCTCAAGCTGCTTTTCCACCAGCGGGGTCTTTACCCAACCCGGGCAAATCGCATTCACCGTCACGCCCGCGTTGGCCAGCTCGATCGCCGCCACCTTGGTCAGGCCCAGCACGCCGTGCTTGGCCGCGACATAGGCCGCCTTTTGGCCGCTGGCGACCAGCCCATGGGCGGAGGCGACGTTAATGATACGGCCCCATCCCTTCTTCTTCATGCCGGGTATCACCGCCTTCATGCCGAAGAACACCGCCGAGAGGTTGACGGCGATGATGGCGTGCCACTTTTCCTCGGGAAAATCCTCAATCGGCGCCACGAACTGGATGCCGGCGTTGTTCACCAGGATGTCGATGCCACCCATGGTCTTTTCAGCTTCCGCGCCCATGGCGGCGATCTCGGCGGGTTTGCTCATGTCCGCGCCGCTGTAGCCGACGCGAATGCCGAATTCCTTGGCCAGTTCGGCGCGCAGGGCCTCGATCGCCGCGGCGTCGCCGAAGCCGTTCAGGATCAGGTCGGCGCCCTCGGCCGCGAAGCCCTTGGCAATGCCGAGGCCGATCCCGCTGGTGGACCCCGTGACCAGCGCTACTTTGCCCTTTAACGACATGGTCGCATCCTTCTTAATGTTGCATTGCAGCATGATACAGCGCGTACAAGACAGCACAAGCACGTCCTGAAGCAGGTGCTGGAGGCGTCCGGGGGAATCCAGGTGCGCGATGTGCACCGGCCGGAGGAATAGATCTTTCCCCCGCGGCGCCAAGAAAAGTACAATGTCCGGCGTATCCACGAACGCCGAAGCCCCGCCATTCGCCCCGCTGGAACGGCACCTAAACCGTCCCACCCTCGGTATTGAAAGAAATGGTATTACCGGTTGGTGCACCCGGTAAGGGAACCGCCCCAGCACAGCCCCCTTGAACCCCACCCCCAATTCTGGCAGATCGTTCGCATACGCACGATCTCACCGGAGACCCGGCTTGTCATCGAAGCAGCCGCCCGACGCCTTCCGCCTGGAAGACCACGTAGGCTTTCTCCTCCGCAAGGCGCATCAGCGCCACGCGTCGCTGTTCCTGGAGGCGGCGGCTTGCGATCACGCTTTGACGCCCACCCAGTTCGCAGCCCTCAGCAAGATCGTGGAACTCGGCCGGGTCACGCAGAACCACCTCGGCCGTCAGGTCGCGATGGACCCCGCCACCATCCAGGGGGTGATCCGCCGCCTGACCGTGCGCGGGCTGGTGGTCCGTACCCACGATCCGATGGACCGCCGCACTGCCGTGCTGGCCCCGACCGAAGCCGCCTACGAACTGATCGCCACCGCCGTGACATGCGCCCGGCGCGCCCATGACGCCGCGCTTTCGCCCTTGTCCGAGGGCGAGCGGGCGATGTTTCTGACGCTACTCCGCAAGATGGGTTGATACAGTGACCGACACCAAACTGGGATTTGGGCTTTCCTTCGCCGCCTTGGCGGAGCGTGACGGCCTGATCCGCCTCGACAAAATTTTCCTGAATCGATTGGCCGACAACGACGCGGACCTGCACACGCGGCTTCTGACCGCGCGAGCCGCGCCGCACACGTTGCCCGGAAAAGACGAAAGCGATCTCTTTGTCGCACTCGGCCCGCATCTCGACGGATTCGTGGCCACCCTGTTTGGCATCGAGGCCGAGACCCAGGCTCTGTCCGACGAAACCGCTCGGCTGGACCCGATCCACGCCTGCAAGCGCCTGTTCGTGCAACGCCAAGCGACAAAGAAATACAATAATTGCATTGACTTCGACGGCCCGGCACTGCGAACCGCGCTGGAAGCCCGCTTCGGCGAACCCCTGACCGAAGAAGCGTTTGCCCGCCACGTCGCCGCCTGGGAAGCCGCGGGAAACGCTGAAGCCATCGACGAAGCGTTACGTTATGCCGCCTGGGCCACCCTGACCGATGCCGGCAAAGCCGCCCATAAAGGCGGCACCTTGTTCCGCGTGCCGCACCGTGTCGATCCCGCGCATCTCGTGCCGGTTGAAACCATCGAGCGCGACGGCGTCACCATGCTGCGCCTGCCTGAACACGACTGGCGGCATCGCGAAGGGTTTGCCCTGACCGACCCCGGCATGAATACCCAGCAGGCACTGGACCAGGTCAATTACTGCATCTGGTGCCACACCCAAGGTAAGGACTCCTGCTCCAAAGGCTTGAAAGACCGCAAAACCGGCGCGTTCCAGAAATCGCCGTTCGGGGTGACGCTGGCCGGCTGCCCGCTGGACGAAAAAATCTCCGAAATGCACACGCTGCGTGCTCAAGGCAGCGTGCTGGGCGCCTTCGCCGCTATTGCCATCGACAACCCGATGATGGCCGCCACCGGCCACCGTATCTGCAACGACTGCATGAAGGCCTGCATCTATCAGAAGCAGGAGCCGGTCGATATTCCCCAGGCCGAGACCCATATTCTCCGCGACGTCCTGGCGCTGCCCTGGGGCTTCGAGATTTACGCGCTGCTGACGCGCTGGAACCCGTTGGACATCAACCGGCCACTGCCCCGCCCGGACACCGGCCGGAAGGTGCTGATCGTTGGCCTCGGTCCCGCCGGCTTCACTTTGGCGCATCATCTGATGAACGACGGTCATACCGTCGTGGCGATCGACGGCCTGAAGATCGAGCCGCTGACCTTCGACGCGCGCGCGCCGGTGCGCGACACCCAAGAACTCTTTGAAGACCTTGACGATCGCGTCATGGCCGGCTTCGGCGGCGTCGCCGAGTACGGCATCACCGTCCGCTGGAACAAGAACTACCTGAAGCTCGTCCGCCTGCTGCTGGAGCGGCGGTCCCAGTTCGCGCATTTCGGCGGCGTGCGATTCGGCGGCGGTGCGACCGTGACCATGGACGACGCCTGGGCCATGGGCTTCGACCACATCGCTTTGTGCATGGGCGCCGGCAGACCCACCGTGCTGGACATTCCCAACGGGCTGGCGCGCGGGGTGCGGCAGGCGTCCGACTTCCTGATGGCGCTGCAACTGACCGGTGCGGCGAAGATTTCGTCCATTGCCAACTTGCAGGTTCGCCTGCCCGTGGTGGTGATCGGCGGCGGACTGACAGCGATCGATACCGCGACCGAAAGCCTCGCCTACTACGTGCGCCAGGTTGAGAAATTTTCGGCGCGCTACCGCCTGCTGGTCGGCGAACGGGGCGAGCAAGCCGTGCGGACCGCCTGGAGCGCCGAGGAAGCGGAAACCGCCGACGAATTCCTGGCCCATGCCGCCGCCATCGGCGCCGAACGCAAAGCGGCCGAACAGGAAGCCCGCCAGCCCCGCATCGCACGACTGCTGGATAGCTGGGGCGGCGCCACCATCGCCTACCGCCGCAAACTGACCGACAGCCCGTCCTACACGCTCAACCACGAGGAAGTGGCGAAAGCGATGGAGGAAGCCGTCCGCTTCGCCGAGGGGCTGACCCCCACAGCCGTCGACACCAACCGCTTCGGCCATGCCGCCGCGCTCCGGGTCAAACGCGCCGACGGGACCGAGGCGGTGCTGCCCGCCAAAGCCATCCTCGTCGCTGCCGGCACTCAGCCCAACACCGTGTTCGCCCGCGAAGACGGCCGCATTCAACTCGACGGCCGTTACTTTCAGGCGGTGGATGAGACTGGCGTCAAAGTCGCCCCCGAACGCGCCATGGCCAAACCCGAATTGGCGCAGGTCCTGATGCACCGAGCGGAAAACGGCCGGTTCCTGAGCTTCTTCGGCGACCTGCACCCCAGCTTCTTCGGCAACGTGGTGAAAGCTATGGGCGGGGCGAAACGGGGCTATCCCGTGGTCTCGCGCGCTCTGGCCGCCCAGGAAACCACCCCCATCGCCGGTTCGGCATTGATAGAAACGTGCCGCGACACTCTGGCGGCCACCGTGCACGCGGTGAACCGCCTGACGCCCACCATCGTCGAAGTCGTGGTCCGCGCCCCCGCCGCCGCGCGGGCGTTCAAACCCGGCCAGTTTTACCGGCTGCAAAACCACGAGGTCCTGGCCCCCCGCACCGAGGACACCATCCTCGGCATGGAGGGCCTGGCGATGACCGGCGCCTGGACCGATCCTGATAAAGGCCTGGTCAGCGTCATCGCGCTGGAGATGGGCGGGTCTTCCGACCTCTGCGCCATGCTGTTGCCTGGCGAGAAAGTGGTGCTGATGGGCCCCACCGGCACACCGACCCACATCCCGGAGGCCTCCACCGTCGCTTTGGTCGGCGGCGGGTTGGGCAACGCGGTGCTGTTTTCCATTGGTGCCGCGATGCGGGCGGCGGGATCGAAGGTGATCTATTTCGCCGGCTACAAAGCCATCCGCGACCGCTACAAGATCCAGGAAATCGAGCACGCCGCCGACACCATCGTCTGGTGCTGCGACGAAGCCCCTGGCTTCCCGCTGAACCCCGCCCGCCCGCGGGACCGCACCTTCGTGGGCAACATCGTGGAGGCGATGGTCGCCTACGGCTCCGGCGCGTTGGGCGAGCAGGGCGTGCCGTTGAAAGACGCCGAACACCTGATCGCCATCGGCTCCGACCGCATGATGAACGCGGTCGGGGTGGCGCGCCATGACGTGCTGGCGCCCTTTCTGAAGCCGGGGCACACGGCGATCGGGTCCATCAACTCCCCGATGCAGTGCATGATGAAGGAAGTCTGCGCCCAGTGCCTGCAACCGCATGTCGACCCGGTGACCGGGGAGCGGACGGTCGTCTTCTCCTGCTTCAACCAGGATCAGAAGTTGGATTGGGTGGATTTCGGGGCACTGAATGAGCGTCTGCGGCAGAACGGCACGCAGGAGAAGCTGACCGCGCAGTGGATCGATCGCGCCCTGCGGCGATTGGCGCTAAGGCCGGCGACGTAACCCGCCCCGTCCTTCCGGAAGGGGCGGGCGGAACCGATTAGTGCTTCATCCCAGCCATGGGGGCGGCGGCTGGTGTCGCCGCCTTCATCGGCGTGGCGCCGCCTTCCATGGACTTCTTCATCTGGCCACGGATTTCCCCGCCCTTGTTGGCCTCAGTGTGCACGTTCACGTACCACATGCCGGATTCCAGATCCTTGATCTGCGGATCGGTCAGTGTGGCCTTGCCGGTCACCGGGTTGACCGGATCCTTGCCGATTGCCACTGCGACGCCCGCATTGGCTCCCGCCTTCGCGGGACCGTGGAAATGGGCGGCAGTCGCCGGCCCGGTCAGGCCCTGGAAGGTGAGCGTGTAGCTCAGCGTCTTGGTGGCGGTATCCAGCGTGGCGAGCAGTTGGCCGCTGCCGGTGGTGGCATTCGCCGGCACTTCGCTCTTGCCGTCGAGCGACGCCTCGAAATGCAGCGATGCGGCGGAGGCGGCCCCGATCAGGCCAAAGGTGAAGACGGTGGCGAAAAGCGCGCGACGTAACATGGAATTCTCCCGGTGTGGTTGGGCCGGCGGCAGACTGCCCCTATGACAGGGCATTGGACGTTGCACCTATCCGGCCCGTCCAGAATAAACATTTTCCGCCGCGCGCCGCCAGCGAAATAGGAGTCCCTCATGCCGCCGCCGATCGGCCCCGTCGTCGACACCACCCCCCGCCCCCTGCCCGCTCGCATCCCTATCCGCGGCCAATACGCGGTGCTGGAGCCGCTGCATGTGCGGCACGCGCCGGAACTGTGGCGCGCGGCTCAAGGCGCGGATGAAAGCTGGGCATATCTCGGACAGGGTCCGTTCCCGTCGCTCGAGGCCATGAGGCGCTATATCGGCGACTTCGCCTCCGACCCGCACATCATGCCCTGGGCGGTTCGCCCGGTTGCCACGGGGGAGGTGTCCGGGTGGCTCGCGCTGCTGGACATTCAGCCCAAACACGCGTCGATCGAACTCGGTAGCATCTGGTTCGGACCGGCCATGCAGCGGACCCGAGCGGCGACCGAGGCGATGTTCCTGCTATTCCGCCACGCGGCGGACGATCTGGGCTACCGGCGGTTGGTCTGGAAGTGCAATGCCCTGAACGCACCGTCGAAGCGCGCGGCGGAGCGGCTGGGGTTCACGTACGAGGGCCAGCACCGCGCCCACATGGTGGTAAAGGGGCATCTGCGCGACACCGATTGGTACAGCATCGTCGGCGACGAGTGGCCGCTCCGCCGCGATGCGCTGCTGGGATGGCTGGATCCGGCGAATTTCGGACCGGACGGGACGGCGATTCGCGGGCTGGCGGAGATCAGGGCGACGCCGGCGCAGCGATCATAGAGGAAACTGCTGATGCAATCCCGGCATTTCCACCCGGCCCTCTGGTAACAGCGTAGCGAAGGTCCCCATCGTCTCGGCTTCCCCGTGCACCAGAAAGGTCGCCTTCACCCCGGTCACTTTATTCCGCCAGGCCAGCAACGCCTGCTGGTCGGCATGGCCGGAGAAGCCGTTGATAGTGTATACGCGCGCCCGCACGGGGATTTCCTCGTCGAATACAGTGACCTCCTTCGCCCCATCGATGATGCGCCGAGCCAAGGTTCCCTCGGCGGCGAAGCCCACGAACACGATGCCCGCCTCCGCCCGCCATAGATTGTGTTTCAGGTGGTGACGCACCCGCCCGCCCGTGCACATCCCCGACCCGGCCAGAATGATCGCACCGCCCACAATGTTATTAAGCGCCATGGACTCGGAACTATCGCGCAGGAAATGCAGCCCCGGCACATGGAAGGGATCCTGCCCTTGGCCGAACGCCGCGGCCAGTTCCGGCCCATAGCATTCGGGGTGACGCTGAAAAATCTCGGTTGCCGAAATGGCCATCGGCGAATCAAGGAACACCTGCACCGAGGATTGCAGCCGTTTGGCCTCGATCCCCACGCGAATGGCATAAAGGATTTCCTGTGCTCGCTCGAGCGCGAACGTTGGCACGATCACATTGCCTCCACGCGCGAAAGTCCTAGTCACTGCCTCATAGAATTCTTCGACCGAATCCCCGTAGGACTTATGGGCCCGATTGCCGTACGTGGTTTCCATGACCACAAAATCCGCGGGCGAAGGCACATCGGGCACACCGAGCAGCGGACTACCGGACCCACCGATATCGCCGGAAAACAGAATGCGACGTAGTGCGCCGTCCTCCAGCGCCTCGACCAGAATGCCGGCCGAACCGAGAATATGCGCTGCATCGTGGAACGTGGCGTGCAGCCCTTCCGCCAGCGCGACGGGTTCGCCATAGCGCACGGGTGGGCCGAAACGGTCCAGCGCATCCAGCGCATCGATCAGGGAGAACAGCGGCTCGTCCTTCTTGTGGTGGCCGTGGCGATGCGCCTGCCGGGTCCGCCGTCTTGCTTCCTCCTCCTGAAGGTGCGCCGCATCGAGCAGTACCAGACGCGTCAGGTCGTGCGTCGCCGCGGTGCTGACGATCTGACCTCGGAACCCCCGCTTCACCAGCAGCGGCAAGCGCCCGCAATGGTCGAGATGCGCGTGCGTCAGCAGCACCATGTCGATTTCCGTGGGATCGAAGCCAAACGGTTCCGCATTCTGCGCTTCGATTTCGCGCCCACCCTGAAGCAATCCGCAGTCAATCAGGATGCGCTTGCCGCACGCCTCCAGTAGATGGCACGACCCTGTTACGGTCCGCGCCGCACCATGGAATGCAATCCTCATCGCCCACTCTCCTTTGGCGCTTCGATCGATGGCGCGTCGACCGCAAATTGACCTAGGGAAACAACGCCGCTACGCACGTAACACGCAGCGATTGGAAATCCCATGTGCTTCTCCGCCACGGCCAGTTTCGTCACGGCGGGCGTAACCGGCGCCATAGGACTCGCGGCGCTTTCCATGGTGCGTCGGTGGAACGAAGTGCCGCTGGCAGCAATGCCAATCCTTTTTGCCGTACAACAGAGCATTGAGGGATTGCTGTGGCTCACGCTTCCGGCGGCGCCGGATGGGCGTTTCGCAACCGGCCTGATGCTCCTGTTTCTGTTTTTCGCGGAAGCGTTTTGGCCGGTGTACATGCCGCTGACCGTATTGCTGATCGAGCCGAACGAGCGGCGCCGGCGTACGATGCTGGGGTTGCTTACCCTCGGTGTGGGTGTCGCGGTCTTCCTGCTATGGAACACGCTCGACTACCCGCATAGCGCGGCAATTTTGGACGGCCATGTCGTCTATGGGGTGCAATATCGGTTGTCCCCCATTTTCGGTCTGGCCTATCTCGCCGCGACCAGCCTTCCTTTGCTATTGTCGTCGCGGCGTACGATCGTCGGTCTCGGCGCGATCATTCTCGTGGGTTGTCCGATCGCATACTCTTTCTATTGGGAATCGTTCGAATCGGTCTGGTGTTTCTTCGCGGCCGCGGCGAGCGTCGTCATCCTCGGCTATTTCGAACGGGCTCGCCGTCAACATGTCGTTAGCGTGACGGCATGATAATCAGTCTTCGGTGACGGTCGTCTCCTGATACCCCGCCTCCGCGGCCTTGCCTCGTTCCGGCTCGGGGTTCGCCGTTGGCAGGTTGAAATCGGTCCCGGTCATGATGTCAATCAGGACGGCGACCGCGACCTCCCGAGCGATACCCGCGCTTTCTGCCGCTGCCAGCAGTTCGGTCAACTTCGGACGGAGCCATCGATGGGCGGGGGGTTCGTCCATCTCTATTGATCCACCACCGACCCATCCACGTGCGGGCGCATTTTGATCGGCCGTGGGTTATACGGGAATTTCTTTTCCACGTCGGCAACCAGCTCGACGCCGATCCCCGGACCGTTCGGGATTGCGATGAACCCATCCACCTGCTCCGACAGTCCGGTGGCCAGATCGTTACCCAACAGCGCCTCCCCTCCATCGAGATCGGGGGTGCGCGACGGGTACTCCTGGATCGCGAAATTCGGGATGCAGGCGGCGATTTGCAGGCACGCGGCGGTGCTGACCGGCGACAGGGGGTTGTGCGGCACAACCCAGGCATCGTGCGCTTCGGCCAACGCGGCGATTTTCTTCGCACCCGTGATCCCGCCGCACAGACACACATCCGGGCGCAGGTACTGCACCGCGTTGCGGGTCAACAGCGTCTGGAACTGATACAGGCTGGTGAACCGTTCACCGGTCGCGATGGGGATATCGATATGATCGGCAACCATGGCCATGGCATCGAAACTGTTGGGACGCAGTGGATCCTCATAGAACATCGGCGTGTATTTCTCGATGCCGCGGGCCAGGGCGATGGCCTCGGGCGGGGTCAGGCGCCGATGGATTTCGATGCACAAATCTACCTTCGGGCCCACGGCCTCCCGCAGCCGGCGGACGTTGTCGATGGCTTCCTCGATCTTGGCGGCATGCGACTTGTAGTAGGGGGAATCCACGTCCTCATCCAGCAACGGGTTTAGATGCCCCAGCGCGGTGAAGCCGGCGTTTTTCAACCGGACTGCCTCTTCCACGAGTTTCTCGATGGTGCGGCCCTTCACATGCCCATACAAACGGGCCTTGTGGCGCATTTTGCCGCCCAGCAACTCGTAGACGGGGACGTTGAAGAATTTCCCCTTGATGTCCCAGAGCGCGATGTCGATCGCCGACACCGCCCCGGTGATGGCGCCGCCGGTAAAATGGTTGGCGCGCAGCATGACGTTCCAATGGTGCTCGATCGGGAACGGATCGCGCCCGACCAGATACTCCCCATACTTGGTAATCGCGGCAGCCGAGGCCTCGAGCTGCCCCCAGGTGCCGGACTCGCCCAGGCCGACGATGCCAGCATCGGTATGGACGCGGACATAGAGAAAGCGGTCCAGCAGCAGCGGTTCGACCTTGGTGATTTTCATGGGGCATCTCCTGGTTCGCCATGACGGTAGGCCGGGGGTGCGATGCGCTCAACCCACGCCAACGCCGCCCTTGCCGCCGCGACGCCGGTGCTGAAATCGGCCTGGAGCAAATACCCGCCGGTCGGTGCCTCCCAATCCAGCATCTCGCCCGCCACAAACACGCCCGGCCGGTCCCGCAGCATGAATCCCGCATCCACCGCATCCCGCCGCAGCCCGCCGGCCGAGGAAATCGCGCGTTCGATCGGCCGCGGCGCCAGCAGCCGGATCGGCAGCGCCTTGATCAGTCCGACCAGATCGCCGCCACCATGGTGCAAAGCCTCCTGCACCAACCCGATCGCCACCGGCGACAGGCCGGCATGCTTGCGTAAAAAGGTTGCCAACGACTGTCCCCGCCGTGGCGCGCTCAGCCGGGCAGCCAGCGTCAGCCGGTCAAGATCGGGCCGCAAGTCCACCAGAACCGACGCTGAGCCCTCCACCGCGATCGCATCGCGTAACCGGCCCGAAAGCGCGTAGATCGCACCGCCCTCGATGCCATCGGCGGTAATCATCGCCTCCCCGCGTTGCTCGATCCGGCCCCAATGCAGGGCGATCCGCTTCAGCGGCTGGCCGGCAAAGCGTTCCCGGAAATGCTCCGACCATCCCACGGTAAAGCCGCAGTTGGACGGAAGCAGCGGCGCCACCGCCCCTGGGAACAACCCAACCCACCCGCCATCCGACCCCAACCGCGACCACGACCCACCACCCAGCGCCAAGATCGCCACGCCCGGCCGCACCGACAACCCCGTATCGAACGTCAACGCCCCGTCGTCGGACCAGCCGGTCCAACGATGCCGAAGACGAAACGTCACCCCCAGCGACGCAAGCCGGCCCAGCCACGCCCGCAGCAGCGGCGAGGCCTTCATCGCCTTGGGAAAAATCCGCCCGCTGCTGCCCTTGAACACGGGCTGCCCCAGGCCCTCGCACCAGGCAATCAAGGCCTCGGGCGGAAAGGCGCGGATCGCCGGTTCCAGCCACGCACGCGCCTCTCCGTAACGATCGAGGAGGCGTTCCAGCGGTTCGGAGTGCGTCAGGTTCAATCCACCCCGGCCGGCCATCAAAAACTTCCGTCCCACCGAGGGCATGCGATCGAACACCGTCACGGCCACGCCGGCGCTGGCGAGAACCTCCGCCGCCATCAGACCGGCCGGGCCGCCGCCGATCACCGCCGCTTCGGTCGCCGGAAATGGCATGGTTGGAAACTCCAAGCTATATGGGACGCATAGACCGAACGAGGACCCAAGAGAATGAACAACTGGAACCCACAACCGCTGGACCCCGGCTTGATAAAGCTGCACCGCCGCGGCAAAGGCGCGCCGCTGGTGCTGATTCACTGCCTGGGCATGTCCTGGCGCTTCTGGGACGTGCTGGAGCCGCTGACCGATCGCTACGAGCTGATCGCCTACAGCCTGCCGGGCCACCACGACACCCCCCTGCCAGCAGTTCTAAATATGAGCCGACGCATCGCTCCCTTCCCGATCCGGCTCTTTTGCCGTCTACGGCGGCTGCGGCGGTGGCCGTGCGAAGGCCATTGTCTGCAACAACTGGTGCCATGA
>CAIYDT010000284.1 GCA_903924985.1 uncultured Acetobacteraceae bacterium
ATGATGAACAGGATGTCGGGCAGGCCGCCCATTTCCTTGATGCCGCCCAGCGAGCGTTCCAGCTTTTCCTGGTCGCGGGTGATATCGAGGACTTCCTTTTTCGTCAGGCCCTGGGTCTGGTTGCCCAGCATCTCCTCGATCTGGCGCAGGCGCTTGATCGATCCGGTGATGGTCTTCCAGTTGGTCAGCGTGCCGCCGAGCCAGCGGTGGTTGATGTAGTACTGGCCGCAGCGCTTGGCTGCGTCGGCCACATGCTCGGCCGCGGCGCGCTTGGTACCGACGAACAGCACGCGGCCGCCGGCGGCGGTCACGTCGCGCACGGCGCGCAGGGCGCGATCCAGCATCGGCACGGTCTGCTGCAGGTCGATAATGTGCACCTGGTTGCGGATGCCATACAGGTACGACGCCATCCGGGGATTCCAGCGGCGGGTGTGGTGTCCAAAGTGAACGCCGGCTTCGAGCAGCTGGCGCATCGTGAAATCGGGCATCGCCATGGGGCGTGCTCCTTTCATTGTGGTCCGGTTGAGCCTCCGCGGGGGTTTGCCGTCCGGCCTTGCGGCCTGCCGACACCGGAATCCGGCCTGGGTGGTGATCCAGGCAGAAAGGCGCCCCGCGTGCGAATTACCAGGGCACCGCGCCCCAGCGGCCCGGCATATGGCGGAAGTGGCGGTTTGGCGCAAGCCCTTTGGGACAGTGTCAAGGAAAGAACGGCATCCGGGGCGTTTTCCGCCGCCTCGTTAACCAAATCTTAAACCTTCGTCTTTGGCGTGTTGCGAAGGCAGTCGTTGACAACCTCGTCGTAACGCCATATATGTAGTTACAGAAACGCGGATGCAGTTCATATGGGATACCAACAAGGATCGCACCAACCGCCGGGACCACGGCCTGGATTTCGAAACCGCCGCACGGGTGTTCGACGATCCCTTCGCGTATTCCGAACAGGATCGCGTGGCGTTCGGCGAGCCGCGTTGGCAGATCCTGGGCTCGATCGGCGCGGTGATGGTCGTGTTGGTGGCCTTTACCTACTGGGAAGAGACCGGTGGGGAAGAACTTGTTCGCATCATATCCGCGCGACGTGCGACCCGCCATGAAAGGAGAAAGTATGAAAACGAAAAGCGTTACCACGGCTGACCTGCACCGCCCCCTGACTGCCCAGCAACAGGCCGACCTCGCGGCTCTGGCCGCGCTGCCCGACGAAGCCATCGATACATCCGACATTCCAGAACTGACGGATAAATTTTGGCGGAATGCGCGGCAGGGGCGGTTTTACCGCCCGATCAAGCAGCAACTGACCTTGCGCCTGGATGCCGATGTGGTCGCGTGGTTCAAGGCGCACACGCCCGACGGGGACGGCTATCAGACCCACATCAATCGCGCGCTGCGGCAGTACGCGATGGGGAAGCCGGCTCGGCCATGACGGAAATAATCGGGGTAAATCGTTTTTCTCCGCCCGCGTTAACGAAATATTAAACATTCACCCGTAACACTTTGCCTCGTGCCCGGGCGCGCCGCCCGGTCCCCGCTTCACGAGGCCGCAACCGCTTATGCCGGACTACCCCCCCGGAGCGGCGCTTCCCGCGCCCGTCGCGACATCCCTGGTGGGCCTGCCCCGCCAGGGAGGGGAGGTTTTGAGCGCGGGTGCGATGCTGTCCATCCTGCGGCGGCACCGCACCGCATGGATAACCGCCACGCTGCTGATCCCCCTGCTGGGCATCCTCGCGCTGCACCGGATAACCCCGCAATACACCGCCTCGGGCATGCTGATCTACGAGCCCAACGAATACAAAGCCCAGGCGCTGCAAAGCGTGCTGCGGGAAGGCCCGACCACCGAAGCCACCATGGCCAGCCAGGCAGAGCTGCTGCAAAGCCTGAAGATCGCCCAGCGCGTCGCTGAACGCGGCCGGCTGGATGCCAATCCAGAGTTCAATCCCGCGCTGCGGCCGCCCTCGTGGGCGCGGCGGTTGTTCGGGTTTCCGTCCTCCGATCCGGCGCCGGACCCCGAGGCTCAGGGCCCCAAACTCGATACCAGCCGCATCGCCACCCTGCTGGCGGTGCAGGCAGCGCTAAAAGCGCACCCCGTGCGCTTCTCCCGCGTGCTGGAGGTCACCTTCACCGCCCAGGACCCCGTCGTCGCGGCGGCGGCGGTCAACAACGCGATGGACGTCTATATCAAAGACCAGTACTCGGCGAAGGCACGTGCGGTGCATCGCGCCACCGAACAACTGCAAAAGCGGGCAGAGGCGCTGCGGCAGGAAACCCAACGCCACGAAGACGCCATCGCCGCCTACCGCGCCCGCCTCGGCCTGTTCCAAGGCATGCATGCCGGGTTCGACGCCGAGCAGATCAGCCATTTGACCGAGGAACTGGTGCGGGCGCGCACCGAGTTGGCGAATGCCGATGCCCGGTTGGACGCCGCACGGGGGAGGGCCGGTGCGGGGGCGCAGGCGGCCATCGCCCCATCCGTGGTCCAGTTGCGGGCGCAGCAGGATCAGCTCGCGGCGCAGGCCCAAATCCGGCAGGGGCGGCTGGGCGCCAACCACCCGGAAGCCGAGGGGTTACGACGCCAAACCGAGGCGGCCCAACGTAATCTGGCGGCGGAAATCACCCGCGTGGTGGCGTCGATCGAGGCGGAACGGCGGGCGGCAAAGGACCGGGTCGCCACGCTGGAAGCCAACCTCCGCACCGCGCAGGAGGAAGCCGATCGCACATCCCGTGCCCAAATCCCCCTGAACGCCATGCAGCGCGACGCCGACGCCGCTCGGGCCGAATTGCAGGCGGTGCTGCGGCAAATCCAGGACACCGCGCAGAAAGCGGCGATCGAAACGGCCGAGGCGCACGAAATCTCCCAGGCGCTGCCGCCGGAGCGCCCGAGCTGGCCACCGACCGGCCAGTATACGCTCGCGGCCTGCGCGGCTGGCGTCTTCGGCGGGCTTTTGCTGGTCTGCGTGCTGCACTTGTTCGACACATCGGTGAACGGCGGAGAAGACATTCGCGCCGCCACCGGCCTGCCCTGCTTCGCCCTGCTGCCGGAGGTCGGGAAGCGCCAGTTGGGGCATTTGCGCGTAGAAGATTACGTCGCCCGGCGCCCCCTGACGGCCTTCGCCGAGCAGATACGCGGATTACGGGCGGGGCTGTGGCTGGGGGCGCACCGGCCCCGAACGATCGCCATTACCGCCGCCCGCCCCAGTGAGGGCAAGACCGTGCTGACGCTGTCCCTCGGCCGCTCGGCGAAGCTGGCGGGGGAAAGCGTGCTGCTGATCGAGTGCGACCTGCGGCAGCCCAAATTCGCCCGCATTCTGGGCGCGGAGGGCGATCTCGGCCTGTCCGACCTGCTGCGCGGAACGGCGCGGCTGGAGGATGTGGTGCGGCAGGACCCGCTATCCGGCCTGGCCTACATCCCCGCCGGCAAGCCCGGCGGGGATATGCTGTCGCTGTTCCTGTCCGACGCCATGGCGCGCCTGCTGAAAGCGATGCGCGAGCAATACGACCTGATCCTGCTCGACACGCCGCCCGTTCAAGCCATGAGCGAGGCGCGGGTCGCGGCATCCCTCGCCGACGCCGTGCTGCTGTGCGTCCGCTGGCGCGACACCCCCCGGGCGGTGCTGCGGCATGCGCTGGCATTGCTGTACGAGACGCACGCCAACGTGGTCGGGTCGGTGCTGACCCGCGTCGATCCCCGCGCGCATGTGCGGTCGGGGAGCGCCGACGCGGAGGTCTACCACCGCCGCTACCGCCCGTATTACCGGGGATAGCGGGGCATGATGTCGATACGGGATCGGGACGCGGTATGGGCGGTGCCTCTGGCGGCGGCGCTGCTGCTTTGGCCGGCGGTGTGGAACTTGTATCCGATCGCGTTCGCCGACACCGGCACGTATCTGTCGCAGGCCATCCACCGGTATCTGGGGTGGGACCGGCCGCCGTTCTACTCGCTGTTCATGCTGCCGCTGCATATGACGCTCAGCACCTGGCCGGTGGTCGCGGTGCAGGCGCTGCTGGCGGTTTGGGTGGTGCGGCTGGTGTGCCGGACGCTGCTGCCGGGGATGAGGGCGCGGTGGTTGCTTTTGGTGGTTCTGCCTCTGGCGGTTGGCACTTGGCTGCCGTTCCTGGTGTGCCAGCTGATGCCGGATGTGTTCACGCCGCTGCTGGTACTCGTGCTGTGCGTTTTGGCCTCTTGCCCCGTCAAGCCGGAGGATGACGGGAAAAACGCGGCTCCGGTGGCGTTCGCCGCGTTCGCGATCGCGGCACAGCAATCGAGTTTGTTGTTGTCGGTGGCGGTGATCCCACTGCTTAGTATTACGAGGGGGGGCATGACGAGGGGGCGCCTGCTCGCTCCCCCCATCCTCGCCATCGCCGCGCTTCTCACCGTTAACCTCATCGGCCACGGCCGCCTTGCCATCTCCCCGTTCGGCAACGTGTTCCTCCTGGCGCGGGTGATTTACGACGGGCCGGGGATGGATATTCTCAAGCGGGATTGCCCGGCGGCGGGGTGGCGGCTGTGCCCGTTTCTGGACCGGTTTCCCCCGACCTCCGATGAGTTCCTGTGGCGGCCGGACAGCCCCATCGTGCTGGCGGGCGGGCATAAGGCGGTCTCGGCTGAGGCCGGCGCGATCATTGCCGCCGCTCTGCGCGCCGAACCGGGACGCGAGCTACGCGCGGTGCGGCGCAACGCGGCGGAACAACTGACCCACTTTGCCTCCGGCGACGGGCTTGAAGCGTGGCCCATCGAGGTCACCCCGTGGATCGAGCGCGACTTCCCGCCAGCCGAACGCACCCGGTACGCGGCTGGGTTGCAGGCACGCGGCCTACTGGTCCTTCCGCCGTGGTTGGAGGCATTGCATGCGGTCGTCTCGTTGGCGGGGGTCGCCGCCTGCATCGCGCTACTGCCTCTTGCGATGCGACGGCGGCACAAAGCGGCTGCATTCCTGGTCGTGACGCTGGTCGTACTGCCAGCCAGCGCAGTGATCACCGGCGGACTGTCCACCCCGCACGACCGCTACCAAAGCCGCATCATGTGGCTGCCGCCCTTCGTCGCGGCGCTGTCCGCCACCGCGCTGCTCCGGCGTCCCGCGTGAAACGGCACATCTTCTGGTCGGGGCTGGAGGCAGCAGGCGGGGCGTTGCTCTCAGTCATTTCCGCGTTCGCCATCGCGCGGCTGATCGGGCCGGCGGAACTCGGGATCGGTGCGGCGGCGGCGGCGGTGCATGTGCTGCTATGGGTCGCGGTTAACGCGCTGTTCGCCGACGCTTTGGTGCAGCGCGCGGCAGTCGACGACACGGTGGCCTCCAGCGCGTTCTGGGCATCCGTAGCGGCGGGGGTGTTGGCGATGCCGGTTCAGGCAGGGGCGGGCTGGGCGCTGGCGGGGTTGCTGCACGACCCCCGGTTGGTACCGATGGCGCTGATGCTGGCCCTGCCCCTGCCGCTGGTGGGTGCGGGCGGGGCAATGCAGGGCGTGCTGACCCGAGCACGGGGTTACCGCGCGCTGGCGGCCCGCACGATCGTCGGTCAGGGCGCGGGGGCGGCCGTCGGGATCGTGCTGGCGCTGAACGGTGGGGGGGCCTGGGCGCCGGTGGTGCAGCTCACGGTGTCCTCCTTCGCGGGGGCGGCGACCTTGCTGGCGACGGCGGGCTGGCGGCCGCGTATTGTTTGGTCCACCCATGCGGTGCGGGATCTTCTGACGGTGGGGCTGCCGCTGACCGCCAGCACGCTGGTGCAGCTCGGCCGCTACCGCTTGTTCGCCATCCTGATCGGCAGCACCGCCGGCGCGGCGGCGTTGGGGCAAGTGCATGTCGCCTTCCGCCTGGTGGACACGGTGCGGGAGCTTGCGTTCACCGCGTTATGGCGGCTGATGCTGCCCATCCTGTCCGAACAACAACACGACCGAGCGGCGCTGCTGGCGACGGTGGACCGGTTGCTCCGGCTATCGAGCCGGTTGTTGCTGCCGTTGTGCGCCATCCTCGCGGTGAGCCTGGTGCCGATTGTTTCAGCAGTCCTGGGACCTGGTTGGGCGGCTGCTGGGCACGCGGCATTGCCGTTGGTCGGGCTGATGGCGCTGCTGGGGCTGATGTTTCCATCCGGGGTCGCCTTGGTCGCGGCAGGCCGCGCACGCCAGGCGCTTTATGCCAACCTCGCGGGGTTACTGGCCACAGGGGCGTTGGTGCTGATCGCTCGGCCGGCGGACCCGTGGCACGCCATGCTGGTGTGGTGCGGCGGGCAAATGTTCGTCAGCCCGTATGCAATGTGGATGAATGGGCGCGTGCTGGGGGTGGGGCCGTTCCGCCCGTTACGGGCGGGGCTGGCCTGGCTGGTATCCTGCGCGCTGGCGGTGTCGTTCGTTCTGGTACTGCAAAGCGGGATTCGCGCCGGCTGATCGGGCCCGAGCGCCGCTGCAAGAGCGGCTGGACCAAAACGCCGTCCGGGAGCAGGATTGGCGCCGCACAGATCCATCGCGTCCATGAGGCCCCCATGCCCACCTACGACTACCAGTGCGCGACCTGCGGCCCGTTCCGCGACTCCTATCCGATGTCGGCCTTCGCTGACCCGCAGCCCTGCCCGGGGTGCGAGGCTTTGTCGCCGCGCGCTTTGACCCTGCCCGCGCTGTCTGGCGGGGCGCAGGAAAACGCTCCCTCGACCGGGTCGTGGTCGTCCCATGCCGGCGGCTGCGCCTGCTGCGCCGCCCCGCGACGCCTGGCCGCCGAAGCCGTATGAACTGGCGGGATCGCGCCGGAACGCAGTTCCAGTGCGAAAAGCGCCCCGCTACCGGCGCGCGCGGCATGGTCGTCACCAACCACCCACTGGCCTCGGCCGCGGGGGCGGAGATGCTGGCGGCCGGCGGTAATGCCATCGACGCCGCGATCGCCGCGTTCTTCACCCTGACGGTAGTGGAGCCGATGATGGTCGGCATCCTCGGGGGCGGGATGGCGCATATCCGGCTGGCCGACGGCACCCACACGGTGATCGACGGGCAGAGCACCGCCCCGGCCGCGACCGGCCCGGAGACCTACACCCCCGCTCCAAACGCCCCGCCCGGCACCATGGAAACGCTCGGGCGCAAGAACGCGCTGGGGCCGAGCGCGGTTGGGGTCCCGGGGAATTTGATGGGGTGGTGCGAGGCGCTGGCGCGGTTCGGCACCTTCCCGCTGGCCGATGTGGTGGAACCGGCGATCCGGCATGCGTCGCGTGGGTTTCGGGTGACGCCGTATCTGAGCGAGTGCGTCACCGACTGCGCCGCCGACATGGCTTTGGATTCGGAGATCGCGCGGGTTTACTTGCCCGATGGAGCCCCGATCCGGCCCGGCACGCGGCTGGTGACGGGAGACTACGCGGAAACGCTCCGGACGGTGGTGAAAGAGGGCCCCTCGGTGCTGTACCACGGCAGCCTGGGCGCGCATTACGCGAACTGGATGGGGCGGACCGGCGGGTTCATCACTTCCGCCGATCTCGCTGGATACCGCACCGTGACGCGGGAGGCTTTGCGCGGGTTGTACCGCGGATTCGAGATCGTTGGGCCTCCGCCGCCGTCCTCGGGGCCGCTGCATATCGTACAGATGCTGAATATCCTGGAACGGTACGATATCGGTTCGTTGGGCTTCGGATCCCCGGACACCGTGCATCTGTTGGCCGAGGTGCTGAAGATCGCGTTTGCCGACCGAGCGGCAGCGACGGCCGATCCGGCGTTCGTGGCTGTGCCGGTGGAGCGGCTGTTGTCCAAATCCTATGCCGCCGAGCGCCGCGCCCGCATCGACCTGGCGCGCGCGCAGGCGTGGAGCGCGGAGGTCGTGCCGGGAGAATTGTCGTCCCACACCACGCATCTGAGCGTGGCGGACGGCATGGGCAACGTCGTGGCCTCCACCCAGACCATAAACTCGCTGTTCGGGGCGCGGGTGATGGTGCCGGGCACCGGGATGATTCCGAACAATTATATGTTCGTATTCGATCCAAGGCCGGGGCGGGCGAGTTCCGTAGCCGCCGGGAAGCGGGTGACGTCGTCGATGTCTCCCGTGATCGTGCTGAAGGACGGAAAACCGGTGTTCGCACTGGGACTGCCAGGCGGGCTGCGGATTTTCCCTTCCGTCATGCAAACGCTGTCAAACCTGATCGATCACGGCATGACGGTGCAGGAGGCGGTGGAGGCCCCGCGCGTCTGGACCCAAGGCCACGCGCTGGAAATCGAAACGGGTTTCTCCCCCGAGGTCTTCAACGCCATGCGGGCACGCGGCCACGATGTCGCCTCGGTCGGGAATGTCGCGGGCGGCATGAGCGCGATCCGCTTCCACGACGATGGCATGCTGGAGGGTGCGGCCTGCTGGCGCGCCGACGGCACCCCGATCGGCATCGGCGGCGGACTCGCTCGGGCGGGGGTGCGTTTCAGGCCGGAGGCGCGGCGGACCTGAAAGCGGTCAAATCGCCGTCGAACTCACAGCCCACCAGGTCAGGTTCCGGCGGCACGGTCACCGCGAGCAGCCGTACCGGCCCATACTGACGTGACCGATCATCAGTTCGCTCAGGGTCTCATGCTGATTGGGTTCGGTCACGACGGCGTTGCCCGCAGGATCGCCGCGATCAGGTCGCCGACCGTCGAAATCCGGTCGATATCCCGGATGTGCACATCGACACCGAAGGCTTCTTCGCCCGATGCGATCGCTTCGATCTGCTTGATGCTGTCCCAGCGCGGCAAATAGCGCAGGCTCGTGCCCGGATCGACAACAAGGTCCAACTCTCCGGTGAGGTCCCGCAGAATGGCCAGAATTGTGGCGGCGACTGAGGCTTCGGTGCGATGCATCCCAGTAGGTTACTCGGAAATCCTGGGACCGGAAATGCCTTGCCGCATGTCCGGGCGGTGCGTAGCTTGCCGCTCCCCGAAATACACAAATGAGGCGGTTCCGATGCAGGCATGGCAGCACCCTCTCCCGCCAGTGCCCGACGATTTTGCCGAACGGCCCATCCTGGCGTTGCTGCACGCGGCAACGGCCCGCGATCCGGATGCCATCGCGGTCGTAGATGGCTCGACGCGGGTTAAATACGGCCGGTTTTTAGCGCTGGTGGAGCACGCGGCGGGGCGCATCGCGGCGATGACGCCAGCCGGGGGCACGGTCGCCATGGTCGTGCCGGACACGGTGTCCGGTCTGGCCTGCACAATCGGCTGCCTGCTCGCGGGCCGCGTCTGCATCTCATTGGATCCCGCTCAGCCGGAGGAACGGTTGGCCGCGACGTTGCGAGACGCCGCACCCTCGTTCACCGTCATGCCGGGCGACATGGCGGCGCTGCTGGATGGGGCCGCCGACCCATTGCCGGCCGGGGAAGGCGATCCAGATGCGCCGGCGGCGGTGCACTACACCTCCGGTAGCACCGGACGTCCCAAAGGGATCGTCACCTCCCGCTACGCGACCCTGCGCCGCGCCTGGATCAACAGCGACGACTGGCGTATGGGGCCGCCCGATCGGCTGCTGGGCGTGTTCAACCTGAGCGGCAACAACGCGCTCTCCCGCCATCTCGCCGCTCTGTGTTCGGGCGCGCGGCTGGTCCTGTGCAACGTCGCGGCCGAGGGGCCCGACATTCTGCTGTCCCGCATGGCGCAAGAACGATGCACCATCCTGGCGGTCGGCCCCGCCATTTTGCGCGCCATGCTGATCCTGCCGGAGGTGCGGCAGGCCTTCTCGACGTTGCGGGTCCTGCAATGTGGCGGGGCGGCGCTGTTGCCAGCCGACATCGAGGCCGCTCGGGCCGTGCTGCCGGCGGATTGTCTGATCCATCACACCTATGCCTCCACCGAGGCCGGCATCGTCGCGCATTGGGTCATCCCCCCGGATTTCCGTTGCGATGAGCCACGCCTGCCGTCCGGCTATTTTGCCGGCGGCCAGGACTTCACGCTGACCGGCACCGGGGAATTGGTCGTGCGCAGCCGCTGCGTCGCCCTCGGCGAGTGGGAGAACGGGCGCTGCGTGCCGGGACGCATCGCCGCCGATCCCACCGACCCGCGCCTGCGGATCTTCCATACCGGCGACACGATGCGTCTGAGTAACGACGGGTTGCTGCGCTTCGTCGGGCGGGGCGACGCTCAGATCAAGATCAACGGCGTCCGCATCGAACCCGCTGAGATCGAGGCGGTGCTGCGGCGCGAATCTTCCGTCGCCGACGCAGTCGTCGTGCCGCGCAAGCGGGGCTTGGAGTACCGCCTGATCGGCTACGTCGCCGCGCCGGGAGCCGATCCCACGGTCGTGTCGCGGGCGCTGTCGGAGCGGATCCAGGCCGAGCTGCCGTCCGCGATGCGACCGTCCCGGATGGTCGTCCTGGAGGCTCTGCCGCGCCTGCCCGGCGGCAAGATCGACGTGCGATCCTTGCCGGAGCCGCCCGATACGCCATACCGAGCACCGCGGGATGTGCGGGAGACGTTGCTGTGCCGGCTGTTCGGGGAACTGACCGGCACCAACCAGGTTGGCATCGATGACGGCTTCTTCGCCCTCGGGGGCGACTCCCTGGCGGGGATGCGTTTGATCACCCAAATGCGGGAGGAAACCGGCAGCCTCTGCCCGCTGCATTTGCTCTATGCGCACCCGACCCCGGTCGAACTGGCTTTGGTTTTGGATGCGGTGCATGCTTATACCCCTTTGGTGCCGTTCCGGGCCAATGGCGACCTGCCACCGCTGTTTTGCGTCCATCCGGCGAGCGGCTACGCGCTGGCCTTCCGCCCCCTGGCCGAAGCGTTGCCCGTTCGGCTGCCGGTTTGGGGCCTGCAAGCGCGGGGGCTGGAACCCGGGGAAACCCCGCATGTGTCCATCGCCGAGATGGCGGAGGCCTATGTAGCTGCCATCCGCTCGGTGCAGCCCCATGGTCCATACCGGCTACTGGGCTGGTCGATCGGCGGCACCATCGCGCATGAAATGGCGTGCCAACTGGAGCGGCTGGGTGAATCCGTGTCGCTGCTGTGCGTGCTCGATACGCCGGCGTTTCCGGCGCCGGCGCCGCCGCCCACTTTGGGCAGGAGCGCGGTGGACGCCCGCGCGGCCCGGCATTTCCGCGCCCAGGCCATCGCACGCGGCCTGCTGCCACCGGACACGCCGGCCAGTTGGGGCGTCCGCATGCTGGAACAGATCAGGCTGGGCAAAGCCCGCGTGGGAGCCCACGGGCCGGAGCGATGTCAGGCGCCTGTGCTGCTGGTGCAAGCCGCCCATGAACGCAATGACCCGGCGGCATTTGCGTGGGATCGGCTGACGACTGGGGCAGTCGAACGGATCGATATCCCCTGCCTGCACACCGAGCTGGGCGACGCCGAGCATGCGGCGACCATCGCCGCGGCGGTGTGGGTAAGGCTTGACGCGGGAGCGCTTTCGCCCTGGGCACAGCCAGGGTGAATGCCGACAGGCCCGCGCGACCGCGTCGGACGTTCCCGTTCAAAATGCCTGGCTCTTATCGCCTGTTCTGTTGGTTCCCAGCCTGTTGCGCCGCGGCGTTCGCCCCCCGGACGTCACGACACCGCGTGCGCGCCCAGCAGTGTCCGGCGCCGGTGGGGTGCGCGGTGTCCAAGGGTTTCTCGGCGGCCTTCGCACGAAACCTTGCGCGGGTCCCACGCCACGCCGATCGTTCGACGATATACACCGAACCAAAACGATTGCGGCCGGCGGTCCAAAGGGCCGAGATTGGCCGGGAGCGGAACGGCCGCTTTGGCGCACGCAACGGCAAAAAGCAGGCATTTCTTCTGAGAGATTGTCGACGATGGTCTTCAACCCCGGCAGACCTTCGTTTCTTACTTCGATAGCGTGAGCGGATGCGGCAGGCTAAGCAGCCTCTCTTGATAAGGATCTGTTATCAAGAGTAAATTCGGGGAAGGGGACGGGAGCTTTCGGGACAAGAATTCAGGATGGCTAGGCAGTCTGATCCGGCTCGGCCACCACGTCGTCCCTCAAGGGAACCTTTTCGATACACCCCGGCTTGCACAACTCGAGTGGATATGCCACTGTCCCGTAATGGCCAATGCCTTCGCCCGCTTCATTCTGTTCCTCAGCTCCTACATCCCGCTGTGGGCGATCTTTGCCATCATCACGCTTCGCACGATGCCAAAAGTGTCGATCGGGTTCGTGATGCTGGCCGTCCTCAGCCTGGCCGGAACAGTGATCTTCCTTCGACTCGTGCAGAAATTCGAAGGTATCGAAATGCCGGTTGGCGTGATCCGCCGCAAAGACAGCGACACGATGAGCTACATCGCGAGCTATATCATTCCGTTCGCGGCAACGGCGTTCGATAAAGTGGAACAGGTCGTTGCACTCGGCGTCTTTCTCGTTGTCTTATGCGCGGTCTACATCAATTCGAGCATGATCCACATAAACCCGCTACTATCCCTGATGGGATACAATCTCTACGAAATCGAGGATGCGGACGGGAATCCTTACTTCCTGATCTCAAAGCGCAACCTGCGTCGCGGCGACACCGTCAAGGCGATCGATCTCGCCAATAATATCTTTCTGGAGAAACGTGCGTGACACAGGCGGCCTTGAAGGCGGCACTCGCCGCCTGCGTATCCCTCAGTCCCGTGAACGCGACGGTGACGGTCTGCCTTGCCGCGCGCGGTGGCGGCGGCACGATGCCGTCACTTCATCGCCTACAGCTTTCAACCGCGCTCGCCGAAAGCTTCCTGCTCACGGCGGCCGACACACTTCGTGGGCTGCACTACGACATCGCGAAAGGCAACCGGACCCTCGAAACCTACGATGCCGGCCACGTGCCCGATAAGCACGAAGTCGAGTTTCATACGCCGCCGGCGGGATCGACGCCGGAAGCCGTGGTCAAGGCTCTAAGCACCCTTCAGCAACTCCCGGTGTTCGACGGCAAGGCGACGACGATTAACCAGCTCGTGTTTCATGTGATCGCGATTCAGTGCATCGGCCAGTCAACCATCTACCTGTTCCGCAAATACTCGAAGACGAAGGAGCTTGGCCGCTCGAAGAAACTGGTTGCGCTTTTTTCCGGTGGTGCGTTCGACAAGATCACCGAGCCTGTATTCATATTTGACGATATGGTCGATTGCATCGCGCTCGGCGGTCAGATGGCGATCCTCAACAAGGACAACTATCACCGGATTTTCGAGTTCTTCGCCGCAGCCCGACAACACGCGCAGCAAACCCTCACTCAGATTCAATGTGCTATCTCGATCGACAACGCGGCGCAGTTTGAATCCGACTGCAAGAGCAACGCGCTGATCCTCGTGCGGCTGCGCGGCATTGCCGAGCGCAACTATTTTTCGAGCCTGACGCTCGCGATGCTCGAAAAGAAAATCAAAGCCGACGGCCTGCCGATTCAGGTGTCCGGCACGGGTAAGAACAAGAAGCTTGTCTATGACCCGCAGCATAGATGGAAGTTCCTGCGCCTGCTCGATGACGGCTTTCTGAACTCCGACATGACCGGCCAAAAATACGAAGTGACCAGCAAACGGTCGCTATAGTCTGCGCACACGATCGGGATTCCGGGTCCATGTGGCAGCGTCGCATCCGGCACAGCCCGCGTCAGAAGTGTGTCTGCTGGGTACGCCCCCAGTCGCCGGAAGCTCCGCTTTAGAGAACCCGTGCTTATACGCTGAATGGCCACCATGGGCGCATTTCAGCCGTTGGCCGGGCTGGGCCTCGTACGTCCGCTCCCCACCCATTGCTGACCTCCAAACTGACCCACTACCAAAACCTTGCCTCGATGGTGGCGTTCGATGTAAGAACGTAGCATGAACCAAAACCATGCCGCGGCGTACCGCCGTCCGTCCCCCACCCAAACCCCGTCCATGATCGCCTGGCCGATGGTCGCGGGGAGTCCGCATGCCCATCCGATTCCGGTGTCCGCGGTGAGA
>CAIYDT010000285.1 GCA_903924985.1 uncultured Acetobacteraceae bacterium
CTGGGATAGCTATGAAGAGATCGTCGAGGCCTGCCGGAAGGCATGGGAGTTTCTGGTCAACGACCCAGGACGCATACGCTCAATCGGAATGAGGCTCTGGGCGTGTGTCAGTGGTTAGGGCGGTTGGTATAATTCGGCCTGAGCGGGCAGGGCAGCCAGAATAGGGGCGGCCGCCAGGGCGGCGATAAGAGCGCGTCGGGTCGGGTGCATGCTGTCGGTCCTCGGGCGTTGGCTTATCGTCGCCTTGCTGGGGCTCGCCGGCAAGGATTGAACTGCAAGCCCTTCCAGCCGCGCCGCGCGCGAGGCATAAATCCGGCCCGGAACCGCTGAGGACCTTATCCATGCCTGCCTTCAAGATTGTCGGCCCCGGCCAGGGCACCGCTATCAACCCCTTCGGGATTTCGATGAACGTCATGCTGCGCGCGGATGACACGGGCGGCACGTTTGCCTCCCTGGTGGCCGAGCTCGATCCTGGCCAGGGGCCGCCGCCGCATTTCCACCATGACCACGACGAGTATTTCTTCATTCTGGAGGGCCGGTTCTCCCTGAGCGTCGGCGGCCAGGACGTGACCGCTGAACCCGGGACGATGGTCTATGTGCCGCGGGAGACGGTGCACGCGTTCAAGAACATCGGCACGACCCGGGGCAAGATCCTCGAGTGGGGTTTGCCCGGTGGGCAGGAGCGTTATTTCGAAGCGATCGACCAGCTTGCCGCGAGGGGGGAGATGAACCCGGAGAACATCGTCGCGACCA
This sequence comes from uncultured Acetobacteraceae bacterium, assembly GCA_903924985.1. GTDB lineage: Bacteria > Pseudomonadota > Alphaproteobacteria > Acetobacterales > Acetobacteraceae > Rhodopila. Next base: position 754 of record CAIYDT010000285.1, read on the forward strand.
GCCGCGCTTTCGAAACCGAATTCGTGGTCTGACTGGTTCCGGCTTTCGCTTACATTGAACGCACATCGTTAAGGACCCAGGCTCCATGCCCGACACCCCCGCTTTGCTCGACCGAATTCGTGCCGTGGTGGGGGATCGCGGCCTGCTGACCGAGGTGTCCGACACCGCGTCCTACGCCCAGGACTGGCGCAAGCTTTACCAGGGCCGCACCCGCGCCGTGATCCGGCCGGCCACCACGCGGGAACTGGCGGACGTGGTGCGGCTATGCGCCGAGGCCGGCACCCCCATCGTCCCCCAGGGTGGCAACACCTCCATGGTCGGCGGCGCGGTGCCGAATGAGGACAACTCTGAACTGGTCGTCAGCACCGCCCGCCTGAACCGCATCCGCGATCTGGACCCGGTCGACATGACCCTGACGATTGAGGCAGGGGTCACGTTGAAGGCCGCGCAGATGGCGGCCACCGAACAAGGTTGCCTGTTGCCGCTGTCCATTTCCTCCGAGGGCACGGCCCAGATCGGCGGAGTGCTCGCGGTGAATGCCGGCGGCAACAACACTGTCCGTTACGGCAATGCCCGCGATCTGGTGCTGGGGCTGGAGGTCGTGCTGCCAGACGGCACCATCTGGAACGGGTTGCGCCACCTGCGCAAGGACAACACCGGCTACTGCCTCCGCCAGCTCTTTGTCGGGTCCGAGGGCACGCTCGGCATCATCACCGCCGCCGTGCTGAAGTTGGCGCCAGCCCCGAAGGACGTTTCCGTCGCCTTCTGCGGCCTGGAAAGCGCGGCCAAGGCGCTGGAATTGTTCGCCCGCGTCCAGGCCTATGATGCGGCGTCGATCAGCGCGTTCGAGTTGATGTCCGGTCTCGGCATCGATTTCGTGCTGAAGCACGTCCCCAACGCCGTGCTGCCGCTGGCCGAAAAGGCGCCGTTCTACGTGCTGGTGGAACTCGCGACCCCCCGCCCCAACGCTGGCATGCGCCAGGCGATGGAGGAAATCCTGGAAAAGGCGTTGGAGGACGGCATCGTCCTGGACGCCGCCATCGCCGAGTCCGACGCGCGGCGTGCCGCCATCTGGCGCCTGCGGGAGGAACACTCCGAAGCCCAGAAGCGGGAGGGCGCGAGCGTCAAGAACGACGTCTCCGTCCCCGTCTCCAAGGTCCCGGCCTTCATCGAGAAAGCCACCGCCGCCTGCGAGAAACTGATCCCCGGCGTCCGCTGCGTGCCGTTCGGCCACATGGGCGACGGCAACATCCACTTCAACCTGGAGCAGCCAGTCGGCGCCGACCCCGCCTGGTTCCTGGAGCAAGACCACCCGATCATGGAGGTCGTGAATGAGGTCGTGCGGGAGTACGACGGCAGCTTCTCGGCCGAACACGGGATCGGCAAACTGAAGCCCTACATGATGCCGGACTGGCGCGGCGGGGCCGAGCTGGCGATCATGCAGCGCATCAAAGCGGCGCTCGATCCGGCCGGGATCATGAACCCGGGGAAGGTGTTACCGTAAGTCGGGTTGCATCGGCGTCTCGCGTGCCGCAAAACCGCGTCATGCGCTCCGGCAAACTCGTGACCTGGCTCGACCGATACATCTTTCGCCAGCTCTTCCTGGCACTGGTGGCGGTGACCGGTGGGTTGACCGCACTCATCTGGCTCACTCAATCGCTGCGCTTTGTCGAACTCGTGGTGAACCGCGGCTTGTCCTTGGCGGTGTTCGTGCGGCTGACGTCGCTGTTGATCCCCAGCTTTGTCGCCGTGATTCTGCCGATTACGACCTATGTGGTGGTGCAGTTCGTCTATCAGCGGCTGAATGGCGACCGGGAACTGACGGTGATCCGCTCCGCTGGGGTGTCCCCGTTTGGGATGGCGCGCCCGGCTTTGGCGCTGGCGCTGCTGGCCACGATATTCGGCTACATCCTCAATCTCTGGGTGGTGCCCATGACACTTACGTCGTTCCGGCAGTTCCAATGGGAGATCCGCAACCGCATGGCGGCCTTCCTGCTGCAGGAAGGCGTGTTCACCCCTATCTCCGAAAGACTGACAGTCTATGTCCGGTCCCGCGACGCCGATGGTACACTGCGTGGCATTTTGGTGGAAGACGACCGGGACAAGACCGCCCATGCCACCATTCTGGCGGAAAGTGGCCGCCTGATGGAGGGTACGAACGGCCCGCGAGCCCGTCTTTACAACGGCAGCCGGCAGGAGATCGATCACCAGACCGGCCGGCTGAACATGCTGACCTTCGATCAGAACGAACTCGATTTGGGCGAGCGTGCCACCGATAATGGCGTGCGTCCGGCGGACATGTCGGAGGTGTCATTGATGGAACTCCTGACGCCGCGTTTCGCCCACGACCGTGACCGGTCGAAATGGGTGGCCGAAGGGCATAAGCGTCTGTCCAGTCCGCTTGCCACCCTCTCGTACGCTCTGGTCGCGCTGATTGCGGTCATATCGGGAACCTTCCGGCGGCATGGCGGCTTCGTTCGCCCCCTCGTGGCGGTCGGCGTCGTGGTGGGGCTTTTGGCTCTTGGACTGGCTATCGATAACCTCGCCGCACGCGACAACGCGCTGGTCCCGCTTATGTGGGTGCAAGCGGTCCTGCCGGGTCTGGTCTGCCTTTGGATGCTGTTGGTGCCGGACTGGATTGCCGACCGGTTCCGCGTCACGCGTGCGGCGGTCTGAGCGGATGAACCTCGCGGTTACCCTGTCTTTTTATATAGCCCGCCAATTCGCCGCCTCGGCCTTGGCCATGCTGTTGGCGTTATCCGGGCTTGTGGCAATGTTCGATTTCATCGAACTGCTGCGTCGCTCCGCCAGCAGGCCTGACACCAGCTTCGGTCTAATCAGCCAGATCGCCGCGTTGCGACTGCCGTACATCTCCATGGAAATTCTCCCCTTCGCGATTCTGCTGGGCGGCATGCTGTGCTTTTGGCGGCTTACCAGGTCCTCCGAACTCATTGTCGCCCGAGCGGCTGGCATTTCGGCATGGGAGTTTCTGGCCGCGCCGACTATTTGTGCCATGCTGTTCGGCGCCATCGCCACGGCGGGCGTCAGCCCGGTCTCCTCGGTCATGCTGGCTCGGGCGGAAGCGCTGGACAACACATACCTCCGCTCTGGCGGCGGGCCGATGGCACTGAACGGCGGGGAGTTGTGGTTGCGGCAGGCGGATCGTGCGCTGACCCCTCAGGGGGTCGCGATCATTCACGCGCATGGCGTCGAACTTCGCGGCAGTCTGCTGACGGCGCGGGACGTTAGCGTGTTTCGGCTGGATGACGGGGACCATCTGCTTTCCCGCATTGAGGCCGCGCGGGCGACCCTGGTTCCAGGGAACTGGGATCTGGAAAATGCGCGCTCCATCCGTCCCGACCAACTGCCGGAGCTGCCGCATCTGGTCGCTTTGCCCACCGATCTGACCGTTGGACGGGTGCAGGACAGCTTTGCCTCTCCGGATACGCTGTCGGTTTGGACGCTGCCGGACTTTATCGGGCTGCTCGAACGGTCGGGCTTCTCCTCCATCCGGCACCGGCTGCACTTTCAGGCTTTGTTGGCGCTGCCGTTGCTCACGGCGACGATGGCTTTGGTGTCCGCGGGATTTTCCATGCGGCCCGCTCGCCGCGGCGGGGTAGCTCGGATGATCGGCGGCGGGGTGGCAACCGGTTTCGCACTGTTCCTGGTTTCCAAAATCGCGGGCGAATTCGGCCAGTCGGGCGCCTTGCCGGTGGTTCTCGCCGCATGGGCACCGGCCCTCTCGGGGCTTATGCTGGCCGTCGCCCTGCTGCTGCACACGGAAGATGGTTGACCATGAAACCCCGCCTCATCCACCGTCGGGTCCTTGGCAATCGTATCATTTCCTGGTGCGTCGCGGCGGCGCTCGGGCTGATGCCGAACGCTCATGCCCAATTTCATCCCCCGACCGCGGTCAGCGGTAGTTCGGGGCCGAAAGACGCGCCGGTGACCTTCACCGCCGATCAGGTGGAATACGACCGCGAACATTCCCTTGTGATCGCCCGCGGTGCGGTGGAAGCCTGGCAAAACGACCATGTGTTGCGGGCGGATGAGGTCATCTTCAACCGCGACACCGGCATGGCCACCGCGAACGGCCACGTCGCGCTGCTGGAACCGGATGGGGAGACATTGTTCGCCAGCTCCGCCGAACTCACGCAGGACATGCGCGACGGGGTCTTCAACAACATGGGCGCGCTCTTGGCGCAGAATGGGCGGCTCGCGGCCAATGGCGCGCGACGGACCGCCGGGCTCCTCAATGAGATGTCGCGGGTGGTCTACTCGTCCTGCGATCTGTGCCTGACCGACCCCACGAAGGCGCCACTTTGGCAGATCCGGGCCAGCAGCGCGGTGCAGGACGTCGAGCACAAGATGATCGAGTACAACGACGCGACGCTGGAAATGTTCGGTCTGCCGGTCGCGTATTTCCCGTTTTTGGCGTCGCCCGACCCCTCGGTGCCGCGGCGAAGCGGATGGATGATCCCGTGGCTGGGCAATTCGTCCAGCCTCGGGGCGTTTGTTACCGCTCCCTACTACTGGGCGATCGACGGCCAGTCGGACGCGACGTTCGTCCCCATGATGACGACGAAGACCGGACCGCAGGGCGACGTGCAGTACCGGCGAGCCTTCAATAGCGGTACGTTGCTGGCGAACGTCTCCGCCGGATACGTCGGCAATACGATGCAAGGCACCATCGCGGCGCGCGGGCAGTTCACGTACGATGACACGTGGCGGTGGGGTTTCGATATCAACCGCGCGTCGTCGATCCTGTATCTGCGGGACTTCCATACCGGGCTGGATCTGAACGGCTCCCTCAACATGCTGCCTAGCACGGTCTATGTGGAGGGCTTCGGACAAGGCGCCTACACGCGGTTCGACATCGTGGCCTATCAGAGCCTGTCGACGACCATTATCGATAGCCGTTTGCCAGCGGCGGTGCCGCGCTATCAGTACAGCTATTTTGGCCAGCCGGATGGGCTGGGCGGCCGGCTGTCGCTGGACGTCGCTGCTTTCAACATTCTGCGCGGCGACGGTACCGACACCCGCCGCGCGAGCCTGACCGCGAATTGGGAGCGGCCGATGACCGGACCGCTCGGCGACCGCTGGAAAATGACGCTGCACGGCGACCTCGCCGGCTACGACGCATCGCAGGACAACAATCAACCGAATTTCGGCCAGCCCGGGCGAATCGATACCGCGCGGGCTCTGCCGCAAATCGGCATCGATTGGCGCTGGCCATTCGCGCGCGATTCAGGCGCCTGGGGTACCCAGCTGATCGAGCCGATGGCACAGCTGATCCTTGCCCCACGAACCGGCGACAGCCAGCTTTTCCGCATACCCAATGAGGACAGCTTCGACTTCGATTTCAGCGATGCCAACCTGTTCGGGTTCAACCGCTTTCCAGGGGTCGACCGGCAGGAGGGCGGCACGCGGCTGAATGCCGCGATCCATGGTGCCTGGTACCTGGGCGGCACGACGTTCGACGGATTGGTGGGGCAGTCCTACCGGACCTACAAGGACAATTTGTTCCCCGCCGCATCCGGCTTGCACGATCAAGTGTCCGATCTCGTGGCGCGGGGCACTTTCGCACCGACCAAGTGGCTGGATCTGACCTATCGCACTCGCCTGGATGCGAAAACGTCGGCCACCCGCATGGTGGACGCCGTCGCTTCGGTTGGAACGCCCCGCTTCCGCGTCAGCGGCGGATACACCTACTCGGCGTTCAATTCGTATAACTACTACCTGCAGGCGCCACCGCCGCCGGCCGGCTCGCCGTTCTATAGCCCGCGTAATGAGGTCAGCTTTGCCGCGTCGTCCGCTTGGGACAAGTACCGTATCAGCGCCTTCGCGCGGCGGAACCTGGCCACAAACCAGATGGTCGCCTATGGCGCCGATCTGATCTATGAGGACGAGTGCTTCATCTTGGATTTGAAGTTCAATCGCCGCTATACGACCTACCTCTACGAAAACGGTGCCACGACCTTGCTGCTGCAGTTCACCTTCAAGACCGTTGGGCAGTTTGGATACCGCGCCCTGTGACAACGGGCACACCATGAGATCGGAAACCTCCCCTATGTCGCGCGTATTCGCCGCATCTTGTTATGACGTTGCCTGGCGCCGCCTCGCTGTCCTGGTGGGTTTTGGCCTGATGCTGGGGCTGCCAAGACCAGGTTTGGCCGCACCGGCCGACACCCGCGCACCGCCGCCGGGTATCCGTATCGTGGCGGTCGTGGATGGCGACGTGATCACAAACGGCGACGTGGAAAGTCGCACAAGGCTGTTCGCGATGTCGACCGGCCTGCCCTTGGCCTCGGACGTGATCGAACGCCTGAAGCCGCAGATCGTACGCCAATTGATCGATGAACGCCTGCGTATCCAGGCCGCCCGCAACCAGAAGGTGATCGTGTCCGATAAGGACATCGGCGCCGCGATACGGGAAATCGAGCTGCGCAATAACATGCCGCAGGGGGGATTGCGGCAGAAACTCGCCGCCGCGGGTGTCAGCCAGCGCACCCTGGTCGATCAGATCAGAGCGCAGCTTGGTTGGGGTCAGGTGCTGCGGGGGCTGCTGGCCGATAAGCTTAGTGTCTCGGACGCTGAAGCCGACGAGCAATTGCGATTGCGGGCGCAGGAGAGCGGCCGGCAAGAATACCGGATCGGGGAGATTTTCGTCCCCATCGACGACCCAACCAACACCGCCGACGCGCAACGCTTCGCCGAGACGGTCATCAAGGAACTGCGCGCTGGCGCACCTTTTCCATTGGTCGCCGCGCAGTTCAGCCAGAATCAGAGCGCACTGGAAGGTGGGGAGCGCGGGTGGATCCAGACCAATCAGATGGACCCGGAAGTCGCCGCCCTGGTCACCAGTATGCCAGTCGGCGCGATCAGCAACCCCGTAAAAGTTGCTGGCGGCTTCACTATTGTGACCTTGCAGGGCAAGCGGGCGGTTGGCCAGGACCTGGCCACGGCGGTTTCCCTGCGCCAGCTGTTCTTGCCGTTTCCCACCCCGCTCAATCCCCAGGCGCCCACCGATCAGCAGCGCCAGATCGTGGAGAAGGCGCGGGGCCTGGGTGCCGGCGCGCACGATTGCGCGGACATGGAGAGCGTAGCCAAGAGCGTCAACGATCCGAACCATCAGGTGGACCCCGGGGAGCTGCGGCTGGAAGGCGTGAATCCCCCACCGTTCCGCCAACTGCTGGCGACGCTGCCGATTGGCAAGGCCAGCCAGCCGCTGATCGCCAATGACGGTGTCGCGGTCGTGATGGTCTGCGCGCGGGAGCAGAAGAACATGGCGACCCTGACGCGCCAGGACATTCAGCGCCAGATCGTGAACGACCGGGTTGAGTTGCTGTCTCGGCAGATGTTGCGCGACATGCATCGGAGCGCGAACATCGACATGCGCGGGCGCGGCGCCTGAACGACCTGCCGCCACTGCGGGACGTCATTGTCCGGCACGGGCTGGATGCGCGCCGGTCCCTCGGCCAGCACTTTCTGCTTGATGGCAATCTGACGGCCCGGATTGCCCGAGCGGCCGGCGATCTGGCGGGACGCCATGTGATCGAGGTTGGACCGGGGCCCGGGGGGCTGACCCGAGCCTTGTTGGGAACGCCAGCAGTCAGCGTGACGGTGGTCGAGGTCGACGACCGAGCTGTCGCGATCATGCACGAACTGGAAGGGCAGGCGGGCGGGCGGCTGCGGGTGATCGCGGGCGACGCGCTGCGGATGGACCTGACGGCACTGGTGCCGGCGCCGCGGCACATCGTGGCGAATTTACCCTACAATATTGCCTCGCCTTTGCTGGTGGCATGGCTGCGGCAGGGCAGCGCATGGGAGCGGCTGACGCTGATGTTCCAGCAGGAGGTCGCGGAGCGTATCTGCGCGGCGCCAGGGACGGGCGCCTATGGGCGGCTGTCGGTATTGGCGCAGTGGGTCGCGGACGTGGACATCATGGTGCGGCTGCCGCCGGACGCATTCGTGCCGCCCCCGAAAGTGTGGTCTGCCGTGGTGGGGTTCGCGCCGCACGCGGAGCAGCCCTCGGCGGCGTTGTTCTCCCAGATGGAGAAGCTGACGGCGGCGGCATTCGGGCAGCGGCGCAAGATGCTGCGCGGGTCGCTGAAACCGCTTGGGGGGGAGGCGTTGCTGGATCGGGCTGGGATTGCCGCGGACCGGCGGGCCGAGACGCTGAGCGTGGCGGAGTTCGATCGGTTGGTTCGATTGCTTTAGGTGCCCCGCAGGATATATAGACGCTGTGCTATATATCTAACGGAGGGTGTCGTGCGGGTCGCGAAATGGGGTAACAGCCTCGCGGTTCGTCTCCCTGCCGCCGTCGTGGAGGCTTTGGAACTCAAGGCCGGCGACGACATCGAAATCCACATCGCCGGTCAGCGGGAGTTTCTTCGACACGAATGTCCTTTTGTATATCGCCTCCGATGACCGGTCCAAGGCTGACCGTGCGGAGGAGGTTCTTCGCGATGGCGGCACTATCAGCGTGCAAGTGCTGAACGAGATTACCAACGTTGCTCGCCGCAAGATGCGGCTTTCATGGATGGAGACGCATCACTTCCTCTCCATGGTCCGAACATTCTTGCGGGTCCGTCCCCTCACGGTCGAAATTCATGAAACCGGCCTGACGCTGGCCGAGTGGCATGGTTTTTCGACATGGGACGCGATGGTTGTCGCCGCGGCACTGCACGCCGACTGCGACACGCTTTGGTCAGAGGACATGCACGACGGGATGGTCCTTGGCGGCAGGCTGCGGATCGTCAATCCGTTCAAATGAGGCGGCTGATGCCGCGCATTCTTATCCGACCCGAAACACCGCTTTCCCCGCGATTCGCCGAGCCCGCAATGTGTCCGCCACTTCTGCGAAATCTATCCAGCTGCGTTCCGATCCAATAACCGGCTTCAGGCTTCCGTCCGCGATCATCGACACCAGCAGGGCCAGATCGGGAGCAAATTTTTCTTCCGGTTCCGAGGTGAAATAGAAAAAGCTCTGGATCCGGGCGTTCTGGGCGCCGCGGAAATCACCGAAGCCGATGGTGGTCTCGGCGGCGGCGGAGTTGCCGTAGACGGCTACCGTTCCGCGTGGTTCGATCAGTTTGACCGCCGTGGACAGGGACTGGCCGCCGCCGGATTCCAGGATCAGCCAGTAACGGCCGGCGGCATTTTCGATGCCCTCCACGATGTCCTTCGCACCGAGCGTGAGCAACCCGGTGGATCGGTCGGCGCGCCCGACCACGGCGGTGACATGCGCACCGGAATGTGCCGCGATCTGCACCGCCAGCGTGCCCACGCCGCCGGCCGCGCCGGTGATCAGCACCCGGCGCCCGACGATCGCCCCACCGAGGCGCACGCAACGCAGCGCCGTCAGCCCGGCGACCGGCAAGGCGCAGGCCTGCGCGAAGCTTACGTTATCCGGCAGCACCGCCATTCGGTGGCCTTCTACCGCCGCAAGTTCCGCCCACCCGAGTTCGTCCGTTAGCGCGACGACGCGGGACCCGGCGGGCGGGCCGCTGCCGTCGGTGGCGGCTTGCAGCACCACCCCGGCGATGTCCTGCCCTGGGATCCAGCCGACGCCGTTGCGCACGATGGAGTGCAGTTCGCCCCGGTTCAGGGAGAACGCCTTCACCGCCACCAGCGCCTGATGCTGTGTCAGAACAGGATCGGGCACGTCCCGCACCGCCATCGGTACGGCGGGATCGAGGGTCGTAACGAGTGCTTTCATGTCACACCGGCAAAGCTTCGCCGGCGAAGAACCGGCGGGGGTTGTCGTCGAGCATGGAGAAGATCTCGGCCTCCGTCAGACCGCGATCCCGCAGCAGGGGCACAAAATCGGTGAACAGATAGGTGTAGGGCGGCGGCCAGGTGCCCTCGGCCTTCATGGCGTCGATCTTGGCTTGTTCTTCGGGCGGCACCTGGCGGGCGAACTTGCCCAGCCAGCCGCAGTGCCGGTCCTGCGACATCATGATCTGGGCCCGGTGGCCGGAACGCACCAGTTTCACCAGATTATCGGCGCGGGTTTCGTCCGGCATGAACCGATGCAGCCCGATACGGTCGAAGCCAATATAGACGCCGCTATCGACAATGCGCTTGTGATACGCAGGGTCGGCGTTGCCGCAGCAATGCCCGATCAGGCACTTGTGTGGGGCCACCCCGTTGCCGGTGAAGGCGGCGATCTGGTCAGGTGCGCCGTAGCCATCGTGGGTGTGGGTGATGATGGGCACCCCCGTCGCCTTCTGCGCCATCGAAGCGGCGTCGAGGAATTTCATTTCCAGCGGCGTAATCGTGGGCGCCCCCGTGGCCACCTTGATCGCGCCGGCGCGCACACCGGTCGTGCCGATGCCTTTTTCGATCTCGCGAATGTACAGCTCAGCGATTTCCTCGGTAGTGCGGGCGCGCCAGTAGACCGGCAGGCCCATTGCCTCGAAGTAGAAGCCGGTGGTGCAGACCACGTTCATTTCGGATTTTTCCGCGATCTCCTTCATCAGCGCGGCGTCGCGGCCGAGTTCGATGGGGCACGGATCGACGAAGGTGCGGACGCCGTGTTTCACCCGCAGTTCGGTCAGCCGTTTCACCGCCTCGGCAACGAACCCGGCGCGGTCGAAGCTGATGCCGGAGTCGTATTCGGCGCCGGCGAAGGCGATATACAGATGTTCATGCATCAAGGTACGGCCGAGGTCGTTCAGCGCGACGGGGCCGGTAACGGTTTGGACGGACATATTTTTTCCAGTTCAGACGGCGGTGCCAGTGATGTTCTGCCAAAGACGCCGCGCCTCACCGCGGAGATCGTTTTCTACCCGTGGTTCAACGTCCAGCAGCAGGGTGGGACGCTCGGCGGCGTTATAAGCTGGCCAGTGCGGGATCGTTGCATTGTCCGGATTGCCGGTCCGGGCGAAGGCGATCCAGGTGGACGCCATCGTCGCCGCCACCTTCTTCGCCCCTAAGCTGAGGTCGGTGGCATTGGTCAGGTCGATGGTGTCGAAACAAAATGGTACGTCCAATGCGTGCGGTGCTCCCAGGCGGCCATCGAACAACGGTGTCTTCCACTCGAAGGAATACATCCAGACGGGCGCCTGCCCCTGCGCCGCCTTGCGCTGTGCCACGGCCAGAGACCGGATGCGGAAATTGGAGTCCGTGGCCGCCGCGAGGAACCGCTGCGCCGGGTTCGAGCGAGGATACAGGCGCCGGTACGTTTCGATTACCGTGTCGGTGTGACGCCCGGCGATGGCGAACAGGCGGTCGCGCGCTTGTGCCTCGGTCAGCGTGCGGTTCCAGATCGCATCGACGGTGGCGGTGAAGCTGGTCATTTCGTTCTTCATGTCGCCGATCAGCAGCGGGATATCGGCGGACAAGGGGGATGCATCGGGGTCGAACGGGTGACGCGGCAACACGTCGCCATCCACCACGGGGCCGAAGGGGTAGCGATCGAACAGCGGGCGTTCGGCTGGCCCAAGTTCCTTGGTCGCCGGCCCGATGGCGGCGAGCAGATCGGCGGCGGGCAGGTTCTGCAATTTGCCGAGGTCGTTGCGGGTCACGCCCAAATTCCGGAGCACGATATCGGCAAGTCGCGCCGCCCGTCCCGGCGTTCCCAGGATGACCGAGGCGCCGCTCTGGATGATCGCCTTATGGAACAGCCCGCGCGCCAGCGGCATGGTCATCAGGGTGGAAACTTTGCCGCCCCCGCCCGACTCCCCGAAGATCGTGACGTTGCCGGGATCGCCGCCAAACGCGTCAATATTGTCACGCACCCATTCCAGCGCTGCGACCAAGTCCAGCACGCCGGCATTGCTGGACCGGGCGTATTCCGGGCCCCAGATCTCAGCCAGATGCAAATGCGCAAAAATGTTCAGTCGGTGGTTCACGGTCACCACCACCACGTCGCCCCGGTTGCAAAGCCGCGACCCCTGCTGCCGGTCGGAGTTGGCCGACCCGTAGGAGAACGCGCCACCGTGGAGCCATACCATCACCGGGCGCTTCCCGGTGGGGCCGGGGGTCCAGACGTTCAGGGTCAGGCAGTCCTCGGTTTCCGCCGCGTTGTCGGTGGCGCCGGAGAAGTTCGCCAGTTCGGGGCGGGTCGCGGAGCGCAGACCGGCCTGGGGGGCGCGGCTGGTGTATTCGGTGGCCTCCCGCACGCCGGACCAGAACGCAGGCTTCTTCGGCGGCATGAAGCGGTTCGCGCCAGCGGTCGACGCGCCATAGGGCACGGATTTGTAGGCCTGCACGCCCTCGATAACGGTGCCACGGACTTTGCCGGCGGTGGTCTCAACGACGGTGGCGGACATTGTTTGCTCCCCTGAACTGCTCGGGGCAGCATGCGCGCACCGGCCAAACGGAGGCAACCCACGATGACCGTCCTGAACCACCGCATCCTGCTGGCCGAGCGCCCGGTTGGCATTCCTGGCCCCGAACATTTTCGGGCGGATGTGGAGCCGGTGTGCCCGCCCGGACCAGGGGAGATCGTTGTCGCGTCACGATACATCTCGATCGACCCAGCAATGCGCTCCTGGATCGGTGTCGGCCCATCCTATGTGCGGCAGGTCGGGATCGGGGAGCCGATGCGGGCTGGTGGCATCGGGCAGGTGGTGGAAAGCCGGGCGACGGGGTTCGAGGTCGGAGATTGGGTGCAGGGGCGGACCGGATGGCAGTCGCACCCTACGCTGCGGGGCGACCAGACGCAGAAGTTGGACCTGTCCGTGGGGTCGGTCGAGGACTGGGCGGGACCGCTCGGCACCTCCGCCTTGACCGCCTATTTCGGGCTGATGGACGTGGGGGAATTGCGGCCAGGGGACACGCTGCTGGTGTCGGGCGCGGCTGGCGGCGTGGGGCAGATCGCGTGCCAGATCGGGCAAATCAACGCATGCCGCGTGGTCGGGATCGCCGGTGGAACGGAGAAATGCCGCTATTTGGCGGAGACGCTGAAGCTGGACGCGGTGATCGATTACAAGGCTGGACCGGATATCGGGGCCGCCCTCCGCCGCGCTTGTCCGGATGGGGTGGATGTGTATTTCGACAATGTCGGCGGGGAGATTCTGGACGCGGCGCTGATCGTGCTTCGGATGGGCGCGCGGGTGGTGAGTTGCGGCCGTATCTCCCAGGCTGGCGCGAAAGAACCATACGGCGTCAAGAACCTCGGCGCGCTCGGCGGTAAGCGGGTGCGGATGCAGGGCTTCCTGGTGTTCGACTACCACGACCGATACACCGAGGCTCGGGCCTTTCTGGCACACCATCTCCGCGGTGGGCGGCTACGGCAAAAGCTGCACGTGGTGAAGGGATTGGACCGAGCACCCGGGGCGCTGGCGATGCTTTTCAATGGGGGGAACACCGGGAAGCTGGTGGTGGGGGTTGGATAATGCCCTGAGGTCCGGCTCGGTGCCATTGCGCATAACTGATATGCGCTGTTAGGCTATCTGAGAGGTGAGCGGATCAGCCGCTCGTCCGGGAAAAAGCGACTAAGATCAGGGAGCCCAAATCGATGTCTGGATACGCCAGGACCAATCCGAATGTTCCGTGGTGGAAGGAGCCCACCAAGGACCAGTGGTACGCCTACTGCGCTGCATGGATGGGCTGGACGCTGGATGCGTTCGACTTCACCGTCTTCCTGCTGATCATGGCGCCGATCGCGCAGGAGTTCGGCGTTCCGCTGATCGAGGTGACCGCGATCTTCTCAGTCACGCTGGTCATGCGGCTGGGCGGCGCGACGGCCTCCGGCTGGCTGGCCGATCGTATGGGGCGCCGGGCGCCGCTGATGATCTCCATCCTTTGGTACTCCATCTGCAACTTCGCCGCCGGGTTCTCGCCGACCTTCACGTTCCTGTTCGTGACCCGTGCGTTGCTGGGTATCGGCATGGGGGCGGAGTGGCCGGCCGGCGCGGCGCTGGCGATGGAATCCTGGCCGGCGCGCTCGCGCGGGCTGATGTCCGGCGTGTTGCAGGGATCGTGGGGGCTGGGCTTTGCTTTGTCGGCGTTGGCGTACGGCTTTTTGTACGCGCCGCTCGAAGCCTGGCACAAGGGTTACGGCTGGCGCGGCATGCTGATCCTCGGCGTGCTGCCGGCGTTGGCCTGCGTCTGGATCCGCTTCTACGTCAAAGAGCCGGAAGTCTGGACCGAAAACAAGAAGATCCAGGACGAGTCTCAGCAACAGGTCACGCTGCCGCTGTTCGCGATCTTCAAACCCAAATATTTGTTTAACACTCTGACGGGTTGCCTGTGGATGGCCGCGAATTTCTGCGTCTATTACGGGATCTGGGCCATGCTCGGCACCTATCTGACGAAGGAACTGGGTTGGACACCGGCCCAGGTGTCGGTGCCGGTGTTCTGGGGCAACATCATCACGTTCCTGGCCAGCAGCTTCTGGGGTGCGGTGTCGGAAAAGGTCGGCCGGCGCTGGGCGCTCATGATCCCCTGCACCATCGCCATCCCCCTGGTGCCGCTCTATCTTTCGACGAGCGATCCGAGCTGGTTCCTCGGGCTCTTCATGCTGTTCATCTGCTTCGTCGGCGGCAAGGATGCCCTCAACCCCGGCTGGTTATCGGAACGGTTCCCGACCGAGGTCCGCGCCACGGCGGCGGGCTTCGTCTACCACCAGGGCGCGGTCTGGGCCGCGGCGGTCGCGCCGGTGCTGACCTACTTCGCGGTCAATCAGCACATGGGTTTCGCCAAGCCGATGATGTACGCCACGATCGGATCGCTGGTTGTCTATGTCGTCGCGGTGTTCCTGGGGCCGGAAACCCGGGGCATGGTGATGACCGCCGATCTGGAGGTGATCGAGGTCGAAATACCCGTCTGACGAAGGTCGGCAGAACGGCCGGGGCGCGAGTCCCGGCCGCTATCCTTGTGTCATGGCAGGCGAAGGCCTGCCACCCACGAAAATGCCTTGGCTTCAGCACCCCGGCCGAGGTAATCCTACAGTAACTGTTGCACTTCAAATGTGAATCCACCGCCTAAATTACCGACCAATGAGGGAGTGTTGACCTCTAGCCCATCTTATTCACCGCATAGCAGGGATTCAGAAACGGGCATGGTACAACCATCTGGAATCGCTTAGAGATTGGGTGCTGACGCCACTCTCCAGCCCCGGACAGAATCTGCCA